>JAWLCG010000168.1:0-10369 GCA_041687295.1 Phycisphaerae bacterium | reverse complement strand
ACACAACGCCGTGCAAGGCCGAATATTCTTGAAACCCCGGCCCTGCCGCTGGGGAAGCTACGTCCTAACGACGACGACAAACGACGGCAGTGCCATTCGTGACTGTCCCGGGTTTTGCTCGGGTTTTGCTACTGTCCCGGTTTTTCCGGCGGCGGGGCAGCTGTCCGCTGGCTCGATGGCAAGGTGGGGTATGCTGATGACCAGTCTCAGGCCGGCTTTGCGAAGCTGTCAACGGCGGGCGTTCCGCGAACTTCGCGGAGTACTGCAGGAGGCTCGGGAGAATGTTAGCTCATGCATAGCGAACTGAATCTCACGCGCACGCTCTCGGCGGTTGAACTCGACGCGGGCGATACGCTGGATGTGCGGCTACTTGACGGCTCGTCGCGTAAGATCGAACTGCGAAACGCCTCGGCTCACGTCAGCCGCCGCGGCCCCCTGCCGTACAAGGATGGCGAGGGCGTGGTCGAATACCGCATCAGGGCCGACCTGACCATCGACGGCCAACTGGTGCAAATGGTCCGCACGATCCCGTCGCAGGAGAACTTCCGTGACCCGCCGTGCGTGTTCGGCCTGCGGATTTGGCTGGACGCGACCGGAGGCATCGATGAGTTCCTCACCCCCCACGGCACGACCGGCTGCTACCCGGCCAAGCAGTGTCGGCTGGCGATCTGGGACGCGTCGGCCAGGATCTGCCCGCCGCTGGTGCATCCATGGTGCCCGCTGCCGCAGCCGACGCTGCGGCTGAGTGAGTGTTACAGCGGCGAGGACACGTGGATGGGCCCGTACTCCGGGACCGAATGCCACGGCGGGCTGGACATCAATCACCCCGCCGGCACGCCGCTGTGGACGCCGATCGCGATTCACGAGCACGAACTGTTCGACCGCCTGGACCAAGGCGCGAACAACAACCGCTGGCGCGGTCTTCACCACTGGGCCGACGGCAAGACGTGGGTGCTGCAGAGCCATCACATCGTGCGGCTGCTCGTGCCCGAAGGCGAATCGGTCGATGCGGGTGTGCACTACGCCGAGGCTGCCGGGGTGCTCAACGGGGCGCATGAGCACAGCCACTTCGTGTTCGGCGTGCGCGACGGCCGCGACAGGCCGACCGTGCGGATCGACCCGTGGTTGCTCTTCTGGCAGATGTACCGTGACCGGCGTGCGACGGCGCGGGACTGAGCCATCGGCGAGAAACCCGGAGAAACCCCGGAGAAACCCGGGTTTCCGGGTTTCCCCGACCCGGCCTACGGTCTTGCCCGGCGGGCGGATTGGCGGTACCGTCTGAAAAGGCGGGAAAGGTGAAAAGAAACCCGGGACAGTCACCTATTATGGCACCCGTTAATAGGTGACTGTCCCGCCTGTTTCGTTATCTCTGAACCCTCCTCGCCTCTTCCTCTCTCTGTGTCCTCTGTGGCCCATCTTCCGCCTTCGAAGACCCCGGGCAAGCCCGGGGCTATATCCCGAATCATGCGCCGCGGAACCAGCGGGCGTAGTGGTGGGCCTGGGCCTCGTCGCGGCACTGGAGGGTGATCAGCAGGCGGCGATGGTCGAGGTTCTCCAGCAGGTAGGCCACCTGCTCGTCGGTGATGGGCTTGTTCCAGTTGCTCATCATGATGCTCTTGCCGGCCTGCTGGAGCATTCGGCCCCAGGCGACGAGCTGCTCGAGCGGCGGGCCGTTGGGGTCGTTGCTGATCTCCACGCCGGTCAGGGCGTCGATGCCGGCGAGCACCTCGAGGTTCCGCCCGCCGGCGGAGTGGATGTGCATGATCGAGCTGTCGAGGGCCTGGGCCATCGCGGCGTCGCAGGGGCGGGCGAACCGCTCGAACATGTCCGGGCCGATCAGGGCGGTGAAGTCCTCCGACCACATGGAGCCCACCCCCGGCAGCCAGAGGCGAAAGCCGCACGCCGACCCGCCCGCCGACAGGCCGATCTCGCGGACCTGGGCGGCCTGCACGGCCAGCCACAGGCGGGTGCAGTCGGCCAGGGCCCGCTGCACGCTGTCGGGGTCGGTTGCCATGTCCAGGCAGAGCTGCTCGGTGCCCACCAGGCCGGCCAGGATGTCCGTCGGCCCGGTCATGTCGGCCTGGCAGAGGATGGCCTCGTCGATGCCCGCATCGCGCAGGGCCCGCAGGCGCTCGAGAAACCCTTGCCAGAGCGGCTGGCCCTCGTCGAACTCGGCCACCCGCACGGCCGCGCACGACTCGGCCACCGGGATCGTCCAGGCCGTGTGGTTGTCCGCGTGGAACTGCCCGCCGGCCAGGGCGGTCAGAAAGCCCGTGCCGTACTCGACCTGGGCCGTCGGCACGCGGTCGTCGACGCTGGCGGCGTGCCAGGCGACGCTGGTGCGGGTCTTCTCGACCAGCTCGGCGGGCGAGAGGTCGAAGTCGAACCGCGGGTAGCGCCGGTTGTGCACCCGGGCGGGGTAGAACACCCCCAGCAAGGGCCTGGGGGCCGAGCCCGCCCAGAAGCCGCGGAACAGCTCGATGCGATCGGCCAGCGTCAGCGTGTCGGGTGTCTGTGTCACGGGGGGTTCCTGGGCGTTAATGCGTTAACGGGTCAATGCGTCGTACATTGCGGCGCTCTGGGGCCGCAGGGCCCGACGGCGCCTTCGGGTGCCTTGGCGCCTGTCGATCCACGCCCACGCAATGCTTTGCGTGGGCTTCTCGTCTGAGGCGCCCGATCGAGATACGGCGCTCCCAAGACGTGGCTACAGACTCCGTAGCCACGGCACCCGTCTTCGCCTGCGGCTACGGCGCGGCAAGCCCGGACGCTATCTCTTACTCTCTCGAAACCTCTGTGCTTCTTCTCTCTGTGCCCTCTGTGTCCTCTGTGGCCGGTCTTACGTCTTCGCTGCCGGGCCTCGCTGCGCTCGACCCGGCCTACGACCGGGCATGCCCGAGGCATGAGCGTTCACGGCACCAGCAGAGCCTTGACGGCCTGGCGGGTCTCGAGGGCGGCGTAGGCGTCGGCCCAGTTCTCCAGGGGGAACTGGTGGGTGATGAGCCGGGCCAGGTCGTCGCCGCGGCGCTGGAGGATGCCCAGGGTCCGCTGCCACGCGCTGTGCGAGCTGGTGCACGAGAAGACCACCCGCAGGGCGCTGAGCACGCCGGCGTTGAAGGCGAAGGGGATCTCGTCGGCGGCCGCGATGCCCAGGCCCACCAGCAGGCCGTCTTTGCGGAGCAGGTGCAGGCCCTGGTTGATGGCGGCCGGGGCGCCCGAGCAGTCCACCACGCAGTCGACCGGCGCATCGGCCAGTCGGCCCGGCACGTCCTCCTCGGCCGCCAGCACCTGCGACGCGCCCAGCGCCTCGGCCAGCTCCAGGCGGGCCCGGCCATGGCGCGTGGGGCCCACGCAGATGATCTCGCGGACGCCCAGGTCGCGCAGCACCACCAGCGTGATCAGCCCGATCGAGCCCAGGCCGTAGATCACCGTGCGGGCCTCGGGGTCGATTCCCGCCCGCTCGATGCAGCCATAGACGCAGATGGCCACCGGCTCGGCCAGGGCGGCCACGTCCAGACTGACGCCGGCCGGCACGCGGTGCAGCAGGTCGGCGGGCATGACGGCGTACTCGGCGTAGACGCCCGGGCTCGCCCAGCCGGGGGGACGCTTGGCGGTGCAGAACTCATATCGGCCCGCCCGGCAGAAGCGGCACTGGCCGCACTTGCCCACCGCCAGCTCGCCGACGACGCGGTCGCCCACGGCGAGCCCCTCCACGGCCGGACCGACCTCGACCACCGTACCGCTGTACTCGTGGCCGACGATGTTGCCCTCCGGCACGTGCATCACGCCGTGCAGGGCGTGGATGTCGCTGGTGCAGACGCCCACCCGGCCGATGCGGATCTTCACGTCGGTCGGGCCGGTCCGCTGCGGCTCGGGCAGGTCGCGCACGCGGTAGACCACCCGCTCGTCGGCGGAGTGCTTGGTGACGGCCTTCATCGCCACTCCTCGAACATCGCCGGCATGGCCAGCAGCTGCACGTGGCCCGTGTCGGGCGCCGCCAGCATGAACAGCAGGGCCAGGGCGACCTCGTCGGGATCGAGCATCTTTTCCAGGTCGGCTGTGCCGGCGGCGACGTGGATGTCGGTGCGGGTCGAGCCGGGGCAGAAGCACCCCACGCGGATGCCATGGCCCTTGAGCTCGAGGTGGAGGTTGCGGGCCAGGCCGCGGACGGCCCACTTGCTCGACGCGTACGCCGATGCGGCCGGCATGCCGCTCTTGAGGGCGCTCATCGACGCCACCAGCACCATCAGGCCCTGGCCGCGGGGGATCATGTGGCGGGCGACGGCCTGGCAGGTGAGGAAGGTGCCCTTGACGTTGGTGTCGTGGGTGCGGAGCCAGAAGGCCTCGTCCATCTCCAGCAGGCTCTTCCAGTGGCTCACGCCGGCGCAGTGGACCAGGGCGTCGATCCGCCCGGCGCGGGCGGCGAAGGCGTCGACGGCGGCGGCGACCGAGGCCGGCTCGCGGATGTCGGCATGGTAGGTGGCGAAACCCTCGCCCATGCGGGCAAGCTGGTCGGCGTCATGGCTGAGGACGCCGACGGTCGCCCCCGCGCGGCGCAGCAGCCGGGCGGCGGCCAGCCCGATGCCGCTGCTGCCGCCGGTGATCAGCACCGCCTGGCTGGCCAGGCGGGCCTCGAGTCCGTCGAAGACCATCGCAGGCTCCCGCGTCCGGACTGCCCGGACGCTGCCGAGCATAACAGGCCCGCCCGGCCCGTCAAGCCTGCGCAGCCGACGGGCTCCCCGGGAGGCCCCAGAGGGCCCGTCGTGCCGCGGACGTCAGGATGGTCGGACGGTCGGCCCGGGTCAGCGCCGGCGGCGGAGCATCAGGGCGCCGATGCCCAGCAGGCCCAGCGAGGCCGGCTCGGGGATCACCTCGAGCTCGACGTTGTCCAGCCAGAGCATGGTGTTGCCGAGGCCCCAGCTCTGGTTGATGCCGTATTCGAGGGTGACGTAGCGCGTGGCCGGGTCGACCAGGTCGAAGCCGTTCCAGCTGTCCAGCTCGGTGACGAAGGTCTCCCACTCGTCGCTGAGGGTGAACACCCGCGAGACCGAGGTGGCGGCGCTGGGGTCGCTCTCGAAGAAGTTGAGCTTGACGGTGAGGTCCGCGGTGCCCCCGCCCGCGACGGCGGCCGCCGCGAAACGAAACTGCAGCAGGGCCGGGTCGCTCTGGGTGTTGTTGATCTCGTAGAAGCTCGAGCCGTAGTTGGACACCCACCACTCCGTGACGCCGGTGGCGTCGACGCTCCACTTCAGGCCGTTGCCGTCGAGCCCCTCGGGCACGATGGACCAGTCGAAGGTGGCCAGGCTGTTGTTCGAGCCGCTGAAGCCGTAGGCCTTCTTGACCTCGCTCTCGTAGCCCTCCTCCAGCAGGATCGGCTCGGCGAGGGCCACACTCGCCAGCACCAGGCACAGGCCAGACGCAAACAGATACCGGATCATACTCTACCTCCTTTTCGCGCCCCCGCAGGGGCAAACGTCTCCCGCACCGGCCGGCGGGCCGGCCCGGGGGCACTGCGACGTGTCCGAACAGCGAGCCCCATGCCCCCTGTCCGGGAGGGTCTGGCGGCGCAGGCAAGGCCAAGGGCGTGCCACGACGGCGTGAGTGTTTCCCCGTCGGCCCTGCAAGCGGGCCATACCCCCGAACACGAAGGAATCGTAGCGCTAAATAGGGACGTGGCAACGCCCGCCTCCACGAAATCCGGGTTCTTGGCCGATCCGCGGGGAGCTCCACAGATTGTCTGTCGACCGGACGGCTGATGCCCGAGCCGTGGGGGCTCTGCCCCCACACCCCCGGGATTTGCCGCTTTGGGGCCACCCGCATGCGCCGATGGGTTCCGCACGTTCTGGCGGCGGATCGGGCCATGCGGGCGATGCACAGCGGTCCGCGCTTCACTCCGGTGGCCGGGCCCGCGGGGCCAGTCGGTGGGGGCAACGCCTCGGAGGAGAATCGCTGCTCGGTTGCGGATCGGGCGGCGAGGGCGTAGAAAGGGGTGCATGCGAGACCTCTACGTACTGGCCGGCGTGCTGGGGCTGCTGGTGGCCGGCGCCCTGGCCGAGTTACCGATGGAAGGCAAGCTCATGACCGACCGCGCCGCTTCGCCCGCGACCGATGACCGGATAATCCCCCTCGACGGCAGCGCCTGGCGGCTGGCGCTGGCGCAGGACGGCCCGCGCCGCCGAATGGTCTACGGCGCGTACGAGGGGTTTCTGGGCTGCATCGAGCTGCCCGGCGGCGAGCCGGCCTGGCGGGCGGAGCTGGGGGGCTTTCCCTTCGCGGTGGCGGCGGCCGACCTCGACGGCGACGGGCGCGACGAGGCCCTGGCCGCCTGCGCCGACGGCGTGCTGGCGGTGGTCGGGCCCGACGGCGAGGCCCTGTGGCAGTACCGCTCGCCGCTGCCGCTGTACGCGGTGGCCGTGGGCCGGCTGGACGGGCCGGTGCCCTACGTCGCCACCGGCGGGCCCGACCGCATGGTGACGGTCCTGTCGGCCGACGGGCGGTTGGTGGCCCGGCACGAGGTGCAGTGGCTGGTCCACCGGCTGCTGGTGGCCGACCTCGACGGCGACGGGCGCGACGAGCTGCTCGTGCTCGACGGGCGCGAGACGGCCGAGCTGCTTCGGCTGGAGGACGGGCGGCTGAGGCGGCTCTGGCGGCGGCGGATGACGGTGCCCGACGACCGCAAGAACTGGGAGAACCCGCGGGGCAGCTTCTTCGCCTTCGCCCTGGACGCCGGCGACCTGGACGGCGACGGCTCGGCCGAGATCGTCCTGGGCGACACCTACTTCAACAAGCAGGCCGTCACCGCCCTGCGGGCCGACGGCGAGCCGATGTGGATCTCGCAGCCGGTGAAATGGCGGACGCAAGCGGACCGCTGGTCGGAGTTCTACTCGACGGCCTTCGTGCGGCTGGTGGACCTGGACCCCTCGACGCCGGGCCAACAGGTGCTCAGCGTGGCCGGCGGGCAGGTTCGGCTGATTGACGCGGGCGGCGAGGTCCGGGCCGAGGCCCACTCGACGCTGGGCTTTGCCGACCTCGTCGTCGATGGCCAGACGCTCTACCTCGGCTCGACGCCCAACGGCGACCGGACGCTCTACCGCATCGACCTGACCGGCGACTGGGTGGCCGCCATCAACACGCTCGAGCGCCAGGGCCTGGCCCGGCGCGTCGGCGAGAACCTCGCGAGCCTCCGCCAGCAGGTGCTGGCGTACGAGGGCTCGGCCCCGGCCGATGCAGAGCCCTCGATGGTGCTGATGTTCGGCGCGCGGCCGCGGGACAACGCCCTCCAGGCCACCGCGGCCCAGATGGACGCTTTTCGGCGGCAGTTCCCCTACCCGAACCTTCGGCCGGTGGCGACGATGAAGGTCATCGAGCCGACCCCGCCGCTGAACGACGCGGGCAAGCCGTGGAACCCGTCGCGCTGGCGGACCGACTCGATCAACGGCACGATGACCGTCGAGCAGATCGTCGCCGCCGCCGAGGCCGTCGAGCGCCACGGCGTGCCGACGATCTTCCTGATCGGCCATTCGTGCATGCCCTTCATCACGCACGAGACGGCCCGGCGGATTCTGGCGGCGGCGCCGCGGCAGCTGGTGGGGTTCTACTCGGCCGAGGACGAGCAGCCCGAGTCGATCGGGCCCTACCTGCGCGACTGGTTCGCCCCGCTGGCGGACCTGTGCGCCCCGGCCGGCAAGCTGGTGATGACTAAGAACAAGAACGTCTGGTGGATGGACGTGCCCGCCGACCCGGTCGCCTTCGAGGCCCTGTTCGGCGGCGGGCGGGGCGGGCAGCTGGTGGCCGCCACCGAGGACTCCAACAGCCGAACGCCCGAGATCAACCTGATGGCCCGCGCGGGCCAGTGGCAGGCGGGGTTGCTGAAGCGCAGCCTCGTGTCGATCCACGGCGACATCTTCAGCTTCTGCCGCTTCCACCAGTGGGAGTACCCGCGCTCGGGCAGCCCGTACCTGCGGCTGCTGGTGGCCCATACGCTGCTGGGCGGCACGGACTACCGCTTCAGCGGGCCCCACACCCTCCGCGGCGAGGGGGGCGAGCTGGCCTTTACCACGCTGGGCCGCGAGTCCGTCGAGATCCTGCTGCACATGGTGGGCAAGGGCATCGTGGGGCCCCTTCGGCCCGAGCAGGCGGTGGGCATGGCCCGCGTGGGCATCGTGGTGCACCAGCCGCCCGAAAAGTGGACCGAGGACGGCCACAACGGCCACAACCCCTGGCGCTGGCGCGGCGACGAGCAGCTCGACCAGGCCATCATCCCCCGCAA
The DNA here is from genome assembly GCA_041687295.1 of Phycisphaerae bacterium. Classification (GTDB taxonomy): domain Bacteria; phylum Planctomycetota; class Phycisphaerae; order SM23-33; family FEN-1343; genus JAWLCG01. The sequence continues at coordinate 2,103 of JAWLCG010000168.1, read as the reverse complement.
CGGCGTGCAGTGGGGCAACAGCCCCACGCCGCCCTGGGCCCTGCAGGCCGTGGTGCTGAACAAGGCCCGCCAATTCGGCAGCTTCGTGCCGGCCACGCCGTACGGGCCCTTCGTCCTCGTGCCGGCTCACGCCGACCGCTCGGCCGTGCCCTTCGTCAGCGAGTGGTGGCACACCGACGGGATCGACCTGTGGCGCGAGGGCGGCCAGCGGCTCACCGGGCCGGCCGCCGCCGAGGCGATCGGCGAGGCCTTTCGCCGGGCGGCCGACCAGCTGCCCTTCCGCGTCGAGGGCCACGTCTTCTTCCAGGCCGTCCAGCTCGGCGAGGACCACTACCGCCTGTTCGCCATCGACCCGGGCTGGCTCGACCCGCAGGACCGCCCGGTCCGCCTCCGCGTCCAGCTGCCCGGCCAGTTCGCCCTGGCCGACCTGCTCAGCGGCGAGGCCATCGCCGTCGTCGACGGCCAGGCCGACTTCACCGTCCCCGCCGGAGCCCTGCGCATCCTGGAGGCCCGTCGCAGACCGTAGGCCGTCGCCCCCCGGGAGCCATCGTCTGAGCCTCAGGCGTGTTTGGCAATGCCGGTGACCCCGTAGGCCGGACGCAGTCCGGCTGGGTGGGTGGCGCGATGGGGCGCTTCTCCCCAGCCGGACTGCGTCCGGCCTACCGAATGGGGCCTCTCTGGGCCCTGGGCCGTCTTCGTCCGGTGGTCACGGGCGCAGGCCCACCAGCAGGCGGGTGTCGGGGTCGGTCAGCGGGTCGATCTCGCCCCGGGCGGCCGCCGAGGCGAAGGTCAGGCCCGGCCTCTCGGCCCGGCGGGCGCGGGCGAGCACGCCGAAGCCGCTGGAGCGGCCCGTCTCGCGCAGGCCGAAGGCGGCCCGGGTGCTCTGGAGCACCACCTCGCCCAGGGCCCGGCGGTCGTGGGCGGCCAGGTGCAGCATCTCGGCCGGGGCCAGGCCCGCGGCCAGGCTGCCGGCCAGGAAGACGCGTTTGCCGTCGGTGCCCGTCACCCAGCCCCACGGACCGACCAGGCCGCGGAGTTGGGCCAGGCTCCCCCGCGCCCCGCAACGGACGGCCAGCGCCTGCGGGCCCAACTGCGGATCGTCCAGGTCCACGCCGGCCAGGGCCTCGTCGGCCCGCTCGAGCGCCACGTCGGGGTCGGCGTTGCGGGCCGGGGCCAGGGCGGCGGCGGGGAAGGGGCTCAGCGAGGCCCCGCTGAGCCGCGCCTGCTCGACGCCGAGCTGCCACAGGGCCCGCGCCGCGGCCAGGGCGGGCTCCAGGCCGCGCTCGTCCCGCAGCGCTTCCAGGGCGGCCTGCAGGGCGTCGCGGGTGAGGTAGCCGTCGGGGCCCTGCACCGCTCGGCCCAAGCGCTCGGCGATCTGCCGCCGGCCCGCCTCGTGCAGGCTCAGCCTTGCCAGGCCCCACAGGGCCTCGTGCTGCGGGGTGAGCCATCGCAGCAGCGAGCCGTCCCGCTGGAGGTGGGCGGCCACGCTGAGCCGCTCGCCCGCCTCGCGCTGGCCGGCCTGGGTCACCGGCAGCAGCACGACGGCCTGGTCGCCGTCGAAGTCCGCGTTCTCCAGCGGGCACAGCAGCGGGTGCAGGCGGATGACCCGCTCGGCGACCCGCACGGGCCGAAAGGCCAGCACCGACGTCGGCAGCACCGACGGGGCGCGGTCCAGCAGCACCCACGACTCGGCCAGCCGTGCGTCCAGCTCGGCCGTCGCCCGCTCGCTGCGCCGCTCGATCTGCTCGGCGGGCAGCTCCCGCCGCAGCCGCGGGCCCAGGAGCGTCCAGGCGATCTCCTCAGGCAGGCCCAGCTGGTCGAGCCCAAGCTCCGGCCCCGGCGCCAGCACCGCCCGGCCACTGAAGGCCACTCCGGCCATCGGGTCCAGCTGACGCGGCGTCAGCAGGGCGTCGAGGTACTCGGCCAGCCGCTCGGCCAGGGCGGCCCGGGCGGGGGCCAGCAGGCTCCGCGGCGAGCCGCTCTCGATGAGGCGGCGCAGGCGGTCGTTGGCGTCGATCAATGCAGCCAGGTCGGGTCCGCCCTCGCACCGGCCCAGCGCGGCGATGGGCCGATCGGGCCACCAGGGGTGCGGCAGGGGCTGGG
>JAWLCG010000167.1:0-10395 GCA_041687295.1 Phycisphaerae bacterium | reverse complement strand
TCAGGGCCGACACGGAATGCGCAGGGAAACCCATCATCACCTGCGGCCATTCTACCGGCCCGGCCAACACCCCCACAAGGCCAAGCGGTATGGAGTGCGGCGAGGTATCGCCGCTTTGGCTCGGCGGTGGGAAAACCCAGCCGAAGCGGCGCCAAGGCCGCCACACTCCATACGGCGCGGCACCGTCTGCAGGGCGGGCACGAGTGCCCCCGCCTCGAACTCGGCCAGAATCGTTTGAATCTCCCTCTTGACAGTGGTGACAGGCTGTGGGAGGATCAGTCGCTGTGGACAGCAGGTGCTTGTTGCTGCTTGCCCTCCGTGGAGATAGGGATTGGGGCTGTTGCTTTGCGCCTACCATTCCCATTGACGAGGTATCTGCTGCCTGGGTGGGGGTGAGGCAAACTCTTGCGGTTTTCGAGCAAAGGAGGTTTGTGTGCGCGCAGTTGTGGTTCTGGTTCTGGTAAGCTGCCTTTCGTCATTGGCGCCTGCCGAGCCTGGCTCACATCGCCGCTGGGGAGCAACTGAACCCGCCGAAGATCGGGGCTTGGTACAATCATCCTCCGGATTGCATTGCCGACCAGTTGAAGACTGTGGATGGCGGAACGCAGATCGGGAACATGGTCTCGGGGATCGGGGGGTACGCGAATTGGGATGATCCCTCCACGGCGAAATGCGAAAGCTATCAGGCCAATGTGGTCCGGGAGTTTGTGTCTCCCTCCGCTGAACCTGGGCACGAGTACGACTCCTTCGACTACGCAAAGCTCAAGGAGGAAGTCGACGCTGGCAGGCCGGTGATGCTCAGCGTGTACACAAAGATCTTGTACCCTAGTGGCAGCGTGTCGGGCCGGCCTCACAGCGTGCTTGCCTATGGCTACAGGGATGACATGTTCTCTGTGCTTCTTCCAGGGACGAGTCAAGTGGTTACTGTTGGGGGATTTGCTGTCCGCCATACTTGGTCCGCCAACGACATAGGCGGGAGATGGAAAGGGCCCAACGGAGAGGACCTCAATGGGGTGATTGACGCCGATGGTGTCATCTGGTGGCCGTTCATTCCCTATGGGGGGATCCATAGTTTCAGTGATCGCCAGGACTGGATGGTGAGGTTCGGCATCACCGTAGACATCGCGGGCTGGATTCGGGGCGACGCCAACCTCGACAGCCGCGTGGATGATGCCGACCTATCCTACCTCCTCGCACATTGGGGGTCGGTCGGCCTCTGGGAGGACGGCGACTTCAATGACGACTCGTTCATTGATGACCGGGATCTCTCCTTTCTGTTGTCCAATTGGGCCATGGGCTGTCCCGTGGCTGTCCCGGAGCCTCTGACCGGGGCACTGATAGCCGTTGGGCTCTTGACGATGAACATTCGGAAGCGTAGCCGATAGCCTTGGGAGAAACACACATGCACCTCACACGTATGCTGACTGCGGGTATCGCCCTGCTCGTTCTGACTCCGATCGTTCCGGCCGAGATCACGGCCTCACTGGCCCCCGTCTCCGGCGGCTTGTCGGGATACCGCACGTTTGACCTGCAGGTGACCACGGGATCGGGCTGGACGAACTCGCGGCTGGATCTGACGCTCTCGGCCGGCACGCTCTACCAGGACGCTTTGGGCGGGCACACCGCCCCGAATCCCGCCCTGTTCGGCATGTTTCCCTCGCTGGAGTGGGATACCTTCGTGACCAGCGCGGACGGCTACCCCAACCCCGGCGGCACGGGTCAGCCCTCCCTGGTGGGGACCACGGTGATGACCGACCAGCAGATGGGCGTCTCCTGGTTCAGCGCCGCCGGCGCCGGCGCGGGCACCCACACGATCGCCCGGCTGACCTTCTCGAACACGGCGCAGGGGCAGTTCACCGGGATGTCCTTTGAGCCGGCCGCCCCGGGCGTCAAGGCGTGGTTCACCGGTACCATTACCACCGACGGGGTGACGCTGATCAACGGCCTGGGGGATTTGGACGGCGACGGAGCGGTCGAAGCTCAGATCGGGCAGGCGCTGACCGTGCAGGACTTCGACTACACCTGGGAAATGTGGTACTACGTCGAGCAGTTTGTGGATACGCCATACGGCGGAGTGCTGCAAACTCTCTACTCCGCCCCGGCCTCAAGCTTCTCCTTCACGATCCCCGCCGAGGGCGAATACTACATTCTCCAGTGGGACCAGTCCTATGACAGCGAGTCTCTGTCCCTGGCAACCTTCACCGTCGTGCCGGAGCCGGCCTCGGCGCTGCTGCTGATGGGCGGGGCAGCGGCCCTGTGGCGGCGGCGGGTGGCGTAGGGGTCGACGGTTCACGAAAGACCATCGGCGCGGTGGGTGTCCCAGCGGATGCCCGCCGCGCTGCATTGCGCGGGTACGACGGGCGGGCCTTTGGAGTGCGGCGAGGTATCGCCGCTTTGGCTCGGGGACGTGAAGCGTCCCGCCGGCCGTGTGGAGTGCAGCGGCCTTGACGCCGCTTTGGCTGGGTCTTCCCACCGCCGAGCCAAAGCGGGGATGCCGAGCGGGTCGTCCACGCCAGCCAGATCGCCGGCACCAGCAGCGCCAAGCCCAGCAGCGCCCACGGCTCGAGCACGTCGAGGCCGAAGGGCGTCAGGGCCGACACGGAATGCGCAGGGAAACCCATCATCACCTGCGGCCATTCTACCGGCCCGGCCAACCCGTCCACAAGCCCGGCCCGCTCGGCGTCCGCAGGCCGAGCCTGTAGGCCGGGTCGAGCGCCAGCGAGGCCCGGCAGCCTCGGCGGCAAAGGCACCGCCCCCCCGCCATCCTCGCCGGGCCTCGGTTCCCTCGACCCGGCCTACGCGCTGGCCCCGGCCTGCGAGCGGTCCGGTCAGTCTTGCGTGAGGGCCTGCTCGAGGGCGTCGCCCAGGCCGTGGAAGGCCCGCAGGCGCTGCTCGTCCTGGAGGTAGCGGGCGCTGGCGGCCAGGGCGGCCAGCAGTTCGCTACGGCGCTGCGGATCGTCGCTGGCCAGGGCCTGGTCCAGGATGTATCGGCCCAGCTCGCGCCAGGGGGCGATGTACTGCTCCTGGGCCGTGACCGCCACGTCCTGCCAGTCGGGCCATTCCACCAGTTCGCCCTCGCTGACCCGCAGGATGGAGGTTTCCTCCAGCTGGGGCTGCTGCCAGTCGACGGCCAGGTATGCCTCGACGGCCCGGTCGGCCTGGCCGGCCTGCCAGGCGGCCAGCATATCCTCCACGGTCACCCGCTCGCCCGGCAGCAGGCGGACGGGCAGCGCGTCCGCCTCGGCCGGCGGGGGGGCCGGCTCGTCCCGACAGCCCGCCGCCAGGCATGCAAGCACAATGGGTGCCCAGATGGTAATGAACGCCAACGCCCGGAGATTTCTCATGGCCTGAGCCCCTTGGCTGCCTTTGGGTGCCCCCGCTTCTGTCGCGATTGAACCACCCCCCCCGCCCGCGCCACGGATTCCGGGGGGGCTGCGCCCCAGCCTACGGCGCGGGCCGTCTTCGTAGGCTGGGGCGCAGCCCCACCTTCTCAGGCGGCAGAGCGTACCTCGCCCGGGCCCGTTCACGCGTAGTCGAAGGCGGGGCCGGCGACGGGGTGCTCGGCCAGCCAGTCGGAGGCGGGGCCGAAGGAAAAGCGGCCCAGCAGGCGTTCGAGCTTCTCGCCCGTACGACCGAGGTTGACGCGGTGGCGGAAGCGGCTCAGCCGGCCCATGGGCATCACGGGCTGGTCGGGGTCGAACTCCCAGGGGTGCAGGTAGACCATGCCGGGCTGGCCCTGGCGCTGGGCGGCGGCGAGGGCCTGGCCGATCAACCAGACGGGAAACAGCCGCAGGTAGCCCCCGCCGGCGGCGGGCAGGTTGGTCCCCATGCAGCGGAGGGTCAGCGGGGGCAGCTCGACGATCTCGCCGCCGCCGGGCCCGCGGGCGCGGTGGGGCCAGCGGGGCGCGTCGGGCACGCCGTAGCGGTCGTGGCGGATGGGGAAGATCGACGAGTCGTAGGCGTAGCCGGCCTCGGCCAGGGCGTCCAGGGCCCAGGCGGTGCGGCGGGTGACCGAGAAGGTCGGCGCCCGGTAGCCCCGCACCGGCCGGCCGGCGAGGTCCTCCAGCAGGGCCCGGCTGTCGCGCAGCTCGGCGGCGAAGCCGTCGCGGTCGAGCGTGTCGACCATGCGGTGGCTCATGCCGTGCGAGGCGACCTCGTGGCCGGCGTCGGCGATGGCGCGGACGACCTGCGGCTGATCGCGCGCGACCCAGCCGAGGATGAAGAAGGTCGCCCGCAGGCGATGCTCGGCCAGCTGGGCCAGGATCCGCTCAACGGGCCCGGCCAGGCGGCGGGGCTGACCGGGCCAGGCGGCGGGGTCCAGGCCGCCGCGGCGGACGGCCTCGGCGTGGAAGTACTCCTCCACGTCGAAACTCAGCATGTGCCCCGGCGAGGCCGGCGGATCGGTCACGGCGCCACCTCGACCAGCCGGGCCAGGGCAGCGCGGGCCTGCTCGGCGGCCCGCAGCTCGGCCGACTCGACGGGTCGGCCCTCGGCTTGGGCGGCGTGGCAGTAGTCGACGGCGGCCTGCAGGTGCCACAGGGCCAGCTCCAGGTTGTCCAGTTCCGCCTCGACGATCCCCAGGTGGTAGTGCACCTCGGGCGACTCGGGCAGGCCGCGGATGGCCAGGCGGAGCAGGTCGATCGCCTCGTCGGGTCGGCCCCGCAGGTGGGCCAGCCAGCCCAGCGTGTCCTGGAAGGCCGGCAGGTTCGGCACGATCTGCATCGCCTGGCGGACCCAGCTCTCCGCCTGGGCCAGCCGTTCGGTGTCGTCGGCGTGGAGCTGGCTGACGAGGTAGGCGGCGTTGTTGGCCGAGGCGATGTCGCCGCTGCCGGCCCAGACCTGCTCGTAGAGGGCCAGGGCCTGCTCGAGCTGGCCGGCCCGCTCCAGGGCGACCGCCCGCAGGCGGATCATGGGCCAGTCGGTGGGCCCGGCCGAGAGCCCTTCATAAAGGTCGGCGGCCTGGACGAATCGGCCCTCGACCACGGCCAGGTCGGCCTGGATGAGCCGGGCCAGGGGGCTGTCGGTCGGCTGGAGACGCTCGAGCACCTCGGCAGCCCGCTCGGGCCGGACCCGCACCAGCGTGGCGGCCGCCCATTGGCAGCCGGGGCGGTCGGTCAGGGCCTGGTCGGCCAGGGCCTCGCTGAGCCGACCCAGGGCCATCTCCTCGGCCAGCAGGGCCCGCAGGGCGACGGCGGCCTCGAGGCTGCCGGCCTCCTGGCGCTCGGCCAGGGCCAGCAGCTCGCGCCCGGCCAGCCGATGGGCGGGCGGCAGGTCGACCGCGCTGTCCAGCTCCGCCCGGGCCCCGCTGAGCTGCCCGCCGGCCAGGGCGACGTAGATGCCGCTCATCCGCAGCCCGCCGCTGACCTGCCCCGGGCGCAGCTGAGCCCAGGCGGTGCTGAACCGCTCGGCGCGGAGCCGGGCGGCGTCGGCCTGGCCGTGAAGGCGGGCCAGGGCCACGGCCAGGGCGTCGCGGGCGAGGCTGGGCCCGTCGGTCCAGGCGTCGGGCTGGGCCGGTGGGGCCGGGGGCTGGGCCGCTTGGAGCAGCTCGGCCCGCAGGCGCCAGGGCGTCTGGCCGGTCTGGGCGGCGACGGCGTCGGCCTGGGCGGCGGCGGCGTCGGTATCGCCCAGGGCCAGCTGCGCCTGCAGGGCCAGCTCGGCCAGGACCGGCCCGTCAAACCGCTCGGCGTAGGCGGCGTAGGCGGCCAGCAACTCCTCGTAGCGCTGCTCGGCCATCAGCAGGCCCAGCCGCCAGCGGGCCAGGTCGATCTCGTCAGGCCGCTGGGCCTCCAGCTCGCCCAGCAGGGCCAGCCGCTCGTCGACGTCGGCCGTCAGCTCCAGCCGCAGCAGGCCCGCGTCGCGATAGACGTCGGCGTGGGCGGGGATGGCCTTGAGGATCTCCAGGGCGCGGTCGGTGCGGCCCAGGGCGGCGAAGGCCCGACCTCGAAGGTAGTCCAGGTTAGGCGTGGCGGCCTGGCCCAGGGCGTCAAGGTCCTCGATGCAGACCAGGGCCTTGCGCTGCAGGCCGCGGGCGGCGAACAGGCGGGCCTGCTGGTACAGCGAGACGGCCTGGCCGGCATAGCTGTGGCCCTCCAGGTCGCGCAGGACCTCCAGGGCCTCGCCGAAGCGCCCGTGCGTGTTGAGCAGCTCGGCCAGGCGGATACGGACGGTCAGGTCGCCGGGACGGGCGGCGATGGCCTTGCCGTACCACTCGACGGCCGGGTCCAGCTGTCCGGCCGCGGCCAGGACGCCGGCGTAGGTGGCAGCCGAGTCGGGCGACAGTTGGACCAGGGCCTCGCCGGCCGCCAGGGCCTGGGGATACGCCCGCCGGGCAACGTAGGTCTGCACCAGCCGGCCCAGCAGGTGGGCGTCGCGATCGGCGATGGCCTGCTGGCGCAGGCCGGCGAGGATCGTATCGGCCTGGCCGGCCTGGTCCATGGCCGTCAGCAGCTCGACCTTGGCCAGCAGCGCCGTCGTCCGCCAGGGCCCCTGGGCCAGGCTGTCCAGCTCGGCCAGGGCCGCCGCCAGCTTGCCGCCCCGCGCCAGGGCCTGGGCCGTCAGCAGGCGGGCGAGGTTCTGCACGTGCTGGGGCGCCGAGGACGCCCGCCGGGCGTCCTGGAAGGCCTCGACCGCGCCGGCCGAGTCGCCCTGCTGCAGCCGAAGCTGCCCGATGACCAGGTCCACCAGCTCCGACTGCGCGCCGGGCAGGGCGTGCATCGACTTGGCGACCTCGTGGACGGGTCGACGGCGGGCCTCCACCTGCACCAGGCGCATGTACACCGGCAGCGGCGCCTGGCCGGTGGCGATCGCGCGGTGGTAGGCCTCAATGGCCCCGCCATCGTTCTTCAGGGCCAGCTGCGCCTCGGCCAGCAGGGCCAGGGCGTTGAGGTTGCGCTCATCGGTGCGAAGCTGCTGGCGGCAGAGCTCGACGGCCTCGGCCGGCCGACCCGCCCGCAGGCACGTCAGGGCCAACGCCAGCTCGCCCGCCGGCGCCGCCTGCCCGAAGGCCGTCAGGTCCACCGCCTCGGCCGGCTCGCCCAGCAGGACGCGGGCCTGCTCGGCCAGCAGCGCCGCCTCCGCGTGGGACGGGTTGGCCGAGAGAATCGTGCGGCACTGCTCCAGGGCCTCGGCCACCTGCCCGGTGTCCAGCAGCAGCCGCGCCAGCAGCAGACGCAGCGGCTCCTCCTGCGGCGCCAGGGCCACCGCCCGGCCCGCCAGCTCCACCGCCTGCATCAGCCGACCGGTCTGCGCATACAGGCGGGCCCCGGCGAACAGCACCACCGGCTGCTGGCCGTGCGCGTCGAGCAGGCCCTGCAGGATCGTCTCCGCCCGGGCGGTCTGCCCGTCGAAGGCCGCCGCCTGGGCCAGGGCCAGCGACTGGCCCACCGACGCGGGCGTCAGGGCCAGCACCGCCTGGGCCACCTGCCGGGCCTCGGCGGTCTGGCCGAGGTAGCGGTAGCTCTCCATGACGGCCGCCAGGACCTCCGGGTTCTGGGCGTGGCGCGTGCGAGCCTCGGCCAGGACCTCCTGGGCCCGCGTGCGGCGGTCGGTCTCGGTCAGCGCGCGGACGTACAGCCGCAACGCCTGCGGGTCGGCCGGGTGGGCCTGGTAGTAGCTCTGGGCGTCCTGCAGGGCCTCGGCCCGAAAGCCGTGCCGCAGCAGATACTCCGCCAGGTGCCGGCTGGCGCCGGGGTGGCCGGGCTCCAGGACGGTGACCGCCCGCAGGGCGTCGCGGGCGATCTGCTCGTGCCCGTTGGCCAGGGCGGCCTGGGCGAAGCTGTAGTGGGCGTCGGGCCACTGGGGAAAGTCGGTCTTGAGCGAGAAGAGGATCTCCTCGGCCTGGGCCGGGCGACGCTGCGCCAGCAGGGCCAGGGCCTTGACCAGCCGGGCGCCGCCCTGGCGGGCGTTGAGCTCGAGCACCTGGTCGGCCAGGCGGTCGGCCGTGGCCCAGTCCTGCAGGTCCAGCGCGACGTTGGCCCGCGCCAGCAGCACCTGCGCCTCGTCCGGTGCCTGGGCGACCAGCTCGTCCAGCAGCTCGGCCGCCGACTGCAACTGGGCCTGGCGGTCGGTGAAGCTGTCCTGGCGGCGCTGGTGGCCCAGGTCGTTGAGCACCAGCATCGCCGTGGCCACGGGGGGCTTCCGCTCGGCCGACAGCAGGGCGGCGCGGGCCGTCTCCAGGGCCTGCTCGCGCCCGGGCTGGCTGGCCAGGCGGATCAGGGCCTGGGCGGCCTGCTCGCGGGCGGGCTCGGCCTGGACCACGGCCAGCAGCGTCACCACGGCCTCGTCCAGGGCCTCGCCGGCCTGCGCCCGGGCCTGCTGCGCCCGGTCCAGCAGAGCCTGCCGCTGGTCGTGGACATTGCCGGCGGCGGCGTCGGCCTGGTCCTCCAGCTGGGCCGCCAAACGGTTGAGACCATGGCTGCTCCGCTCGAGGTACAGGCCCATCCGCTCGTGCCGCTCGACCTGGTCGGCCGGGTCGGTCGGGGCCGACTCGCGGAGAATCGCCACGCCCTCGCGCAGGTGGGCCACGCCCTGCTCCAGCTCGGCCAGCGAGACGACCTCGCTGTCCTTGGCCAGCAGCTGGCTGCCCCGCTGAACGGCGCAGTTGGCCAGGGCCTGCACCGGGCTGAACTCGTCGGGAGCCCAGTGGGCCGCCTGGGTGAAGGCGGCCTGGGCCTCCTCCAGGTCGCCCATCCGCAGCCGGGCCTCGCCGAGGCAGTAGTGCCCGCGCCAATCCTCAGGCCGCTGCACGAGGTACCGCGATACCAGCTCGATCGCCTTCTGGGGCTGCTCGGCCCGCAGGGCGACCTGCGCGCGGATCAATAGCCGGCTGCCCTGGCTGCGCCGATGGTGCCAGTAGCCCCCCAGACCCGCCATCCCCAGCAACAGGGCCAGCACGATGATCAGGATGACACGCTTCTTCATGTGCGTCGCCTCACGAAAATGCGCCCTCGGCGGGCGGTACTCCAATTTGCGTCTACGGCTGCAGGGCCTGGCGGGCCAGCCGGACGATCTCGGCGGTGGCCTCGCCGGCGGTCGGGTCGCTCTCCAGCAGCCTCTCGCCCAGGTCGATGGCCGCCTGCAGGTGCCAGGCCGCCACGGCCTCGCTGCCGCCGGCCGCCTCGGCCAGGGCCAGGTGGTAGTGCACGTCCGGGCTCTGGGGCAGGCCGCGAACCGCCTGGCGCAGATACAGCCGGGCCTGGTCCGACTCGCCGCGCAGCTGCGCGATCCAGCCGGCGGTGTCCAGGAACATCGGCGAGCGGGCTGCCTGGCAGGCCTTGTCGGCCAGCTCCTGCGCCTCGGCCAGGCGGGCCGGGTCGTGCGGATACAGCTGTGAGAGGACGTAGGCGGCGTTGTTGGCCGTCACCGGGTGGGCCGTCTGCTGCCACAGGGCCTGGTAGAGGCCCAGGGCCTGCTCGAGCTGGCCGGCCTTCTCGGCGGCGTCGGCCTGGGCCATGCGGAAGGCCATCTGCTCGGGGTAGCGCCGGGCCAGGGCGGCGTAGAGCTCGACGGCCTCGGCGTGCGCGCCGTGGGCCTGAGCCAGCACGGCCCGCACGGCCTGGGCCAGCGGTCCGTCGGCCGGCTCGACCTGCGCCACGCCCCGGGCCAGCGGGCCCTCGGCCGACAGGTCGGTCGCGCCGTCATACAGCATCGCCAGGGCCCACTGGCAGGCGGGCCGGGCCTGCAGGGCCTCGCTGGCCCAGTCGCGCCCCGCCGAGCGCAGGCCCATCTGCCCGGCCAGCATGGCCCGCAGCAGCCGACCCAGCTCCGCCCGCTCCAGCCGCTGCTGGCGCTGGTCCTCGAGCAGCGCCTCGCCGGCCCAGAGCCACGGATACCCGTCGCCCTCGCAAGCGGCCAGGGCCCCGGCCGCCTGGTCCGGCTGGCCGATCAGCGCCGCCAGCAGGCCGTAGCGCGGCGGCAGCCCCGTTTCGCCCAGGCCCACCCAGCGGGCCCAGGCGTCGCGGGCGAGGGCCTCGTCGCCATTGAGCCCCGCCAGGGCCAGGCCCAGCAGGGCCTCGACCGGCCCGGCCGGCTCGGTCCGCTCCAGCAGCTCCACGGCCGCCCGGGGCCGAGCGTCCATCATCAGCAGCACGGCCAGACGGGTCCAGCCGGGGCTGGGGGCCTGCCCCATGCGGCGCAGGCACAGGTCGATGGCGCCCTCGGCGTCGCCAGACTCGAACAGGGCCTGGGTAGCCAGCAGCGCCATCGTCTGCGAGGCGGCGCTGTCGTCGCCCTCAGACCCGAGGCTGCGGTAGAGCGTCAGGGCATCCTCGAACCGCCCGGCCCCGATCAGCGTGCCCATCTCCGCCCCGGCCAGTGAGGCCTGGGGGTGGGTCTGGGCGAGCTGGCGGAGGATCGCCAGCCGTTCGTCGCTGGTGGCCGCCAGGGCCGCCAGCATCT
>JAWLCG010000166.1:0-10550 GCA_041687295.1 Phycisphaerae bacterium | reverse complement strand
GCACCGGGGCGCCGATCGATCCAAAGCGGCGTCACGGCCGCCGCACTCCATACGGCGCTCGCGCCCTGCGCCATCCATTGGCCGGTACGACTGACGAGGAAGGGGTCCGATCACTGCCCGGGGCGCCGATGGCTGGGCCTGTCATTCAAGGCTGGACGGGGGATTCCTGCGGCGATTCGGCCAGGGGCGTCTGGGCTTCGCGGAGCCGCTGGGCCTCGGCGGCAGCCTGGTCGGCCTCCTCGGACCGGCCCAGGCCTGCCAGGGCCTCGGCCCGCAGGTCGTGGAAGCCGGGGTCCTGTCTGTAGAGGGGCCAGTGGGCGATCCGTTCGGCATCGGCCAGGGCGCCGGCCCAGTCGCCGACGTCCCGTCGCACGCAGGCCCGGCCCAGCAGGGCGTCAGGCGAGTCGGGGTTAATCGCCAGCGCCTCGTCGAAGGCGACCAGGGCGACTTCGGTCTGCTCGGCCCTCAGGGCACCCCAGCCCTTCTCGTGGATCTGGTGGAAGCGTCTGGCATCGGTCGTTGGCACGAAGACCATCACCGTGTTGAACGTGCGGCTGAACAACGGGCCCAGCGAGTCTGTCCACAGCAGCACCAGCAGCAGGATCGTGGCGTACCGGCCTGTCTTGCCGACCGCGGCCATGGGGGCTCTGCGGAACAGGAACGGCCAGATCTTCGAGCCATCCAGCGGCGGCATGGGGATGAGGTTGAACACGCACAGGATAGTGTTGATCAGCAGCACCATGACCAGAAAGCCGTGGACCAGGTCCACCCAGACGGCGTTGGCGAGCCCCAGAGCGTAGGTCTGCCGCGTCAGCTGCATCAGGCCCAGGCACGCCAACACGACCAGCAGGTTCATCGCCGGGCCGGCCAGGCTCGTCAGCAGGTAGTCGCGCCGCGGGTTGCGGAAGTTGTACAGGTTGACCGGTACCGGCTTGGCCCAGCCGAACGGCAGCACCAGCAGCGCCAGCGTCCCCAGCGGCGAGAGGTGGCGGAAGGGGTTAAGGCTCACCCGACCCTGCCGCCGCGGCCAATCGTCGCCCAGCCGACTGGCCGCCCAGGCGTGGCCGAACTCGTGCAGCGTCAGGCCGATGATCAGCCCCGGCAGCAGGGCCATGACCATCTCCAGGCTCATCAGCGCCAGCGTCATGAGCGCACCTCCGAGCGAAGCGAATGAACGGTGGTGGCAACCCTTTCGGCATGCGATGGGTTCCGCTGGCGCAGTTCCGCCAGGTAGCTCTCGCAGGCCGCCCGATCGCCGGCAACGAAGCTCCAGGTGGCCTGCTGGCCCAGCAGGATGTCCTCGACGGGGGCGACCAGCAAGTTGGCCCGCTGTTCGAGCCACTGCCGGGCCGCCGCCAGGTACGGCTCACCCAGGCCTCCCAATCGCGGCGCCAGGGCCCAGCGGGCCATCAGAGCGTCTTCGTCCGCGTCGATCTCCAGAACCCGCCAGGCTAACTCGTCGGCCACCTCGTACTCGCCGTCGAGGGCGGCCAGGAAGATCCGCTGGCCGCTCAGGAGCCTGCACAGTCCCGGCGAGAGGTCGTGCCGATCGGCCAGTTCCTCCGTCATCCTCCGCAGCTCACTCGGGTTGGCGCTGTCTGAACGGATCCGGAACCGCAGCATGTCGCACCAGCCCTCCCGGTCGGAGTCATCGAGCCCCAGGCGCGACATCCACTCCCGGGCAGAATCGACATCCGGCAGATCGAGCGCCAGCAGGCCCGCGAAGGCCGTCAGTCCCGGCCCGGGATTCCGCAAGGCCCACACCTGCGCCTTGGCATACGCCCCGGGAAGGCCATGGGTAGAGATCAGCTGACTCAGGGCCAGGACGGCCAGGCGCTCATCGCCGCTGATATGCCAACCGACGGCCAGCAGCGCGTGGGCCGGCCCGGGCTGCTTGAGCATTGCCAGGGCGAACCCCAGCCATGTCGGCGGCAGCGATACGAGTTTGCGAATCCAACGGACCAGAAACATGGGTGCCCCTTGGCAGGAATGTGGTTCAGCGTGTCAGGCTGCCGCCATCGAAGGTGGGGCTCCGCGGCGCTGCGCCCCAGCCTACGAACTCCATATTACTGCAGCTCGCGGCGCTCACTGATGGCGTCGGAGAGGATGGACTTGTTGGAGTACTCGATGCTGCCGCCGGCGGGCAGGCCGCGGGCAAGGCGGGTGACCTTCACGCCGGTGGGCCGAAGCAGCTCGATGATGTGCAGGGCCGTCTGGTCGCCGGCGACCGTGGGGTTGGTCGCCAGGATGACCTCCTGCACCCCCCCGCCGCGGACGCGCTCGACGAGCGAGTCGATGGTGAGGTCCTCGGCCTCGACGTTCTCCAGCGGGGCGATCTGGCCCATCAGCACGTGGTAGACGCCCGTGTAGGCGCCGGTGGCCTCCAGGCTCAGCAGGTCCTTGGGCTGCTCGACGACGCACAGCGTGCCGCGGTCGCGCCGCTCGTCGGCGCAGATGTCGCACACCTCGCCCTCGGTGAGGTTGAAGCAGATGCTGCAGGGCCGAACGTTCTCCTTGACCTCGCGGATGGCCTCGGCCAGGCCCATCGCCTCGTCGCGCGTGGCCTTGAGCACGTGGAACGCCAGCCGCTCGGCCGAGCGGGCCCCGATGCCGGGCAGCTTGCCGAACTCGTCTTTGAGTTTCTCAATCGCCTTGGTGTAGCCAGCCATGATCTGTCGAGTGTCCTGTCTTCGTCGCGGCCAGGCCGCGGGCGGGTTGTCGTCTGGGTTACGCTACCTGTAGTTCGCCCGCGAGGGGGTGGAAGTTCGGCGGTTCTTCCCCGTATCCGTCGACGCAACATACTGTTGCAGAGTGGCTTGGATCCACACCCAGGGGCACCCCTGTTCCAGAACCCCACGGATGGCAATCCGTGGGCGTGGAGGGCGCCGCGGTCCGCCGTGGTGTGCCAGCGCCCGTCTGCACTGAAGCGACGCAGTGACGCGTTGACGCACCGACGCCCTACCCCCCGAACAGCTCGCCGAGGCCCGGGGGCAGCTCCATGCCGCCGGTGAGTTCCTGCATCATCTCGGCGGCGCCGGCGGCGGCCTTGGCCTGGGCGGCTGAGACGGCCGACTTGACGAGGTCCTCGAGCATCTCCACATCGCCCTCGCGGACCACGTCGGGGCTGATCTTCAGGCCCACCAGCTCCATTCGGCCGCTGACAGTGGCGCTGACCATGCCGCCGCCGGCCTCGGCGGTGTACTGCTTGCGGGCCAGCTCTTCCTGCATGGCGGGCATGCGTTCTTTCATGTCCTTGGCCATCTTCATGATCTTGCCGAAGTCGCCGAACATATTCGCTACTCCTTGGTCGGGTGTCCGTGCGGAAAAGTCCGAAGGTGGGACGCCGCGGCCGGCGCCGCTGGGTCCCAGCCTACGGCGGGGCCCATGGAAACCGAACGGGCCGGGCGCGTCAATCCTCGTCCAGCTCGTCGAGCTCGATTTCGCTCTCGGGGGCGAGCGGCTCGTCGGCGGGGCTGGGGCTGGCCGGGTCGGCCGAGGCCCGCAGCAGCTCGGCGTCGGGGCGAATGTCGGCCACCTGCCCGCCGAACAGGTCGGTGACGGCCTTGACGGCGGGGTCCTGGGCGACCTTGACCCGGTCGGCCGAGTTGATGCCCCCCATCGCCACGCCGCTGACGACCCGCCCGGTGCCGCGGCTATGGCCGGTGGCGACGAAGCGGCAGCGGACGCTCTGGCCGGCCAGGGCGGACAGTGCCTGCTCGATCCGCTCGGCCATGGCCCCGGCGGCCCGCTGGCGCATCGGCTCGTCCTCGGTGTCGAAGCCCAGCTCGATGGCGCCCGGGCCGACGGACTGGAGTTTGGCGCCCCGCAGGATGCCGGCGACCGCCGGGCCGGCCTGCTCGCTGGCGGCCTGGATGAACTGGCCCCAGTGCTCGCGGAGCCAGTCGCCCTGCCAGGTGACACCCGCTCCGGCGAGCGGAACCTGTCGAGCGGATGGTTCGGCCGGCGGCTGGGGCTCGCGGGCCGGGGCCGGGGCTGAGGACTCTGGCGGGGCCGACGGGCGGGCGGGCGCCGGCGAGGGGGCTGGGGCTGGGGCCGGTCGGTTGGGGGCGTATCGGCCGGCGGAGAATCGGCCCGCGGGGCCGGCGTCAGTCGCGGCTAGGGAGTTTTTTTTTAGCGCGGGCGCCGAGGGGCCCCGCCCGCCGTTGAGCCGCTCGAGCCGCTCGACGAGGCTGGCGGCGTCGACGAACTTGTCGGCGGCGGCCAGGCGGACGATGGCGGCCTCGGTCAGGGCCCGGGCGCTGCTGGAGCCGCGAACGGCCCGGCCCAGCTGCTCGCAGACCCCCACGCCCTGCACGGCCGAGGGCACGGTGAAGTGCCGCGCCACCTCCGCCAGCGCCGCCCGGTGACTCTCGGCCAGCTCGATCAGTCGGCTGTCGGGCCCGCAGGTCAATGCCAGCATGATGTTGCGGTACTGGTCGGCCAACGCCGTCACCAACCCCTCCAGCGGCAGGCCCGCCAGCAGCATCGTGTCCAGCTGCTCCAGGGCGGCGGCGGGGTCGTTGGCGGCAATGGCCCCCATCAGGGCGGCCACGCTCTCCTCCGGCGGCGTGCCCAGCACGCGCAGCACGTCGGCGTCGGTCACCTGCCCGCCGGTCGAGCTGATCAGCTGGTCCAGCAGGCTCAGGCCGTCACGCATCGAGCCGGCGGCGGACCTGGCGACGCGGAAGATGGCGGCCTGCTCGGCCTCGATGGACTCGGACTCGCAGATCGCGCGGAGGTGCCCGGCGATCTCGTCGGTCGGAATGTTGCGGAAGTCGAACCGCTGGCAGCGGCTCAGGATCGTCGCGGGGACCTTCTCGACCTCGGTGGTCGCGAAGATGAACTTCACGTGGGCGGGGGGCTCCTCCAGCGTCTTGAGCAGGGCGTTGAAGGCCTCCTTCGTCAGCATGTGCACTTCGTCGATGTAGTACACCTTGTACCGCGCCCGGGCCGGGTGAAGGGCGGCGTTGGAGCGGAGGTCGCGGATCTCGTCGATGCCGCGGTTGCTGGCACCGTCGATCTCGATGACGTCCATATCGTCGCCGCGGGCGATGCTGATGCACGCGTCGCACTGCCCGCAGGGCTCGGTGGTCGGCCCGTCGCTGCTGAGGCAGTTAAGGGCCTTGGCCAGGATGCGGGCCACCGTGGTCTTGCCCACCCCGCGGGTGCCGGTGAAGAGGTAGGCGTGGGCGATCCGGCCACTGGTGATGGCGTTCTTCAGCGTGGTGGAGATGGCCTCTTGGCCGACGACCTCGTCAAAGGTTCGGCTGCGGTACTTGCGGGCTAAAACCAGGTATTCGCTCATCGGCCTGCGTATTGGCTGGGGTTACCGCGTGAGGGTCCAGGGGGCAAAAAAAAGGCCGTGCGCTCCGCGTCGAATCGCCCATCGGGGGTCCGACAAGAACCTGGACTCCGGCCAGGCGACCCTCCGGCACATGGCGCGACTTCGCTTATGGCTGCTTCCTTCCGGACCTGACCAGGTTCGCGGCGCGTCATTGCAGAGGACCCAGCCATCAACGCCCAGGTCCATGCCGGGAGGCCCACGAGTGGCAGACCCTCGGCGGAGCATCGGTCCCGCTAAAGCGGATTTCGGGTCATCCCTTTCGGGAGTCAGGGCACCGCTAACGCCCCACCTAGCACGGCACAGATCATTCTATCCGATTGTCGGCGGATTCCAAGGACAAACCCGAGTTGTCTTGGCCCGCCCTTCTACTACGCCGGCCAATGGCCCGGGTTCGGGCCCACCGCACCGGCGCACCCGCCCGGGATGCGTGCACCAGCGGGCGGCCCCGCGACCCCAGGGCTTCGCCCTGAGCTACACTCGGATGCCCCTGACGGGGCTACAGGAGACCCAGGCCGTAGGCTGGGGCGCAGCGAAGCGGAGCCCCACCTTCATGGGCTCCGCAAGCACCGCCACCGCTACCCAAAGCCGCTGTGCGTTCATAGGGCTTCCCCTTTTCTGAATGCCAGGCCCGAGGTCCGCATGGACCGGTTTCACCGGAAAAAGAGACCCACTGGCCCCTTGCCGAGCCGGGAGGGCCTTGGCATGATGGCCCCCTGCCCCACCGGTCGCACGGGCCGGGCGGCAGCGGGATATGGACGATGACTCCCCCCGGCCTGGCCGGGCAACGCACAGGAGTGTGCAGCGATGGCCGAGAGCACCTGCAGTGAGCGGTTGAGCGCCCTGGCCGCCCAGGGCAACAGCTGGGCCGAGCGGTTCGACGGCGAGATCCAGTTCGCCCAGCGGCTCGCCCAGATTCACCCCGACTGGGCCCAGGGCTGGGACGCCTTGATCGGCCAGGCGTGCCAGACGGTCGACCAGGTCGTCGCCGCCGGCCGGCTCGACCAGCTCGGCCAGGCCGTCGAGCAGGCCGAGGCCACCCTCGCCCCCATCGCCGAGCGGGCCAAGCAGTTCACCGTCTACTGCGTGGGCCATGCGCACATCGACATGAACTGGATGTGGAGCTGGCCCGAAACGGTCGCCGTCACCCACGATACCTTCACGACGGTGCTCAAGCTGATGGAGGAGTTCCCGGAGTTCTGCTTCAGCCAGAGCCAGGCCAGCGTCTACGCCATCCTGCGCGACTACGCGCCGGAGCTGCTCGCGCCCATCCGCCGGCGGATCGAGGAGGGCCGGTGGGAGGTCACCGCCACCCAGTGGGTCGAAGGCGACAAGAATATCGCCAGCGGCGAGTCCCTCGCCCGCCACATGCTCTACACCCGCCGCTTCATGCGCGACCTGTTCAGCCTGAGCCCCGAGGACTGCCAGCTGGACTGGGAGCCGGACATGTTCGGCCACGCCCACACGATCCCCACCATCCTCAACCGGGGCGGCGTGACCCGCTACTACATGTGCCGTTCCGGCCAGCCGGCCAAGCCGCCGGTGTACTGGTGGCAGGGCCCCGACGGCTCGCGGGTGCTGGTCGTCCGAGAGAACCGCTGGTACAATGGCGAGATCACCACCGACATCCTCCACCAGCTGCTCGACGGCCATCAGGCGACCGGGCTGATGGGCTGGATGAAGGTCTACGGCGTGGGCGACCACGGCGGCGGGCCCACCCGGCGCGACCTGCGCCGCGCGGTCGCCATGGACGCCTGGCCGGTGTTCCCCCACGTAAAGTTCGCGACGACCAAACCCTTCTTCGAGCTGATCGAGGCCAATGCCGAGAGCCTGCCCGTCCTCGACGGCGAGATCAACTTCGAGTTCACCGGCTGCTATACCACCCAGACGCTCATCAAGAAGGCCAACCGCTTCGGCGAGAATTTCTCGGTCGAGGCGGAGCTGGCGGCCTCGCTGGCCTGGCGGGCGCTGGGTCGGCCCTACCCGGCCGAGGAGATCCGCACCGCCTGGGTCGATACGCTCTTCGGCCAGTTCCACGACATCCTGCCCGGCTCGGGCGTGCACTGGACGCGGGAGTACCAGTCGGGCCTGTTCCAGAAGGTCTCAGCCATCACGAACATGATTAAGAGCCGATCGCTTCGCGCCCTCGCCGGCGCGGTCGATACGGGCTTTGCCAAGTCTGACCTGCCCGAGATCCCGCCGGCGCAGGAGAGCATCGCCATGGGCGCCGGCGTCGGGTACGGCACGATGACCGGCGGCCTGTCCGCGGCGAGCCACGTCACCGACGGCCCCCGCCCCTTCGTCGTGTTCAACCCCACCCCCTGGGCCCGCCAGGAGGTCGTCGAGGCGATGGTCTGGGACGCCGGCACCGGCGTCAACCCCGGCGACGTGCAGTACAAGAACTTCACGGTCCGCACGCCCGATGGGCGAACGGTGCCCGCCCAGCGCCTCGCCGCGGGCCATTACTGGGGCCACAATTTCGCCCGCCTGGCCCTGCCCATCCGCGTCGAGCCCCTCGGCTACGCCGCCTGCGTGATCGAGGAAGGCTCGGCCGAGGCCCCCGACGAGAAGGTGTGGGTCGGCGAGAACCCCGCCCGCGTCGAGCCGCACTTTGACAGCAACCCGGTCTTCGAGAATGATCGCCTCCGTGTGGAGTTCGACCAGGCCACCGGCGGCGTCCGCAGCCTCGTCGACAAGGCCACCGGGCGCGACCTGGCCACGCCGGCCGACCCGCTGGGCACGCTGGAGTTCATCCTCGAACGCCCCCGCAACATGACGGCCTGGCTGATCGCGCCGGCCCTGCGCCGCTACCGCCCGGAAATCAAGAGCGTCCAGGTCAGCAATCGCGGCCCTTACGTCGCAACGCTGGTCGCCAAGGCAACGGTCGAGAGCTCTGAGGTAACGGTCAGCTACACGCTGCGGGCCGGATCGGACCGGCTGGAGATCGCCATCCAGACCCGCTGGCTCGAGCAGGGCCGGCCGGACAAGGGCACCCCGCAGCTGCGGATGCGCTTCCCGCTGGCCATCGAGCAGGCCACGGGCCGCTACGAGATCCCCTTCGGCTCCATCGAGCGCGACCTCAACCAGGGCCAGGAGCTGCCCGCCCTGCGCTGGGCGGACATCCGCGGCACGCAGGACGGCCAGCCCGCGGGCCTGACGCTGACCAATGACTCGAAGTATGGCCATTCGCTCGACGGCTCGGTCCTGGCGCTGACGCTGATCCGCTCGAGCTACGACCCCGACCCGCTGCCGGAGATCGGCGAGCACGAGGTGCACCTGGCCGTCAGAGCCCGCGGTTCGGACCTGCCGGTCGACGCTCTGGTCGCCGCCGGCGCCGCCGTCAACCACCCCCTGCAGGTCATCAGCACCGACGCCCACGACGGCACGCTGCCGACCGCCGCGGCTGGCGTGACGGTCGAGCCGGCCAACGTGGTGCTCTCGTCGATCCGCAAGGCCCACGACGAGGACGCCCTGATCCTGCACCTCTACGATACGGCCGGGCAGCAGACCCGCGCGACGGTCCGCTTTGGCGAGTTGCTCGGCCGGCCGGACAAGGCCACCGAGGTCGACCTGCTCGAACGGATGAAGGACGACTGCACCGCCGCCGTCGACGGCGAGGCCGTCAGCGTCACCGTCCCCGCCCACGGCATCACGGCGGTTATGGTGTATTTTCGGGCGTAAGACGTAGGGCTTGACAATGGTGCGGGGGCCGTGGCGGCGTTCATCACCGTCACGGCCCCCGATGTTTTGCGAGCTGTCCCTCAGTAGCCTGAAGTAGGGCACGTGGGTTCTCGCCGTAGCCCCAGCGGAGGCGAGGTTCCGCGTGCCGCGATGACGCCCCCCCCGTCGGATCGCCGGGCGCCCTCGCGGCACGCAGAACCGCTCCGCTACGCTCCGCGAACCTACGTGCCCTACGTGTCTGTGTTTCTTCCTCTGCGTCCTCTGTGTCCTCTGTGGCCCATCTTCCGCCTGCGAAGACCCCGGGCAGGCCCGGGGCTATATGGGCGACGGCGGCGGGCGGTGCCCCGCGCTACTTCTCGGCCAGCGTGGCGATGTGCTTGAGGCGCTCGATGATGGGCAGCTGCTGGGTGCACTGGCTCTCGCAGGCGCCGCACTCGGTGCACTCGGCGGCCATGTCGGCGGCGACCCCCCAGTGCCACTTCAGGCGGTTGACGATGGCCTGGTCGTTGGCCTCGAGGATCCTCTGGTTGTAGGCGTCCATGAGCTTGGGGACCTCGATATCGCGCGGGCAGGGCACGCAGTAGCCACAGCCCGTGCAGAGGTCCTCGAAGCTGCCCTTGATGTTGGCCTTGACGGCCTCAATGTGCGAGGCGTCGTAGGGCTGGAACCTCTCGACGGCCGAGATCGCCTGGTCGACGTGCTCTTTCTTCGAGAAGCCCACCAGCGCGGACGTGATGGCCGGCTGGCTGATGTTGAAGCGGATGGCGGCCTGGACGACGTCATCATCGTCGGCGCCGCGGATGAAGTCGAACCGCTGCGGATTGCTGGGGATCACGCCTCCGCCCAGGGGGTTCATGGTCACCACGCCCAGGCCGGCCTCGCCGGCGGCGTCGATGCCCTCCTGGCGGAACGGGAAGTTGATCGCGCAGTAGCCGACCGTCATGCCCTCGAAGATGCCCTCGGCGAGCACCTCGCGGATCTGATGGCCGTACATGTGCGTGCTCCAGACGAGGTGGTCGATCAGGCCCTCATCCTTGGCCTTCTGGGCGGCGGCGACGGCCCCGCGGGCCTTGCGCTCGGTCCACTGCTCGGGCCGAAGGATGCACCAGATGTGAAAGAAGTCGAGCTTCTCCACGCCCAACCGCTGCAGCGAGCGCTCGAGGCTCTTGCGCAGCTCGGAGCCGTCGCTGGCCATGCACTTGGTGCTGGTCAGGAAGGTGCCCGGCTTCATGTGCCGGATGGCCGCACCCATGATCTCCTCGCTCTTGTCGCCGCAGTAGCCCGGGGCGGTGTCGAAGTAGTTGATCCCCTTCTCGTAGGCGTAGCGGACCAGCTCGGCCGAGGCGTCGATGTCATCGGGCCTGGCGAATCGCATCCCGCCGAAGGATACCGCCGAGACCTTCTTGCCCGTCCGCCCGTACGTCTTGAACAGCATCGATACGCTCCTTGGTGCATCAGAGTTAGTGGTGCCCTTGAGAACAGGGCGTCCGTAGGGCGGGCAATGCCCGCCGCGGTGGCGCCGGGCGCC
>JAWLCG010000165.1:0-10621 GCA_041687295.1 Phycisphaerae bacterium | reverse complement strand
CCCGGCGGTAGGCCGTAGGGCGGGCACGGCCCGCCGCGAGGGCGTCGGGCTCAGCCTGGGCCGTATGGAGTCCGGCGGCCTTGACGCCGCTTTGGCTGGTTCTGCCGCCAGCGATCCAAAGCGGCGTCGTTGCCGCCGCACTCCATACGGCGCCCGCGCCCTGGGCCGTCCATCGGCCGGCAGGACGGACGAACCGTCGTGGCCGGGCGTGCCGGGCGACGCCGACGGCAACGGCCGGGTCGACGACGCCGACCTCCACGTCCTGCTGAGCCTGGCCCTGCCCCGACGGTAGGCCGTAGGGCGGGCACGGCCCGCCGCGAGGGCGTCGGGCTCAGCCTGGGCCGTATGGAGTGCGGCGGCCTTGACGCCGCTTTGGCTGGTTCTGCCGCCAGCGATCCAAAGCGGCGTCGTTGCCGCCGCATTCCATACGGCGCCCGCGCCCTGGGCCGTCCATCGGCCGGCAGGACGGACGAACCGTCGTGGCCGGGCGTGCCGGGCCTCGCTGGCGCTCGACCCGGCCTACGCGCCAGGGCCTACGGATCGGTGATGCGCCAGGTGGCTTTTTCGGGCTGGTGGTGGTCTTCGAGGTGGGCTGAGGGGCTGATGAGCTCGCCCTTGCGGTGGAGGCGGCTGAGGTACTGCCGCCGCAGGCGTCGGAAGGGCGTGCTGAGCAGCCGGTGGAGCCTCAGCAACGGCCCGCGGCGGAGCAGGGCTCGCTCGTGGTCGCGCAGCGCGTCGGGGGCGAGGCGGCGCTTGTGCTTGTAGAGGTGGTACAGGTCGTGCCGCTGCAGCGCGCCCAGCCACAGGCGCGTCCACAGCCGCACGGGCCAGGCGGCGGCCGGGTCGTACGCGACGGAGATCTGGAAGTCGATCAGCGCCGGCCGACCGTCGGGCTGCAGCAGGATGTTGCTGCGCTTGTTGAGGTCGCAGTAGGCGGCCCGGCGGGCGTGGACGGCGTCGATCAGCTCGCGCAGGCGGTCGAAGAACCCCGGCGGCAGGGGCGCCTCGAGGTGGTCCAGCGTGACGCCCTCGACGTAGTGCAACGCGTACGCACCCGCCCCGACGGGGGCCAGCCACCGCTGGATGCCCTCGATGCCGTCCAGCCGCTCGTGCAGCCGTTGCTCGCGGTGGCGCATCCATCGGCCCAGCCAGGCCAGCGGCAAGCCCAGGAAGCTGTGCGATCGGCCGAACTTGACCACGATCCGCCGGGTCGGGTCCGCCGGCGAGGCGTACAGGGCCGTCGCGGCGAAGAAGTCGTGCTTGAAGACGCGCACCAGCCGCCAGGGCTCCTCAGCCACCGTCAGCTGCAGCGGCGGCGGCTCGGGTAGGGCGAACAGGCGCGGGTTACGGGTGCTCACGGTACGGCCCCTCGAATCCTACGCCCGGGCGTCCAGGGCCCCGCGGATGTCGGCGGCGAAGGCCCGGGCGGCCTCGGCGACGGCCTGCTGCCAGGGGCCCGCGGCCTTGGGGTACAGAACGCTCCGGCTGGCGTTGACGATGGCGCCGCGCCCGGCGTCGTCGAACGCGGCCGTGCAGTCGGCGGCCGAGGCGCCCTGGGCCCCGTAGCCGGGCACCAGGAACAGCTGGCGGGGCATGAGCTGACGCAGGCGGCGGGCCTCGTCGGGGTAGGTCGCGCCGACCACGGCCCCCACGGCCGAGTAGCCCTGCGTGCCCACCAGGCCGGCCCCGTCGCCCCAGGCGGCGACCTGCCGGCCCATGTGCTCGAAGAACCGCTGCCCGTCGGCGGCGGTGAAGTCCTGAATGGCCGCCCCGCCCGGGTTGCTCGTGCGGACCAGGACGAACAGCCCCTTGCCGTTCTCGCGGCAGGCGCCCAGGAAGGGCTCGACCCCGTCCAGACCAAAGTAGCCGTTGACCGTCAGGGCGTCGGGCATGTCGGGCCCGGGCCCGAGGTGGCCGGCCGCGTACCCGGCCGCCGTCGAGCCGATGTCGCCTCGCTTGGCGTCGCCAATGACCACCAGCCCCGCCTCGCGGGCGGCCTGGACGACCTCAAAGTACGCCGCCAGCCCGGCCGGGCCGTAGAGCTCGAAGTACGCGATCTGCGGCTTGACGGCCGGCACGTGCTCGGCGACCGCCTCGATCACGCCGCGGCAGAACCGCTCCAGCGCCGCCGCCCGCTCGGACGCCCCCTCGCCCGCCGTCCGCAGCTCGGCCGGCAGACGGTCGTACATCGGGTCGAGCCCCACGCACACGGGGCTGCCCTTGGCGGCGATGGCATCGAGCAGACGGTCGGCGAAATTGGCGGGCGCAGCGGTCACAGGGGGGCTCCTTTTCTGGGGCGACACTATACCGCCTTTCCCCGATCTCCGCAACGCCCCCGCCTCCGTCGGTACGCGGAACCTCGCCGGCGCTGACGCTTCGGCGAGAACCCACGTACCCTACCCGTAGGGCACGGCGATTTGCCCGTAGGGCACGTAGGTTCGCGGAGCGTTAGCGCAGCGGTTCTGCGTGCCGTCGATGGCCGATAGCTACCGCCGTCGCCGCAGCAGGGCCGCCCCCAGGGCCAGCAGGGCCAACGTCGCCGGCTCGGGCACCACGACCAGCTTGGCTGAGTCGCTCAGGTAGTTGATGGTCGCGCCGTAGTCCTCCAGCGTGCGGTAGTAGACCGGGCCCTGGAGGTTCAGCGTCGTGCCGGCGTAGAGCACCAGCGTGTCGACGTAGGCCCCGAAGAGCGTCAGCGAGGTGTTCGTGTGGCCCGGCTCGCCCAGCTGAATGGTGCCGAAGCTGCCCGGCTGGCCGATGAGGGCGGCGTTGGGGCCCTCATCGCCCAGCGAGGCCAGGCGGTTGTCCAGGACGTTGGGGTTGCGGATCGTATCGACGGGGTCCAGCGGCGGCAGGAAGACCAGCCGCATCGCCGCCAGGTCGGCCCAGGCCTGAGGCTGGGCCTCCAGCCTCAGCGTGGCGCCCTCGAGGTACAGGCTCGCGCCGGCGACGCCCTCCAGCAGGCCGGTGGGGTAGACCCGCATCTCCTGCTTCACGCGGAACTGGGCGTCGGGCGACTCGAGGCGGAGTCGGCCCGTGCCGCCGCCGGCCTGCGTGCCGACGTCGACGAAGAAGGCCTCCATCCCCCCGCCCGCCATCAGGTACTGGCCGTTGCCGCGGATGGCGTCGTTGTCGGGGCGGTACGAGCCGATCCGCAGGGCGAAGGGCCGATGCTGCCCGCCGGTCTGGCGGAACGTGCCGTCGCCCGCCCAGCCGACGATGGTGGCCGCCCGCCGCGTGTAGGCGGCGTCGGTCGCCAGCACGCCGCTGTGCAGCTCGTAGGTGCCCTCGAGGCCCGGGCCGTGGCCCACGACCACGCCGGCAGCGATCTCGGCGGTCGGGCCGAAGTACCCCATGGGCGTCACCGTGCCGCCCGTCTGGACGAACCGGGCGTTGGCCGAGGTGCCCAGGAACAGGTCCGTCACGAACAGTTCGCCGCCGCTGATGCCGGAGATCGTGTTGTTGATCGACGCCCGCCCCGCCGAGCCCGAAGTGCCCGAGAAGAGCTTGACGTAGCCCCCGGGGACCACCTGCAGGCCGCCGGCGAGGTTCCAGAGACCGGCGAAGTCCGCCTCCAGCCGCCCGGCGACGATCAGGTGGTCACGCACCACGCCCTGGCCGGCCGGCGTGTTCTCATAGCCCGATCGGCCCCGGATCGTCCTGCCGGCCGGGATCGTCAGCGGCGAGCCGATCGTGTGCAGCAGACCCTCGACAGTGAACCCCCCGCCGAAGATCCCCGGATCGAACCCCGGGCTCACCAGCACCAGCGTCTCAGGCTCGGCCCAGAACCGCCCCGCCTGCCCGTTGATCACCGAGCCGGGACCCATCTCCGTCAGGTCAACCAGGCCCCGCTGCACCCGCAGCGTCGACGAGCTGCCCGCGTAGTCCAGCGTGCCGCCGATGTACGTCCAGCCGGTGGCCGTCAGGTCCGTCGCCACCGTCCGGGTCTGCGTGGAGGTGACCATCAGGTCGGCCCCGGCCGAGCCGGCCAGCAGGGCCAGCGTTACCAGGGCTGCCAGAGCGCATAAACGCGTGCGAGCAAATCGCATACCCAATCCTCCCGTGATCCCGGTCGCGGGAAAGCGGCCGAGCGAGCAAACGGTCATCCGGCACGGAGCAGTGCCGATTTTCAGTGTAATCGCCCCGCGGCAGGCGCCAAGAGCCAAAACGCCCCCGGCCAGATCGTTTTGCGCCTGCGGGCCGAGCCAAGGTTCTGCCCACGCCCACGGATTGCCATCCGTGGGCATCGGGCCGGGCCGTGCCTGACGCGGCACAACGCCCCCGCAGGTTCGCGAGCAAAACGGGCTTGCCCGAATCGGGCCCCGCCTTGCGGGCCCCCGGGCCGGGCCGTAGACTGGGCCGCTTTCATCCCCCGCTATACGAGAGCCCCCATGCGTCTGACCCGCCTGCTGCTGACGATGGCCTTTGTGGAGAGCTTCGCCACGATCTGCGTGGAGCGGGGGATCTACTTCCTCACCGAGACGCGCCTGGGCTTCACGCCCGCCCAGAACCTGGGCATGGCGTTGGGCTTCGGCCTGGCGTACGTGGGTGGGTCGCTGTCGAGCCACGGCCTGGCCCGGCGGCTGGGCGAGCGGCGGGCCCTGGCGCTGGCCGTCGGCGGGCAACTGCTCGTGCATGGCCTGCTGGGCTGGGCGACGGGCTGGCCGGCGGGCATCGTCGCGGGCAACTGGGTGCTGGGGGTGCTGTACGGGCTCAAGTGGCCCGTCATCGAGAGCTACATCGGCGCGGGCCAGTCGGTGACGAACACCGCCCGGGCGGTGGGGCGGTTCAACGTCGCCTGGGCGTCGGCGGTGCCGCTGGCGGTGGCCGCCGCCGGGCCCATGATCGCCGCCTGGCCGCCGCTGCTGTTCTGGCTGCCGGCGGGACTGAACCTGGCCGCCCTGGCCCTGATCCGCCCGCTGCCCGCCCGCCCGGTGCACCTGGCCGCCGACCACCCCGACCGTCCCCCCGCCGACCGCCTGGCCCGCTACCGCCTGCTGCTGCGGGCCGGCCAGTGGGGCCTGTTGGCCGCCTACAGCCTCATGTGGGTCCTGGGCGCTCTGCTGCCGGACATCCTGGCGGGCCTGGGCCACCGCGTCGAGGCCGCCACCGCCCTGGCCTGCCTGCTGGACGCGATGCGCCTGACCGCCTTCGTCGCCCTGGGCATCTGGGTCGGCTGGCATGGCCGGGCTGGCATGCTCTGGGCCGCCCTGGCCCTGATGCCCCTGGGCTACCTCGCCGTGCAGACCGGGGCCTCCACCGGCTGGGTCGTCGCCGGCGAGCTGGTCTTCGGCCTCTCGGCCGGGCTGGTCTACTACGCCGCCCTCTACTACGCCATGATCGTCAAGAACGCCTCCGTCGACGCCGGCGGCCGACACGAGTCGCTCATCGGCCTGGGCTTCGCCGCCGGCCCCGCCGTCGCCCTGGCCGGTGGCCTCGCCGGCCCCCTCGTCGGCGGCCGAGCCACCGGCATGCTCCTGGGCGTCATCGCCCTGTTCGCCCTCTGCGCCCTCCAGAGCCTCCGCGCCCTGCTGGCCCTGCGCAAGCTCCCCCGCTGAAGCCCCTTCTGTAGCCTCTCTTCGAGCGAAGCGAGCCCCCGGCCGCGAAGAAGAAAGATTGGCCACAGAGGCACAGAGGGCACAGAGAGAAGAAGCACAGAGCGTTCAGAGTTACAGAGAAAGACAAAGCGTCCAGTCTGGCGCGCACGCCGGCGGCCAAGCCCCCCTGGGCCGTATGGAGTGCGGCGATGGCTCGCCGCACTCCAAAAGGGCGGTCCGCCGATCGCGCAGGGACACCCCGGGCGGCCCCGGCCTGGGTCGAAAAGGCGATGGACCCGAATGGCACGAATAACGGCCGATGGCTCCAATGGAAGATCAGACAGGGCCACAACGAATCTTCTATTCGTGAAATCGGGTTCTCATCCCATATAGTTGAGACACAAAATGGGGGCCGGCCTCCATTGCTTTTCTTCAACGGATTGGGCTGAGAGCCCCAATGGGCGCACGCCCGCCGGCGGGGCGACGGGGGGCGGCTGGGCCCTTGGCGGGGCGGTGCCGGTCGGGTAGAATGGCCCGTTCGGTTTGACTACGACTGGAGATAGAGAGGAATCATGGATCATTTTGCCTACCGCAGCGGAACGCTGTACTGCGAGGACGTGGACCTCTCGGCCCTGGCGGCCGAGGTGGGCACGCCGGTGTACGTCTATAGCGCCTCGACGCTCAAGCACCACTACCGGGCGCTGGCGGAGGCCTTCGCGCCGCTGAACCCGACGATCTGCTTCGCGATCAAGAGCCTCTCGAACCTCTCGGTGATGCGTCTGCTGGCCGAGCAGGGGGCCGGCTTCGACGTCGTCAGCGGCGGGGAGATCTTCCGGGCGGCCCGGGCGGGCGCCGACATGGGCAAGGTCGTCTACGCCGGCGTGGCCAAGACCGACCGCGAGATCGACCAGGCCATCGCGGCCGGCATCGGCTACTTCAACGTCGAGAGCGAGCAGGAGTTCGAGAACATCGCCCGCCGGGCCCGCCAGGCCGGCCAGGTCGTCCAGTGCGCCCTGCGGGTCAACCCCGACGTGGACCCCAAGACCCACACCTACACCACGACGGGCAAGAAGGAGACCAAGTTCGGCGTGGATATCGAGCGGGCCGAGCGGTTCTTCGCCTCCTATGGCCGCGACGAGTTCGCCCGCCTCTCGGCCATCCACCTGCACATCGGCTCGCCGGTGAACACCACCGAGCCCTACGTGGCCGCCATTACCAAGGCCCTGGCGATGATCGACCGCCTCGCCGGCCAGGGCTACACCATCGACACGCTGGACATCGGGGGCGGCTTCGGCGCGAACTACGCCGAGGACCAGGCCCCGCCGGCGACCGCGTACGCCAAGGCGATCATCCCGCTGCTGGCCGAGCGCGGGCTGAAGGTGATCCTCGAGCCCGGCCGGCAGATCAGCTGCAACGCCGGCGTGCTGGTTACCGAGGTGCAGTACGTCAAGCAGGGCGGCGACAAGCAGTTCGTCATCGCCGACGCCGCCATGACCGACCTGATCCGCCCGGCCCTGTACGAGGGGTGGCACTTCATCTACCCGGTGCGCCTCGGCGCTGGCGAACAGCCTCCCCGCCGGACGAAGGACTTCTGCCCGCCCGGGGCTGTCCAGGTCGACATCGTCGGCGGCGTCTGCGAGAGCAGCGACTTTCTGGGCAAGGCCCGGATGCTCCCGCCGGTGCAGCGCGGCGATCTGCTGGCGGTCTACTCGGCCGGGGCGTACGGCTTCACGATGGCCAGCCAGTACAACAGCCGGCCTCGCCCGCCCGAGGTGCTCGTCGAGGGCGAGAGCTACCGCATCGTCCGCCGCCGCGAGACCTACGAGGACCTGCTCGTCGGCGAGCAGTAGGCCATTCGCCTGCCGAATCGGCGGGCAACCATGGCCCGGGCAAAGGTGGGGCTTCGCTGCGCCCCAGCCTACGGCGCAGGCCGTCCTCGTAGGCTGGGGCGCAGCGAAGCGGAGCCCCACCTTCTTCCCGCGGCAACCCGTCTGCGCTTGGCGCTGGCGGGCGTGGCGGCGGGGCTGTAGAATCACGCGGGACTCACCGAGGCTCGCTTCGCGCGCACGGAGCGCGGGCGGGCACCGCCGCTCCTGACCGAGAGACCGCATGCTGCCCATACCCATCCGCACCGAGAACCGCCTGAGCCGCCGGCCCTGGGTCAACTACGCCATCCTCTTCATCAACGTGGCGGTGTTCCTGGTGGGCTTCCGCGGGGGCAACCGGGCGATCACGCCGCACCTGCTGGACCCCTTCGGCCCGGCGCTGTCGCAGTACTTCACCTCGATGTTCCTGCACGCCGGGCTGATGCACCTGGGCGGCAACATGCTGTTCCTGTGGGTCTTCGGCAACGCCGTCAACGACCGCTTCGGCCACGTGGGCTACGCCGCCTTCTACCTTACCGGCGGCGTGCTGGCGGGGCTGGGGTACATGGTGATGGGCGGGCAGGCCCCCGTCCTGGGCGCCAGCGGGGCCATCGCAGGCGTCACCGGCTGCTACCTGGTGCTGTTCCCCCGCGTGCGGGTGACGGTGCTCTGGTGGATGATCATCATCATCCCGATGGAGGTGCCGAGCCTCTACCTGATCGGCGTCTACTTCGTCTACGACCTGCTGATGACGCTGACGGGCACCGGCGGGCAGGTGGCGGTGGCGGCCCACCTGACGGGCTACCTGTATGGCTTCGCGATCGCGATGGGCCTGCTGGGCGTCTCGCTGCTGCCGCGGGACGTCTACGACCTGCTGAGCCTGCTCAAGGCCCACCGGCGGCGGGCGGGCTACCGGCGGATGGTCCAGGGCGGCTACAACCCCTATGGCCACAGCAGCGCCCTGCGGCGGTCGCCCAACGCCCGGCCGATCGAGGCCCGCACCGTCGAGTCGACCCCGCGGACCGACACGCCCAGCGCCGAGGTGCTTCGCCTGCGGCAGGAGATCGCGCGGACGCACGGCCTGGGCGACTTCTCACAGGCGGCCGACCGCTACCTCGAGCTCGTCGGCCAGGCCGAGGACGTCGTCCTGCCCCGCCAGCAGCAGCTCGACGTGGCCAACCAGCTCATGAGCGAGCAGCGCTACCCCCAGGCCGCCGACGCCTACGAGCGGCTGTTGCGCCACTACCCCCAGTACGAGCACCTCGGCGACATCCAGCTGATGCTCGGAATCATCTATGGTCGATACCTGGGACAGGCGGCCAAGGCCCGCGAGCACCTCTCCCGCGCCCTGCAGGGCCTGCACGACCAGCGCAAGGTCGCCCTGGCCCGGTCGGAGCTGGCGGCGCTGGGAGGCTGACGGCGCCGGCCTGCGGGCTGTCCTGGCAAGGAGTGCTGCATGTTGGAGTGGCTGCGGATCCCCCCGCCGCCCCTGCCCGTCGGCGCCGCCCTGATGCTGCTGGGCCTGGCGACGGCCCTGGCGGGCCTGGCGCTGCTGCTGTGGGGCCGACGGCTCTGGCGGGCCCTGGCCGCGATCCTGGGCGGGGGTCTGGGCGTGGCCCTGGCCAGCGCCATCACCATCGTGCCGAGCGCGGAGGATAGGCGCCTCGGGTACATGCTGGTCCTGGGCGTCATCGGCCTGGCGCTGGGCGCCCTGCTGGCGAGGCTGGTCTGGGCCGGTCTGCTGGCGGCGACGCTGGGCCTGGTGGGCCTGGCCGTGCTGCTGAAGGTGGGCCTGGAGACGGGCGCCGCCGAATGGGCCGTCGAGCCGGCCGAGGATATGCTGACCTGGGCCGTGCGGGCCGGGGTGGCCCTGGCCGGCTGGGTCGGCTGGGCGTGGCAGACGCACATCGGCGTCGCCGGCGCGGGCGGGGTGCTGATCGTGCTGCTGAGCCTGCTGCTGGGCCTGGTTCGGCCCGTGTTCACGCGGATCGTCCTGAGCAGCGCCCTGGGCAGTTGGGCCCTGGTCGGCGGGAGCTACTGGCTGGCCGAGGGACTCCTCGGCGGTCGGCTGGCGCCCAGCCCGGTCGCCCGGCTGGCGTTGGTGGCCCTGGGTGTGGTGCTCGCCGGCGGGGGCATCGCCTGGCAGTACCGCGGCGAGATACGCCGCATCCGCCGCGAGGAAGCCGAGGCCACCCCCCAAGACAACTCGGCCCAGAAACCCAAACCCTCCAAGGCCTGAGGCACAGCTGTGTACATCGACCGCTACCTGACCCATCTGACGAACGTGCCGCCGCTGACGGCCCTGCTGCTGCTGGCGGCGGGGGTGGCCTCGCTGATCTGGGGCTGGCGGGTCTTCAAGGGCCTGGTCGTCTTCGACGCGCTGCTGGTGGGCGCCTACGGCGGCTACGGCCTGGGGATGTGGCTCGAGCAGCCCGACCTGGCCGTGGTGCTGGCCGTGGTCGGCGGCGTAGTGCTGGCGGCGGTGGTCTGGCCGCTGATGAAGTTCGCCGTCAGCGTCATCGGCGCCCTGCTGGGCTCGGCGCTGGGGCTGATCGTCTGGGAGACCATCGCCCGCCAGGCCCAGCAGCCCCAGCTGGCCGACATGGCCTGGATCGGCGCGCTGATCGGCCTGATTACGATGGGGCTGCTGGCGTTCGTCATCTTCAAGAGCATGGTCATGGTGATCATGGCCCTGCAGGGGGCGTTCTTCGTGGCCTCGGGCCTGCTGGCGATGGCGATGCGCGTGGAGGGCCTGCGCCCCAGCGTCGTGGCCGAGCTGCAGGCCCGCCCCTACCTCCTGCCCGCCGTCGTCCTGGTGCTGGCCGCCCTGGGCCTGATCTGCCAGTACACCAAGAGCACCGAGCCCCCCCCGGCCAAGAAGTAGCCCCCCGCCGACTGCGCCTGCGCGTCCGCAAGGCACACTCTGCCCAAGCCCACGGAATGCCTTCCGTGGGCATCTCGGTGGGCGTTCCCTTCCGCGGCCCAACGCACCCGAGGCCCAACACGAGAACGGTCCAAGGGCTCACGCGCAGTATGGAGTGCGGCGGCAACGACGCCGCTTTGGATCGACGGCGGGTGCCGTTGCTACGGTGTCTGTAGCCACGTCTTGGAGCGCTGGCTCGTCAGTCCCAGCGGTCGATGAACGACAGAGGGTCGCGGCGCAATATGGAGTGGGGCGGGCGGGGCGCCGCGTTGGGTGGGGCGGGCGGCGCCCCGCCC
>JAWLCG010000164.1:0-10633 GCA_041687295.1 Phycisphaerae bacterium | reverse complement strand
CCGCTGCGTACCTTCTGGCGCAGCGAAGCGGGCAACCTCTCGGGCGGGCAGAAACAGATGCTGTCGATCGCCCGCGCGATGGCCGAGGAACGCCGGCTCTACCTGATCGACGAGCCGACCAAGGGGCTGGCCCCGGCGATCATCTCGACCATGGCCGGCGCGCTGCGCGACCTGAAGAGCCGCGGCGCCTCGATCCTGCTGGTCGAGCAGAATTTCGCCGTCGCCAAGGCGCTGGGCGACAGCGCCGCGGTGATGGATGACGGGCGCGTGATCTGGGCCGGCGCGATGGCCGAGTTGGCCGGCTCCACCGCCAGCTCCTCCACCACCGATTCGTGGGTCCCCGCCCGCGGCGGGTTCAGGGCCGGCCCCGGGTCAGTCGACCTGGAAGCTGGTGGTGATCAGTGTGCGGATCTGCTCGCTGGGCAGGTCCAGGGCGCCCAGCAGGAGGCTGGCGGCATCGCGGAGGGGCTGGGAGGCCTGCTCGTCCTTGACCAGGGCGATGATCGCCTGGATCTGGCCATCGGTCAGCTGGTTGCCGAGGAGTCGAACGGACTCGGCGGCGGCCTCGTAGGCGGCGATGCGGACCTCCTCGGGCACCTCGGTGCTGGCGGCCAGGTCGACGATGGCCTGCTGGGCCGAGCCGGTCGGCACGACGGCCAGGGCGTTGGCGGCGGCGACCTTCTGGACGTCGCGCGGGTCGGCGAGGGCCCCGGCCAGGGCGTTCTCGGCCCGGGTGATGTCGTAGACCGGCGTGCGGCTCAGGCCGAGCATGCGGATGGAACTGGCGGCCGTCAGGGCCCAGCGGTCGGCCTCGGCCTGCTCCATGCCCGGGGTGCCGATGAGCACCTGCTGGGCCTGGTCGAGGGCGGCGCCGAAGGTGTCGGCGTCCAGCAGGGTGCGCTCCTGGATCAGGGCCAGGGCGTCCTCGCGGGCGACGCCGCGGGCGGTGTAGAGCTCCTCCTCACCGGCGACAAGGATCACCGGCAGCGGGGCGAGCATGGCGTCGGCCCGCAGCAGCTGCATGGCCTCGGCCGGGCCGGGGCCGCGGATCGCGCCGCTCATGACCACCACGTCCACGCCGGACGCCTGCCGGGCGGCCTGGACGGCCTGGCCGTAGTCGCCGCCCTCGACGGTCGCGTAGCCGGCCTGGCGGAGCAGGTCCTTAAGGGTATTGCGGCGGGTCTGGTCGGGCTCGATGACCAGGGCGGTGGGCTGGCCGGTCTGGCGCAGGGCCTCGACCAGGACGGTCATCACCAGGTCGCTGCCGGGGAAGTTCTGCAGCGGGCGGGCGTTGGCGAGCGACTCGGCGGCCAGGAACCGCACGCGGCGGTTGGGGTAGCCCAGGGCCTCGACCAGCGGGTTGACGCCGCCCTCGACGGGGCGGGCGATGTTCTGGCGGCCCAGCACGCCGGCCAGCGGCTCGATGATGCCGACGGCGACGGCGGTATCCCCGTCACGCAGGGCGCGGGCGAGGACCTGCTGCGCGTACATGGCGCCGGCGGCCTTGGCGTAGGCCTGGGCGTCGACTTCGGTGGGGCCACGGGTCGGGTCCTGGACGCCCTCGGGCAGGTGGGCCTCCTTGCGGAGGTTGGCCGCCAGCCACAGCGAGACGGCCGGGGCGAAGTCGGCATCGGCCTCCAGGGCCTTGCGGGCGGTCCGCATGGTGTAGACGTCGCCGAAGATGGCCAGGGGCACCTCGACGTAGTTCAGCCCCAGGCCCTCCTCCCAGTACCACACGTTGGCGGTGTCCAGGCGGGGGTCGGGGCCGACCGACTCGTCGTCGGTGTAGTACTTCTCAGCCAGGTTGTACCACAGGCTCGCCTGCGGGCGGCCCAGGGCCTCGCGCCCGGCGATGGCGGCCAGGGAGGCCCCGGCCGCCTGCTTGACCGACTCGAGCTCGGCGGGGTCCTCCAGGCGGGCCTTGAGGTACGGGGCCGCGTGGGCGTAGCCGATCTGGCCCAGCGCCCGGGCGATCACCTCGCGGACCTCGGCGTCCGCCTCGCCCAGGGCGACCGACAGCGGCCGAACGGCCAGCCGGCCCAGGCCCGGCAGCACCGAGACCAGCCGGTCGCGGACCATCGGGTCAAGATCAGGGTCGCTGAGGGTCTGGACGACCTGGGGCACGGCCATCTCGCCGCTGGCCTCGAGCTGCTGCTTGCCCATCATGTACTGGCGGACGTTGCCGCCGAGCAACTCCAGGGCGCGGGCGATGTTCTGGGGGTCCTGACGGACCTGGCGGTAGCCCTGCTCGATGAGCTGGCGGATCTGGGCGATGGCCTCGGTAAGGGCCCGGTCGCGCAGGCCTTCGCCGCGGGCCAGCACGTCCAGCAGGTCGCCGGTGGCGGCCGCCTGGCGGTAGACGGCGGCCGGGTCGGGCTGGGACTCCAGGATCGCCTGGGCGTTGGCCCGGGCCGCATCCGGACGGGCGATGCGAATGTAATGGATGAAGTCATCCCACTGCTGGGCCAGCTGGGCCGAATCGGCCGGCTGTGCCCACGCCATCGCCGGGCCCGCCAGCAGCACCGCTGCCAGACAGGCCAGCCCCAACGCCTTCGCGAACGTCCTGTTCATAGTACCTCCCAAGTGGCTGTGAGGCCTCTGAAAAGCCTCCGGGAACCCACAGCATACCGAAGCGGCTGGCCAAAAACCAGCGGCGGGGCCTCCAGAATGCCTGGAGCGCTCATGCAGAGCAGCCAATACTCGGCTGCAGCGGCGATTATAGGTACCCCCATAGGGGTGTCAACACAATACGTCGCGGGGGGCCCTTACGCTCTCTGATCCACCAGCTCGCGGGCGATCCGGGTCCACCGGTCGAACCGCTCGGGGTGGTGCTCGCAGGTGTGCGTGTCCTTGAGGACCATCTCCAGCGTGCAGCCCTGGGCGACATCCAGCGTGTGGGCGATGTACTGGCGGATGCGCCGCTCGTCGAACTGCCCGACCAGGTGCGAGGGGTGCGGCTTCCAGGAGAAGATCGCCCGGTTGCCCAGCTTCTCGGCACAGACGGCCACGTCGGAGAACGGCGAGATGCTGATCCGGCGGATGTTCGGCATCGTCAGCACGTCGTCGAGCTTCTGGTCCAGCGGCTCGCAGCAGCCGTAGCCGGTCAGGCCGAACGGCGCCAGCAGCTCGCGCTCGTAGCGGAGGCTGAACTCCTCGTGCATGGCCGGGGAGACCTGGGCGAGCTCCTGGGCCTCGGCCGAGCCCCACATGTCCTGCAGCCGCACCGTGCCGGCGAAGTCCTTCTGGGGCAGTTCGTCGGTCCAGCCTACGCCGCCGGAGCTGTGGTAGGTGTTGTCATTGTTCAGGCCCAGCAGGCCCAGCTCGACGTATCGCTGCACCATCCGCCGACCGCCCTCGGCGAAGAAGGCCATCGCGTCGTGCAGCATGGCCGGCTCTTCGTACATGTCGAGCATCACCTGCTCCAGGCCGCGCAGCTCGCTGTAGCGGGCCATCAGGTGGAAGCTGATGTGCTTGACGCCCACGCGCTTCACGTTGAGCACGTCGCCGAGCAGCTCAGCCATCCGCTCGTGGTGGGCGGCGGTGGTGTCCGGGTCGTAGGTGATCTCGGGGTAGCGGAGCTTCTTCAGGTCAGCCGGCTCGTGGATGACCGGGTCGAAGCCGCGGGCGCCCCGGTGCTCCGTGGCGGGCTTCCAGTGGGCCTCGACGCCCCAGCCGGTATTGCGCAGGACCGGCCCGACCTCCCAGTCGGCCGTCACGACGGTGTCGTCGACGAAGTGCTCGTAGCTGTAGATCCGCTGGCGGAGCATCCACTCGATCCGCCGGGCGTCCTTGCCGCTGCAGCTCAGGTGGCTGTCGTTGAGCAACTCGCTCCAGGAGCCCTCGGGGAAGATCAGGATCATCGGCCGGCCGGGCTGGAGGCTGTTGTGGCGTTTCCACTGGGCGATCCGCTCGGCCATGACGGGCTGGGCGGCGATCTCGGCAACGCGCCGGGCCAGGTCGCGGACGATCGTGCGGTCCTCGGGGCTGATCCACGGCTGCGAAGTCGTCGGGGCGTCGGCGGTCACGGGCGGCTCCTCTTACATAGGGACAGGACCTGTCTTCCACAGAAGAAACAGCCTGGGGCACTGCCCCAGACCCCGGGATTTGTCGCTTTGAGGGCCACCCGCACAACAGGCCGGGCGCCCCCTCCGGGAGGGGCCGCCCGCGCGGCACGGCCAATCCAGCGGCGCTCGGGTCGTGCGGCCACGTTGCCCTATCCTCTGCTGGAACACCCGGAGTATACCGGTGGATGCGGGTGGCCCAAAAGCGGTAAATCCCGGGGGGGTGGGGGCAGAGCCCCCACGGCTCTGGCGTCGGGGATCGGGCGGCAGATCACCTGTCTACAGCCGACCATTCTCCCAGACGGTCTCGTACATCGCCACAATGTTCTCGGTCGGCGAGACGGGCTGGAGGTTGTGGCACGGGGCGCAGATGTACCGGACGGGCCAGGCGAAGATGCGGAGGTTGTCGAGCACCTCCTCGCGGACGTCCTGGACCGAGCCGAACGGCAGGGTCTGCTGGTTGTCGACGGCGCCATGGAAGATCAGCCGGTCGCCGAAGTCGCGGACGAGCCCCTCGCGCTCCATCCCGGGGCAGCGCCACTGGATGGGGTTGAGGACCTCGATGCCGGTGACGTCGAGCAGGTCCGGAATCGCTGGCCGGGCCGCCCCGTCGGTGTGGTAGAAGACGTGGATGCCGTGCTGGCGAGCCAGGTCGGCCATCCGCTTCTGGCCAGGCAGCAGGAACGTGCGAATCGCCTCGAGGCTCATCAGCAGGCTCGTCTGGCTGCCGAGGTCCTCGGCGACGTAGGTGATGTCCACCTTGCCCTCGGCCAACTCGAACATGCGGGCGTTGAGGCGGTAGTGAAAGTCGTCGATGCGGGCGAGGATGGCCCGGGCGATCTCCGGCTCGACCAGCAGGTCCATCAGCCCCTGCTCCAGGCCGCGGAGCTTGCAGTAGAGGTTGAACGGCTCGGAGCCGCCGCACCGCACGGCCCGGTGGCCACTGAGGCGTCCCACCTGCCGCCGAAAGTCGTCCCAGTCGTGATCGTCCGGGTCGGGCCAGGGGTAGGCGTTCACCTGCTCGACGGTGGTCGCCTCGGCCAGCGGATGGCTGGCCACCTCGTCGTACGCGCCGGTGGCATACTCGACCCGGCGAGTCTGGACGCCCCAGAGCCCGCTAAAGCCCCCCCGCCGGTGGCGGGCGCCGAGAAAGTCCACGCCGTCGATGTGCAGGCGGTCGTACAGGGCATCGCGGTCGGCGCAGCCCAGCTCGCGCAACAGACGCTCGGTCACCTCCCCGGTCGCCCAGTAATCGGTCGGCACACGGTCGGGCTTCTGGCCGTTCAGCAGGGCCAGCCAACGCTCGCGGGGGCTCATCGCCATGGCGCATCTCCTGTCAAGAAATTCACCCCGGCACACATACCCGCCCCGCCCGGCTAGTGCAAGGGCTTTGGTGGGTCCCTCTGCCTTCGGCCTCAGGGGAGTCCAGACCCCAGTCCCCAAGGACCGTGGACCACAATCCCAAAGGAGCATGGATCGGAGCCCCGAAGGGGCGCCAGTTTTTGGCCGGGGGCGTGAGCCCCCGGAACAGGCGTCCCCCAATGATTTGAGCCCCGAAGGGGCGGCAGTGCCGCACCGTGGTGCACTGGTGCCCCTTCGGGGCTCACGCGAGAAACAGGGCAAGAACCGGGGCGCCGGCTATAGCGTCTGGGGGATCCAAGGGGCAACGCTGGCCTCAAGACGTGGCTACAGACGCCGTAGCCACGACACCCGGACGTTTCTTGCTTTCCGGAGACGCCAAAGCTGGGCCAGGGCGCCGCATGGGGAGCCTCGCCCCAGCCGGACTGCGTCCGGCCTACCGGGATTCGAAGTCTGTGGCCGGTTCACACCGGCGGCTCGCTCGGGTAGGATGATGCAGGCCCGTGGGGTCCGGCGTCGGCGAAAGCGTCGGCAGCAGAGCCGGCGGCGGCGGTCGGCCTCGCGGCTGGAGAGAATCGGTGATGCGCGAAGAAGAGCAGGACGACTACATCCTGGACATCGACAGCCTCCGGGCCGAGCAGCCCACCCGCCAGGGCTCCCCGCGGACCGGCGGGGCCCGGCCTTACATCAGTGTCCATTTTTCCTGCTGTAAGTTGTACCAGCGGGTATACCGCAACCGGGAGGGCACGGCCTATGTCGGCTGGTGCCCCAAGTGTGCCCGCAAGCTGGTGGCCCGCATCGGGCCCGAGGGAACCGACCAGCGGTTCTTCGAGGCCCGCTGAGCCCAGACGCCCCGCCCGGAAAAGGAGTTCCGCCGCAGC
Organism: Phycisphaerae bacterium; assembly: GCA_041687295.1. GTDB lineage: Bacteria > Planctomycetota > Phycisphaerae > SM23-33 > FEN-1343 > JAWLCG01. The sequence continues at coordinate 4,332 of JAWLCG010000164.1, read as the reverse complement.
CATGGCCCAGGACTACAACATCGCCCGGCCCGCCGGCACGTGCAGCCAGTGTGGCCGATTGTTCGAGCCCGACGAGGAGTACATGGCCGTGCTCACCGAGCCGGCCGAGGGGTTCCAGCGCCACGATTGGTGCCTGGATTGCTGGGAAAAGGCCGACCCGGCCAGCCTGCCCGACCTGATCGGCACGTGGCACACCCGCATGCCCAGGCCCCGCGAGAAGAAGAAGCTCTTCGTCGACGACGCCCTGCTGGTGAACTTCTTCGAGCGCCTCGAGGGCGCCGAGGAGCAGGCGAAGCAGAACTTCCGCTTCGTGCTCGCGCTGATCCTGATGCGCAAGCGCCTGCTGACCTACGAGCGGTCGGTCAAGGACGACCAGGGCCGGGAGCTCTGGAGCCTCAAGCTGCGCGGGGGCCGGCAGTGCGAGCTCTACAATCCGCAACTCGACGATGAGAGGATCGCCGAGGTGAACGAACAGCTCAGTCAAATACTCGAGGGGGAGCTATGAACCGTCTGCATGCAGGAGAGTTGGGGGCGCTGGCCATCTTCGTGTGCGTGTTCTGCACCGGCTGTCCGGGGGCCCAGGAGCGCATCTGCCCCGAGCGGGTGCTGAGCGCCGAGGAGCTGGTCGCCCTGCACAACGCCCGGGCGCTGCCCATCGAGCAGCTCTGGGCCCGGGCCGACACCGAAGTGTGGTGGCGCGAGGATGGCCGGGAGCGCCACTACCGCCTGCCCTCGGGCAACCTGGTCCTCCGGCGCGACCCGGCCGACCCGCTGGCGACGCCGGCGTTCATCCTGCGCGGCACGGAGCTGGGCAGCGAGGTCTTCCGCATGGGCATCGACCCGGCCAGCGGGGTGTACTACTTCTGGATCACCCCGCCGGGCGAGGGCGGCTCGGGCTGGTCGGGCCGGCTGGCGAACCTGGATCGGCCCAACGAGATCGGCTTCGACCCCACGCAGCTGCTCAGCGTGCTGGGCGTGCTGCCCTGGAGCAGCGATCCGGGCGCGCCGCCCTACATCGCCTCGACGGCTGAGACCACGCCCTGCGTCTACGAGCTGCACTTCCTGGCCCCCCGGCCCGACGGGCGCGGGCTCTTCGTGCAGCGCGAGGTGTGGATCGACCGCCACGAGGGCCCCCACCAGCCGATCCGCACCCGGCTGTTCCGCGCGGACGGCGAGCCGGTGATGGTCGCGCGGACCTACCCCGGCCAGCAGCCGGGCCAGCGGGGCTACTTCGCCCCCGTCCAGACCGCCGCCGCCGAGGCCGACTGGCCCCTGATGCCCGAGCGGATCGATGTGAGCTGGCCCCAGGCGGGCGTCCGCCTGCGCCTGCGGCTCAGCCAGATGACGACCACCCGCCCCGTACCCGATAGCACCTACCAGTTCTCCCCGCCGCCGGGGCTGGAGCTGCGCGACCTGGATGCCCCGCCCGCCCCGCCGCTGGCGTCGGCCGAGATGAGTGAGGACCGCTGATGCGTCGATTGGCCCTGTGGTTGGTATGGGTGGGACTGTGCCTTTCAGCGCCGGCCGCTGCGCAGACGGCGCCCGAGCTGGTCGGCGGCGACACGCAGCTGTGGCTGGTGGTGAGCGAGGCGGGCGAGCTGACCCTCCTGATGCGCGACGCCGGGCGGTGGGTCCCCCAGGGCAGCCTGTCCGGCACGCTGGCCGGGGCCGCCGCCGCCCGGGGCCAGTTGCACCTGTTCCTCCGCGAGGGCTGGCACCAGTTGTACCACCCCCGCCAGGGCCTCTACCCGGGCCGCTGGCCCACGGCGTGGCGGCAGGCGGAGCTGCTGGCGGCCTCGGCCGGGCCGGCGCCCGGCGCCACGGGCCGATCCGTCTTCGTCCTGCTGATCCTGAATGAGCCGGCCACGCTGCCTGCCACCGCCGCCGCGCCGGCCGACGCCCCCGACGACGCCCCCGACGACGCCCCGGCCCCCGCGACGACCGCCCCCGCCGAGGCCCCGCCGGTCACGCTCGCCGCCGAGCCCAGCCGCCGGGCGGTGCTGTACGTCTACCATCACCCCGAATGGCGCCGACTCGCAGAGCTGCCCGTCGAGCCCCCCGCCGGCGGCAGCGCCGAGCTGGTCGTCCCCGCGGCCGGGCCCGCGGTGCTGCTCCGCGGCTCGGCCGGGCAGGTGCTGGGCCTCTACCGCTACGCCGAGGGCCAGTGGCTCAGCCTCGACGTGCCCGAACTGGGCCCCGGCAGCCTCGCCCAATGGCTGCTGGCGCCCAAGGGCACGCTCACGCTGGCCGGCACGAGCCGCACCGAGGCAGGCCGGCAGGTCTGGCTGCGCCGCCTCGGGCCCGATGGCTGGACCGAGCCGAGCCTCCTGGCCCAGCGCGACCAGCCGCTCACGCTCGAGCCGCAGGCCCCGGTCGCCCTGGCCGAGGTCAGTGACACGATCGCCCTGGCCTGGCAGGGGGCGGACCAGTGGCTCTTCGCCACTGTCGGGCCCCAGGACCGACTCAACCTCGTCACGCCCATCGACGCGCTGGGCACCGAGGCCCAGCCCCCGCCCTGGCTGGAGAACCGCGGCTGGATCCTGCTGGTGCTGGTCGCCCTGCTGATGGGGCTGTGGGTCCTCCGCCAGCGGCAGATGGGAGGCCGACCCTTCCTGCTGCCCCCCCGCCAACGGCCCGCATCCTGGGCCAAGCGGATCCTGGCCTTCCTGCTCGACGTGACGCCCTTCGTCCTGCTGGTCTCCTGGGCGATGGACCTGCCCGAGGTCGACACCCAGGCCCTGCTGGCCGTGTGGCGGGACAACCGCTGGCCCGGCGGCGACGCGACGCGCTGGCTGCTGGCGAACCTGCTGTCGCTGGGCGGCTACGTCGTCTACGCCATCGTCGCCGAAACGCTCTTCGGCGCGACCCTGGCCAAAAGGCTGCTGGGCATGCGGGTCGTCGGCGACGGCGGGGGGCGGCCCGAGTTGCTGGCCGTCGTCGTGCGCAACCTCTCCAAGCTGATGGAAGTCCAGCCGGTGCTGATCATCGTGTTCCTGGTCTGGCCCATGCTGACGCGCTACCGGCAGCGCTTCGGCGACGTGATCGCCCGCACGGCCGTCATCGACCGCGCCGAACGGACCGAGGCTACGCTCGTCGAGGGCTTCAACGCCGATCGAATGGACAAGCCCGCCGGCCCGCCCGCCCCGCCACCACCACCCCACCAGCGCCCCGAAGTCCCCCCCGGCCCCGAGGACAGGAGCGACGAGGACGCGAGCGTCTGAGGGGACGCGGGGCGCCCCCGACGATGCGAGAACCGTCAGTGCGTCAATGCGTCAATGCGTCAACGCGTCACTGCGTTACTGCGTTACTGCGTCAATGCGTCAGTGAGAACAGACCTCTACCCGCGTCCCGGGAGTCATGAAACGCCCTTCTCCAAGCCCACGGATGCAATCCGTGGGGGTTGGAGTCGGACCGTCCCCAACGAGGCTCGACCGCACCGGGGCTATCTCCGCGCAGTGACGCAGTAACGCATTGACGCGTTGACGCAGTGACGCGGTGACGCAGTGACGCGTTGACCCGTCACCGCCCCCTACCCCCCCAACCCCTCGCTGAGCTGTCCCTCGATGGTCTCCAGCAGGCCCCGGGCGCGGTGGAGGTCGCGTCGGCTGGCCTGGCGGACCTGGTCGGCGGCGTCGCGGTCGGCGTACTGGGCGGCGTTGACGTGGACGTTGTGGTCGCACAGGCGGACGACGGCCTCGGCGAGGATCGCGCCGGCGGCCAGGTCGCTCAGCAGCCAGCGGTTGCATCGGCCGGCGAGGCTGGCCAGGTCGGCCAGCACCCGCAGGGCCAGGGCGGTCATCTCGCGGGGGACATTGACGGCGACGGCCAGGGCGGCCTGCACGCGGGCGTCCTTGTCGGGCCCCTCGGCCTGGGTCGCCTGGTGGTAGAGGCCATAGGCCGTCGCGTCGTCGGCCAGCAGGTCCTGGAACATGCGGCGGGCGTTGGCCAGCCGGCGGGCGAGGGCCTCGTAGTCGGCCTCGTGGGCGGCGAAGGCCTTTCGGCCCCGCGTGTAGGCCAGGGCCATCTCGCCCAGCGCCACGCCCAGGGCCCCCACCACGCCGGCCACGCTGCCGCCGCCGGGCGTGGGCTCCCTGCGGGCGGTCGCCTCCACGAACTGCCGCACCGGCAGGTCGATCAACTCCTCGGGCTTCATGGGCGAACTCCTTTGCTCCAGCGGACCGGCGACACCCCGGCCCATCCGCCGGGCCGATTCCATGGTATAGGCCCAGGCAACCGCAAAGGCAATGCCCCACCCGCCGGGCCACCTCGCAAGCCCCAGCGACCGACGCTCGGGCCAGGACGCGGGCGCCGTATGGAGTGCGGCGGCTGAGA
>JAWLCG010000163.1:0-10634 GCA_041687295.1 Phycisphaerae bacterium | reverse complement strand
GCCCACCAGGACGGCCCACTGGTCGCCCTCGGCGAGCCACTGCTGGAGCACCTGGCCGTCGCGGGGATGGCCCAGGGCCTCGCGGAGCTGGTTGACCAGGCTCTGGGGCTGGCTGCCGCGGCAGCTGGCGAAGGCCTGGCGGAAGCTGGCCAGGCCCTGGGCCTCCTGGCCGGCGGCGATCTGGGCCCGGCCCAGCAGGGCCTGGGCCTCGATGGCCATGGTCGGGTGGCCCAGCCACTGGTTGGCGACCTGGATGGCCTGGTCGGCCCGGCCAGCGAGGATGAGGGCCTCGACGTAGCCCAGCACGGCCGGGCTGTCGGCCTCGCGGCGGCTGTACCATCGGCCCATCGCATCGGCCCGGCGAGCGGCGTTGCCGCGACGCTCCCACATCAGGGCCTCCAGCAGGTCAAACTGGGGGTTCTCCCCGCTCTGCTGCCGCAGCTGCGCCAGCAGGCCCTCGAGGTTCGTCCAGTCCTGCGTGCGGAGGTAGAGGTTCACCAGGTCCTGCAGCATGGCGCTGTCGCCGGGCTGCTCGCGCCAGTAGGTCTCCAGGACCTGCTTGGCCCGGGGCACGTCGCCCCGCTGCACGTGCACCATGGCGATCTGGCGGGCGATCTCCGGCGACCGCTGCAGCAGCAGGGCCTGCTCCAGGTCCATCAGGGCGCGGGCCAGGTCGTTGTCCATCTGGCTGACGCCGGAGCGATGCAGCAGGGCCTGGACGTTGCGCGGATCGATCACCAGGACGCGGTCGAACTGCTCGCGGGCCTGCTCGAGCTTCTCCTGGGCGAGGTAGGCCATGCCGCTGAGGTCCAGGGCCGTCAGGTCCTTGGGGTCGCGTGCGATCAGGGCGTCGAGCTGCTGGTGGGCCTCGTCGAACCGCCCGGAGCGGATCAGCAGGCGGGCGAGGTTGTGCACGGCCTGGGGCTGGTCGGGCTGCAATTTGATGACGCGGCGGATGGCCTCGATGCCCACGTCGAACTGCCCGAGGGTCTCGGCCTGCTGGGCGAGCACCTCCTGGGGCCGGGGGTCCTGCGGGGCGGCCGCGATGGCCGCGTCGAGCGTCTGGCGGGCCGGCTCGAACTGCCGGGCGCTGAACAGGTACATCGAGCGGGTGACCGCGACGGCCGTCTTGTCCGGCTCGTCCTGGGCGGCCTGGTCCAGTAGGGCCAGGCCCTCCTCGAAGCGGTTCTGCTCCTGCAGCAGGCCCACCAGGGCCTGGAGGATCGAGAGGCCCTGCTCGCCCTGGCCGCGGTACTGCTCGTAGAGGTAGCGGTAGACGCGCTCGGCCTTGTCCAGCTGGGGCGGGCGGACGCGGCGGTACAGCTCGGCCAGCCGAAGCATGTTCACCGTGTCCAACTCGGTCTGGCCCTGCTCGAAGGCGGCCTGGTTCTCCTGGGCGATCTGCTCGCGGCGGCGGATGGCCTCGAGCGGGTCGCCCTCGACGTCCTGGATCAGCATGTATCGGCTGCGGATCGTCGGGTTGTTGGGCGCCAGGCGGTAGGCGTCCTTGATGAGCTGGACGTAGCGGTCCATGTCGCCCTGCTGCTCGCGGACCCGCGAGAGGCCCAGGCACGCCTCGGCGTTGGTGGGGTTCTGCTCGCGGGCGCGGGTGAAGGCCTCCTCCGCGTGGACCAGGTCGCCCTTGCGGAAGTAGGCCTCGCCCAGCAGCGTCTGGGCGACGCTGTTGATCGGGTCCTTGCCGAGGATCGCCTGGAGCTTGGCGATGGCGGCGTCCCACTGCTCGCGGGCGAGGTCGAGCCGGGCCTGGAACTCCTGGCCCTGGTAGCCGTCGGTGTTGTGCTGAGCGGCGGCGTCGACGATCTTCTGGGCGTCTTCGAACTGCCGCTGGCTGACCAGCAGGGCAAACAGCTCGCGGATGGCGCCCTCCTGGGCGGGGTCCAGGGCGCGGGCGGCCTCGAGGTGCCGGCGGTAGAGATCGGGATCGTTCTGACGGCGGTAGTAGGCGGCCAGGCTCAGCTCGCGCTCGACGCCGGGCTCCATGCCGCTGAGGTAGTCCAGGGTCAGCTTGTCTCGGCTGGCGCGGTCGGGGGCTTCCAGGATCGCCTTCTGCAGGGCGAGGCGCTCGTCGCCGGGGCTCATCGCGATGGCCTGGTCCAGCAGCCCCAGGGCCCGCTGACGGTTGTTCAGCAGGGCGTGCAGCTGGATCAGCCGCGAGAGCGTGGGCAGGTGCTCGGGCTGCTGGGCGTGGATGGCCTCGTAGATCTGCACGGCCTGGGCGGCGTCGCCACCCAGCAGCAGCGTGGTCGCCTGGCGGGTCAGCGGGAGGATGTCGGCCTCGGTGATCTGTTCGGGCAGGCTCACCTGGAGGGCGCCGCCCTCGATCTGGGTGGCGATCTGCGCCGACAGCTGCGCCAGCTCCTGGCGCTGGGCGTCGCTGAGCAGGTTGCCGTCGACGGCGCGGTCCTGCCGCAGCAGGTTCTGGACGATGGCGCGGGCCTCGTCGGCCCTCTTAAAGGCCAGCTGCAGGCGGACCTGCTGGATGCGGAACTCGGGCTGGCCGGGCAGGGCCGCCGAGAGCTGCTCGAGCAGGCGGGCGGCCTCGCCGTACTGCTGGCGGACTAGGTAGATGTTCGACAGCAGATACGCCGTGTGCGGATCGCCGGTGCCCATGATGTCGTAGGCCTGGCGCAGCTGCACGGCGGCCTCGACCAGGTCGCCGCGGATGTAGGCGAGTCGGCCGCGGAACTTCGGCACGTAGGGGTTGCGGGGGTTGCGCTCCTCGATCCAGGCCAGTTGCTCCTCGACCTCGGCCAGGGCAACCTCGCGGGCCTGCTCGTCCAGCGGCAGCCGGCTGAGCATCAGCTCGCCCAGCAGCACCCGCAGGCTGTGATGGCCGGTCAGGTAGCGCCGGCGCTCCTCGAGGCTCAGGTCGGCCAGGTCGCGCTCGCCGCGCATCGCCTCGAGGTTGGCCAGGCCCTGCCGCAGCAGGTCCAGGCCGGTCTCGAGTTGGTCGCGCCCGGCGTAGAGCCTGGCCAGCTCGCGGAAGGCCGTCACCGACGTCGGGTCCATCGTGACGACCTGCTGGAGCAGGGCGAAGGCCTCGTCCGGCTGCTGGAGCTTGCCCGCCTCGGGCGCCTGGATCATGTAGTAGGTCGCCAGGGCCAGCAGGTCCTCGGCGTCCTTTTCGGGCTGCTGCTCGGCGGCCTGCAGCTGGGCGAGGGCCTCGCTGGGGCGGTTGCGGGCCAGCAGGAAGCGGGCGTAGGCCATCCGCAGCGGCACCGCGTCGGGCAGCTGCTCGAGGGCCTCGAGGTACTTGTCCTCGGCCCCCTGGAGGTTCTGGCGGAAGGCCAGGAAGTCCGCCCAGTTGATCCAGTACTCGCTCGACTCGGGCGCCAGGCGGATGGCCTCGGCGTACGCCTGCGTGGCCAACTCGAGGTGGTCGGGCTTCATCTGCCCCAGGACCATGTGCGCCTGCGCGCGGCGCATGTGCAGGTCGGGGTCGTCCGGCGTGAGGGCGACCATCTTGGCCGACTCGCTGAGGAAGCCCTCCCAGTCCTGCGTGGCCTGGGCGACCTCCCAGGCGTTGTCGGTCAGCATCTGCTGGGCGAGCTGGTGCTTGGGGTCGATGTTGACGATCTCGGCGAACTGGCCGTGGCGCACCTGGCGGAGCTGGCGCTTGCTCTCCTCGTTGAGCGTGGTGTCGTTGGCCAGCCGCTCGTCCAGGAAGTCCACGTACTGCAGGCGAATCTCGATATTCCGCTCGGGCATCTTGCGCGAGACGGTGACGGCGGCGTGGAAGTTCTTGTTGGCCTCGAGCCACTCGCCCCGTTCCTTGGCCTCCTGCGAGCGGGCCAGGAAGACCGACGGGTCCTTGGGGCGCAGGTAGATCGCGGCCGCCACGGCCACGGCCAGGCCGACCGTGCCGATGCTGATTAGAACGATGAGGAGCTTGCGGTTGAGTTTCTTCTTGGGCATATGGGTGCTCTCGTCCTTTCCTGGGGAGTCCGGGTACGTTCCGGACGGGGCCGCCGCCGCGGCGGAACTACCGGCTGGCCTCGAGGGCCTGGATCTCCTCGGCCGAGGCCATGCGGCTCAGGATACCAAAAAGGGTGTCACTAAAAAAAGCCTCGCAGGCTGCCTCTGCCGCTTCGGCCTCCAGCGGCACCAGTCCGCCCTTGGGGCCGGTCTGGCGATAGGCCGTCAGCTCGATCTTGGCGTAGTAGCAGTACTTCTTGCGGAAATCGGCCAGCTCGCCGCGAACGTCCCAGCGGTCGGTCATTGGCCGGCCGTTGACATTGAACAGGTAGAAGACCGTGCTGGCCGAGCCGTCGAGCATCGCGAATCGCGAGCGGTGGACCTCCACGTCCCGCCAGGCTGCCCAGGCCTCGGGCATCTCGGGCGCCTGCCAGCGGGTGGTGTCGGCGCCGGCCGCGGTGGCACCCGAGGCGATGTAGCAGTTGTCCGGCACGTGAGGCACGGCGTCACGCAGGCCCGTGTAGTAGGCCACGTGCAGCCTCACCATCACCGGCGGCAGCCCCGCCTCGACCGTGCGGGTGTCCACGTAGAGCCAGCTGATGAAGTCCTCGGTGCCCAGCAGCTCGATCGTGTCCTCGCGCAGCTCGGCCTTGTGGATCAGCTCGTAGGGCCCGATCTTCTCGGGAAACCCCGTCAGCGGGGCGTGCAGGTCCACCCGCTCCTTGACCAGCGCCAGCTTCAGCGAGGGCAGCACCACGTTCCAGACGATCGCGCCGACCACCAGCACGCCGGCGGCCACCAGCGTATGGCCCGAGCCGACGTAACGCTTCCAGCTCGATCCGCTCGTCATGACTGACCTCCCTGGGCCCGGGCCGGTTCGCCCTCGCCCACGAACAGGTGCTTGAGCAGCCAGCTGAGCCCCCAGAGCATCGCGAAGGCCGGCAGCAGCATGAACATGCCCGTCAGGTTATGCATGACGTCCTGGCCCAGCTCGGGGCGGTCGAAGTAGTAGGTGAACGAGGTGATCGTCACCCGCAACACGTTGCACAGCACCGCGATGGGGATGCCCGCGCCCACCAGGACCACCCGCTGCCAGACGGGCCGGCTCTCGATGTACGCCGTCGCCACGCCCAGGGTGAAAAAGGCCATCAGCAGCCGCATGCCGCTGCACGCCTCGGCCACCGTCAGGTCATGCACCTGGAACGACCGCGTCACCAGGCGCAAATTGCTGGCCGAGCGTGTGATGTCCACGCCCAGCCCGCGCATGATGCCGACGGTGCCCTTGGCGGCGACCTCCTGCAGCGGATACGCCACCCGCCCGTAGAGCGACTCGGGCCAGGGCACCGCCAGGGCCAGGAACAGGATCGGCACCGCCGTCACGCGGATCAGCGCCGGGCCGCCCAGGTAGAGCACCAGGCCGAAGAGCATGCCGATCATCGACAGGTTCAGCAGCCAGTTGTTGGGCAGGATGGTGGCGAAGAACACCTCGGCCGCCAGCGCGCCGACCATGACCAGCAGCCCGGGCCAGTAGGGCCGGCGGACCGCCGCCAGGACGTCGTCGCGGCGGATGTAGAGCAGGTAGAGGCTGAACAGCGGCAGGATCAGGCCGTGGTTCCAGTCCGTGTCCCGCCAGCAGGCCAGCACCAGCCAGCGCAGCGGCTCGAGGTGCAGCAGGACGAACAGCCCGCCCAGCACGCCGGCGCGGACGAGCGTCTCGCGGCTCAGCCCCCCCGCCGGCTGGGCCGAGGGGGGTGGCACGTCCAGCGCCGCCGACAGCCGCGAGGGCCCCGCCGGCGCCACAGTGTTGTTATCCGATACCTGGCTCATGTCCGGGACAACCTTTCCGGGGTCAGGGCCGACTAATCGAAGATGCTGTTGAATCGCTCGCTGTAGATCGGGTTGCCGAACGCGTCGACGCCGTCAAACTCCTTGAGATTGGCATTGGCGAAGTTCCGGTCGTAGATGAACCCGAAGCCGTAGGTCATGCGGAAGGCGTTGCGGGCCACAGCCAGGAACGGCGCCAGGATATGACTTCCTACGGCCACGACATCATTGGGTTTTAGGAAAATATCCGGTTCCTTGCCGGCCATGATCAGGTCGAGGTTCAGCGGAACCTGTATCTCTTGATTGGTTCCGACCCTGCGGATGAGGATGCTGTTGCTGGGCCAGCCCAGCGGGCTGAGGTTTCCGGCGGCGGCCAGGGCCATCTTGACGGTGACGCGCCGGCCGGTGAGGTTGTAGACGCCGGGGCGGGCGACCTCGCCCATCATGTAGAACTCGCCCACCGTCAGCGGCGGGATGTGGACGATGTCGCCGGGGCGGACGACGATGTTGAGCCTGGCCTCGCCGTCGCGGAGGCGCGGCAGGTTGACGGCGATGATGCGGGCCATGTTGGACATGTCCGCCATCGCCCAGCCGAAGGGGTCCTCCAGGTCGACCGGGGGCGGGGCGACGACGGCCGAGCCCATCTGCGAGGCCGTCAGCCGCGGCGTGGGCGTCCACTGGCCGTCCTGGTAGATCCAGGCCGGCGCCTGGGCGGAGCGCTGCTGGCTGGGCTGGAGGGGCTGGGGCTCGGTCTGCGGGGTCGACTGGGGCATGTAGCGGCGCAGCTCCTCGAGCGGGTCGACCTCCTCGCCCGGCGCCGGCTCGGCTTGGGGCTGGGCGGGGACCTCGGCGGGCGCCTCGGCGGGCGGCAGCTCCTCCAGGCCCGGCAGCGGGGGCAGGTCTTCGGGGCGCATAGGCTGGCGAGCGGCCGGGGCGGCCGGGGCGGCCGGGGCCGTGGGCGAAGCCTCCATCCCCGGCGATTCGCCGGTGGGGCGAATCACGTAGACCCACTCGATGTTCGCCTGCGTCACGTCGCCGGCCAGGGCCAGGGCCTCCAGCAGGCGGAAGGGCTGCTTGGGGATCTGGTAGGTGCTGGGACGCTGCACCGCGCCGAGGATGCTGAACATGTCCTGGCGCTGCTGCAGGGGCAGCACCGAGACGACCGGCTCGAGCAGGACCTCGGGCTGGTAGGCGTCGATGACGGACCGACGGACCTGGTCCATCGTCATGCCCTCGACGTAGAGCGGCTCGGGCACCAGCGGCAGCGAGATGTAGCCGGTGTTGGTGACGATGACCTCGCGGACGGTCTCGACGCCCTCGGCCAGCAGGTTCAGCACGCTGACCCGCAGGATGTCGCCGGCGCCGACGCGGTAGTCCTCGGCCGTGTAGACCAGGTCGTCCATCGTGGGCTTGACGGCGTTGGGCACCAGCTCGCGGTACTCGTCGACGGGGTCGACCTCCTCGACGATCGGCACGACGTCGGGCTCCTCCGGCGCGACCACCATCTGCGTGGGGTCCAGCCAGCTCTGCCACCACGCCTGCGGGCGCCACAGGGCCGGCTTGTAGTTGCCGCACCCGCCCACGCTCAGGGCCACCGCTGCCATCAGGCCCAGGCCCATCCACCGCCGCAAGGGTTGCATAGTTCTCACTGCCTCACCTGTGATCAAAGCCACCGGCCGCCGGCCGCCCGTCCTCGTGCACGTGCGGCTCACCAGCTCGCTGGAACCGACGGGATCCATCCCGGGAACTCGCCCCTGGCCACTTGACCGGACACAAACCTAAGCCGGCCCGGGACATCCATCATAGTATTCCGGATCGGCAAATCAACGCCTTCGCTTAAGGGCGCAGGGAGACTCGGGGTTTCCACGGTATCCTCTATCGGCCGGCCGGGGCCTTATCTTCATGGAAATCCAGTGGATGCGACGGGGGGACAAGGTCCGAAAATGTCTCATGGCCCGCTGGTTTTTCGTCCGATAAACCCACTACGGGCGGAGGCCCGAATACCGGGAGGATCCCATGGGAACGGTCATTATCGGTGCCGGCGGCCACGGACGCGTGGTGCTGGACATCTACCGCCAGGCGCACGGATGCGACCCGGTGGGCTTTCTGGACGCCAACGTGGCCCTGCACGGCCAGCGGGTCGACGGGGTGGCGGTGCTCGGCAGCCCGACCCAGCCGCCGCGGCGCTGGCTGGACCGCATCGACCAGGCCATCGTCGCCATCGGCGACAACCCCACCCGCCACATGTACGCCGAGACCCTCGAGAGCCTCGGCCTGCACCTGGGCAACGCCATCCACCCCCGCGCCGTCGTCGCCGACACGGCCCGGCTGGGGCGCAACGTCGTCATCTGCGCTGCCGCCGTCATCTGCGCCCACTGCCGCATCGACGACAGCTGCATCGTCAACACGGCCAGCATCGTCGACCACGAGTCGCTCATTGGCCGGGCCAGCCACATCTGCCCCGGCGCCCGCCTGGCCGGGCGGGTGCGGGTCGAGGATTTCGCCTTCGTCGGCATCGGCTCGACGATCATCCAGGGCGTCACCATTGGCCGGGGCGCCACCGTCGGGGCCGGCGCGGTCGTCCTGCGCGACGTGCCGCCACTGAGCACCGTCGTCGGCGTGCCCGCCCGCGTCATCCGCGAAACGGCCGCCGAGCCCCAAGCCCTCACCGCCCACACCGCCTGAGCCGCCCGCGTCTCCGCAAAGGAACAGCCGTCCGGGTGCCGTGGCTACGGCGTTTGTAGCCACGTCGTGAGGCTCCCCCCCCGCAGGGCTCCCCCTCCAGGTACAGGGGGTCGACACGAATGGCACGAATGGAGGATTCTTGGGTCTTGCTGTCTTAATCTTCCATTCGCGTCTTTCGCCCTGCCGACCCCTGCCGGGCCGCTCTGGGTGTCCCTGCGCGGCTGGCGGACCACTCCTTTGGAGTGCGGCGGCAACGACGCCGCTTTGGCTCGAAGGCGGGCTCGCGCGTCTCCAGAAAGGGGTGGACCGTTTGCCCATCGGAGGTGCGGGTGCGTTGGGCCGCGCTTGGGCCGGCCCGGCCAAGATGCCCACGGAAGGCATTCCGTGGGCTTGGGCCAAGCCCACCTTGCCGGGGGCCGTCGTTTATAGTAGGGCGGGCCCTGGCCCGCCCTACAAAGGCCCTGCGGGGGCGATCAGGCGCGGTGTTGGCGGAGGTCGTCCTCGACGTCCTGGGCGCTGTCGTACTGCTTGTCGTCGAGACGTTGGAGCAGCTTGAAGGCCGCCGGCGGCAGCGTGGTCTCCTTGGCCGCCTGGATCACGTGCTCGCGGTCCTGGGGGTAGTCCAGCGTCTGCAGGAACTGGTCCAGCGCCACCCTCTCGTATTGGAACATGCTTCATCCTCCGGTAAGGGTCTCTCGGGGGCCGTCGGCGTCCGGCCGACGGCCTGTGTCACTGTAATTGTACGCGCCGCAATCGCCCCCGGCCGCGCAACGCGACGGGCGGGCGCCGCCGGGGCACCCGCCCGCCGAGGGGCACGGTCTGTGGGCTTTACCAGCCCTGACCGGTCTGGGGATCGCGGTACTCGAATCCGGCGCCCTGCTGCGGGCTCCCCGGTGTGGTGCCGGACCGCGGGACCGGGCGGACCTGCCCGCCGGTCTGGCCCGTCTGCGGGCCCTGGGGCCAGGCGGATTGGCCTTGCCCGCCCGTGTCGGGGCGGACGCCGCTCTGGGTGCCCTCGCCGGCTGCGCGGTCCACCCGCTCGCTGGCGAAGAGCGTTCGCCCGTCGATTGTGCGCATCTGCCCGGTGAGGCTCACCCGCTCGCCCGGCACGGCCCAGTCGCGGCCGCGGACCGACTGCGGCGTGCCCAGCAGGGCCTCGACCTGCGTCCCGTCCTCGGTGCGGACGGTGCCGACGACCATCCGCTGGCCACGGATCTCGGCCAGGCGGAGGTTGCTCAGTTCGCCCCTGACCGTCCCGGGGCGGGCCTGTGCGGCGGGCGGCGACATGCCCGGCTGCGGGGCGAAGGTCTCGTCCTGGTAGCCATACTGCTGGAAGTCGTCCGGGCCGGGCTGGCCCAGTTGCCGGGCCATCAGAACCGGCTCGCCGCCGATGCGGGCGGGGTAGCCGCCCAGGGTGATGCGGTCGCCGCGGGCGATCCGCACGCGGCGCTGCGTCTGGAGGTCGCTGAGGTGGACGGTGCGGGTCTGGCCGTCGTCGGTGCGGACGCGGAGGACGACGTTGTCCTGCCCGTCCTGCCCCGGGCCGCGCTGCAGGCTGACGACCTGGCCCTGGATCCACTGCATCCGCCCGGCCGGGCCCATCCGCTGCCGGAGGTTGCGGTTGCTGCGAACCCACTGCTCCCGATCGCGGACGACGGGGGTGTCCTGCCAGTCGGGGGAGTCGCTGCCCAACTCGCCGTACTCGGTCTGGTCGGCCGGGTAGGGGTCCATCGGCGGGCGGCGCTGGAAGCCGGTGCCCCGAGGGTCGATCGGCGGGGGACTCTCCGCCCCGGCGCCGACCGTGTCCTCGGGACCGCCGTTCCGGTCGCCGTAGTCGGCCCAGTAGGGGTCGTCATCGCCGCCGGGGCGTCGGCTGGTCCGGGGCGACGCCCCGCCCCAGTACCAGCCCTCGTAGATCTCCTCAGCCTCGCCCCTGTCGCTGGGGTCGTCCCATTGCCTTTCCTGAATGCCCTCGCCAGACTCCCACTCGTAGTCCTGGGCCAGGGCGGGCGCGGGGATCAGGGCCCACAGGGCCAGGGCCAGCCCCCCGGCCAGCCACGCGGTGCGTCGTGTCGTTGGTCTCATGTCCTTTCCTCCGGTTGGGTGGGTCGTCGCCGGCCCGGCCAGCCTAACGCACGGGCAGACCGGACCCGTCGTTGCCGTCCCTCACTTGTTCGATTCGCCGGGCT
>JAWLCG010000162.1:0-10650 GCA_041687295.1 Phycisphaerae bacterium | reverse complement strand
TGGGGCCAAGCGCCGCATGGTGTCTCTTTCCCCAGCCGGACTGCGTCCGGCCTACCCGCTCTTCGAGCGAAGCGAGGCCCGGCGATCCCGGCGCTGGCCGAGGGGACCCGCTCGCGTCATCGCTGCCGGGCCTCGCTGGCGCTCGACCCGGCCTACGCGCACGGCCTACCCACCGGTCGTCACGGGGGCGGGCCTGCGGTAGAAGCGGTTGGCCAGGGCGGTCTCGGCCAGCAGCAGGCCCAGCAGGGCCAGGCCCAGCAGCGGGCGGAGATCCTGCTGGGTCTGGGCGGTCAGGTCGGCGCGGTGCAGTTCGTCGGCCGAGCCGGCCACCGTCAGCCGGCCCGGGCCCACCCGCCCGGCCAGCACGTCAGGGGCCAGCAGGGCCAGGTCGGCCTCCTCGGCTGGGGCGTTGACGGCGAAGCCCAGCGCGGGCCCGCCCTCGCCGACTTTCACCCGCCAGTGCCCCACGCGGTCGGCCGTGACCTGAATGGTCGAGTCCCGGCCGTCGACGGCGACGCTGAAGTCCTCGCCGCCGGGCGGGCGAACCCAGACGCTGCCGGCCTGGCCGGGGGGCACCTCCAGGCGGACCGACTGGCCCAGCGTGTAGTTCATCGGCTGATCCTGCCCCCCCAGCAGCACCAGGGCGGTTCGGCGGGCGAGGATGGGCAGCTGCTCGCGCCGGGCCAGGTCGGACCAGTCCGGCTCGGGCGAGAAGTTCCACCAGACGACCTCGCCGCGCCCCACCGGCC
The DNA here is from genome assembly GCA_041687295.1 of Phycisphaerae bacterium. Lineage (GTDB taxonomy): Bacteria > Planctomycetota > Phycisphaerae > SM23-33 > FEN-1343 > JAWLCG01. The sequence goes on along the minus strand of JAWLCG010000162.1, from coordinate 9,901 downwards.
GGCGGACCAGGGCGGGCAGACCGTCGGCGTAGCGCAGCTCGACCACGGCGTCCTGGGCCAGGGCCTGTACGCCGAGGCGGCGGGTGATGGCCAGGTCGGTCAGCGGGGCGTTGAGCGGATCGTCGAAGGGCTCCAGCAGCCCCTGCCCGTAGGGCCCCGGCGCGAAGCGGATGGGCTCGGCGGCCGTCTCGACGGACCCGACGCGGGCGGGCAGCAGGGCCTGGGCGGCCGGCGTGTTCCAGTCGCGGACGCTGGCCAGCGGGCCGGGCACCACCCACAGCCGCCCGCCGTCGCGAACGTAGCTCTCCAGCGTGCGCCACTGGGCCTCGGCCAGGCCGGCGACGTTGGCCAGCAGGACGATGGCGGCCTCGGGGGCGCCGGTGCGGGCGAGGTCCTGGCTGGTGGCGACTTCGCGGCGGATGGCCGAGCCGTTGCCCGCCAGCCCACCGGGGGCCGCGGCGCTGCCCATCAGGAAGCTGGTGGGGTCGGCCCGGCCCACGGTGGCGGCGTCGCGGACCACCAGCAGCGTCCGCGGCGGGCGGACGGCAAGGGTGAAGTACCGCACGTTGTCCAGCGCCAGCGGGTCGGCCAGGCCCAGGTCCAGCCGGCCCTCCAGCAGCCCCGGACCCTCGGGCCGAAGGCTGAACGCCGCCAGCGCCGTCGCGCGGGGGCTCTCCAGATGCACGCTGGTCTGCCCGCTGAGCCGCTGGCCGGCGTGCAGGCGGACCAGCACCTCGCCGGGCGGCTGGACGGCCGAGACCGCCACCTCGACGGGCGCCTCGGCACCGGCCGGCAGCGACTCGTGCCTCAGCCGCACCGCGCCGAGGGCGACGTTGACGTTGTCCCCCCGCCAGCAGTCCAGCAGCCGAACGCGAAGGGCCGGGTCCGTCAGGGCCGTCGGGGCCATCCCCTCCCAACTGCGGGCCGTGCGATCGTTCACCAGCAGCACCAGCCGACGCGGCAGGTCCGCCTCGGCCAGCAACCCCTGCGCCCGCCGCAGCAGCGGCGCCACGGGCAGCGCAGCGGAGGTCTGGGGCACCTGCTCGAGCTGGTGCAGCACCAGCCGACGGTCGACGTGGAAAGCGGCCCGGGCCTGCGGGTCATGCGCGGCGATGACGGCCACGCGCGAGCCGGCCGGCAGGGCCTCGATGAACCGCTTGGCCTGGGCCTTGCCGTAGGCCAGGTGCGTGCGGTCGCCGAAGCGGTAGCCCATCGAGCCGCTGTTGTCGATGGCGACCACGACCGCCGCCGGCTCGGTGCTGGCCGGCGCCGGTTCGCTGCCGGCCAGTCGGGGACCCGCCAGCAGCGCCACGATCGCCAGCACCGCCACCACCCGCATCGCCAGCAGCAGCCAGTACCGCAGCCGATTCCGCGTGCGATTGGCCTGGTGGCTGGCCTGCACGAACCGCATGGCCGGGAAGATCACCCGCCTCGGCCGGCGGCGCAGGATCAGGTGGATCAGCACCGGCGCCGCCACCGCCGCCGCCGCCATCCACACCCCCGGGTACGCAAACGCCAGAGCCGCCATTTCCATGGCCAGCCATCATAGCAGCCCGCCGGGCCCCTTGGCGACGGGGCAGTCCAACATCGAGGCCTTGACGCCGGGGGCGATTGCGTCTATCCAGGACGCTTCACCCCTACAGCGAAAGGATGGCACCCATGAAGGTCGTGGCATTCAACGGCAGCCCGCGGGCGGGCGGCAATACCGAGATCATGCTCCGCGAGGTCCTTGGCGTGCTCGAGGCCCAGGGCATCGAGACCGAGCTGGTCCACATCGGCGGCAAGGCCATCCGCGGCTGCATCGCCTGCTACCAGTGCTTCGAGCGGAAGGACCACCGCTGCGCGATCGACGACGAGATGAACGGCTACTACGCGAAGATGCGCCAGGCCGACGGCATCCTCATCGGCACGCCGACCTACTTCGCCGACGTCTCCACCGAGGTCAAGGCCCTGATCGACCGCTGCGGCCTGCTCGCCATCGCCAACGACCGCGAGCTCGACCGCAGGCTCGGAGCGGCCGTGGTGGCCGTCCGCCGGGCCGGCTCGATCCACGCCTTCAACAGCATCAACCACTTCTTCCTCATCAACCAGATGATCGTGCCGGGCAGCTGCTACTGGAACATGGGCATCGGCCGAGGGGTCGGCGAGGTCCGCGACGACGAGGAAGGCATGCGGACCATGCGAGTCCTCGGCGAGAACATGGCCTGGCTGCTGAAGAAACTCCAGGCCTGAGCGCCCCCGTCCGGTAGGGCGGGCAGTGCCCGGGGCGGAGGGCGTCCGACGCCATCGACGGCGGGCAGTGCCCGCCCTACTGAATGACCCCGGGCGGCGCAGACAGCGGGCGCCCCGCCGCTGGCGAGGCGCCCGCCGATCCAAGCCCGGGGCGTGTGCAGGGCGACGAACCCTACCGCCGCCGGCGCAGGGCCAGGCCGCCCAGGGCGAGCAGGGCCAGGCTGGCCGGCTCGGGGATGGCCGTGTACAGCCGAACCCGCCCGTCGGCCGAGCCGATCAGCACGTCGGCATAGCCGTCGCCGTTGTAGTCGCCGATGAACGGCCGGCTCCGCGGCGAGCCGGGCAGATCAATGGCGACGCCGTCGGAGCTGACCAGGTGGTAGCCTGGGCCAAACACAGGCGCAAGGGCAGTACCCACATTATGATACAGCAGCAACTGGCCCTCGGTGTTGCCGCTGAGCAGATCGACCAGCCCGTCGCCGTCGGCGTCGAAGAAGACCGGGCTCGACCGGCCGGTGGGCACGGCCAGGGCCCCGTCGGGGGTCTGGACAAACAGCGGCGCGCCGAAGCTCGGCCCGCCCGGGACGTCCAGGCCGGGATAGATGCGGACGTCCCCGCTGATGCCGCCCACGACCAGGTCGCCCACGCCGTTGCCGGTGAAGTCGAAGTAGTCCGCGCTGGCCCGCAGGCCCACGCTGACCGGGGCCAGGCCCGCGCCGGTGTCGTACTGGACGTTCTGGCCCAGGCCAAAGGCCGGGGCGGCGTCGGTGGCCTCGTTGAGGTAGATCCGCACCGACCCGTCGGCCAGGCCCACCAGCAGGTCCTTGCGACCGTCGCCGTCCCAGTCGACCACGCGCGGGTAGGCCCCCTGGCAGTTGATGCTGGGCACCATCAGGTCGGCCCCGCCGGACTGAACGTAGCTGAAGCCGTTGTAGATCGGTTGTTGGGCGGTGCCCTCGTTGAGGTACACGCGGACCTTGCCCAGGACCGAGCCGGTCTCCCCGAAGCCGCCCTCGCCCACGATCAGGTCGAGCCGGCCATTGCCGTTCCAATCAGCCAGCGAGGGCACCGAGTAGCCGGGCACCTGCAGGTCGCCCGAGCCGGCCTGGATGATCTGCTCGGGCCCGAGCGGATAGAGCCCCGGCATCAGCGCCAACTGGGCCGCCGACGCCGACGGACTCGCCAGAACGCCCAAAGCCACCAGCAGCGAAAGCGACAGGATCACTCGCGTGAACATGCGTGTCCTCCTCGGTAGGTCGATCGAGCAAACGAAATGGGGTGAGCAAACGTCTCCAGCACCCGAGACTACCGCGCAAGGCCAGAATCGTCAATGGGTAAAGGGGTCAGGACAGCCGATCCCGCCGCCCCCGGCCCGCCTGTGCCGACTGGGGGAGATGGGCAAAGAGCTGTCGGCGCTCTTCGAGCCCAGCGAGGCCCAACGCCGGGCCTGTGGGTCCCAAAACGCCTCCGGCCCAAGCCCACCGATTGCCATCCGTGGGCATCGTGGCCAAGCCGTTGATCTTGAGGCACCGCGTACCCGCAGGTCCGGGCGCAGGACGCTCCAGCCGCCCGTTTCTCAACGGGCAGCTACGGCCGGCTCAGCTCGTTGCGGAGCCAGTCGGCGACGATCGTGGGCACCTCGTCGCCCCACTCGTCGAGGCCATGGTTGGCCGAGGGGTGCAGCATGAGCTTCTTGGGCTGGCGGGCGACCTCGTAGCCGTAGCGCGAGCAGCGGGCCGGCAGCGTCGAGTCGGCCTCGCCGTGCAGCAGCAGGATCGAGCAGTTGGGGCCCAGATCGGCGGCTGGGTCGATGCCGTAGCTCTGCGTGGAGATCGTCACAACGGTCCGCACCGCCTCGTTGACCGAGCCGGCCTGCACCACGACGGCCCCGCCGAAGCTCCAGCCCACCAGGCCAATCCGCCCGACGCCCTCGCCCAGCAGAAACTCCACCCCCGTCAGCACGTCCAGCGTCGACTCCAGCAGGTCCGTCGAACTGCGGTACTGCACGCGCAGCCCCGCCATCCCCTCGGCCGAAAGCTGCCGGCACAGGTCCGGGTAGAGCCGCCCCCGCACCGGCGTGTCGAAGTCGCCGCCCACCCCGCCGACGCACACGATGCCCCGGTCCGCCCCCTTGGCCGGGTAGTGCCGCATCGCGATGTCGCCCCGGCTGGTCAGCACCGTGACGGGCTGGTAGCCCGCCTCCGTCACCCCCCCCGGCCGGCGAATGCCCGTGATCTCCAGCGCGACCGTCTCGATCTCGTCCCGCTCCGCACGCCTGCGCACCATGTGCTGTCCCCCTATTTTGCACCGTGGGAATTCTAGTGACAGTTACACGCCCGGTCCAGCGGCGAGCGACCGATGCCCGCCCTACTACTCCGTCCAGGCGGCCCTGTGGGGCACCTGTCATCAGGGCGGGCCGGTGGATCAGGCCGGACCGGCGGCGCCCGTCGGCGTGAGCGTAGGCTGGGGCGCAGCGCCAGCGAAGCCCCACCTGCTGGGTGGCGTGCATCGCCCTCCAAGGTGGGGCTCCGCTGCGCTGCGCCCCAGCCTACGGCGGAGGAAAAAGGTGGGGCTGCGCTGCGCCCCAGCCTGCTACGCCGTCCAGGCTGCCCTGTGGCACCCGTCATGGGGGCCGGGCGCCTTCGGTGGCGGGCATTGCCCGCCCTACGACCCGTGGCTCAGGATGCGGTCGGCGGCGGCGTGGACGCTGAAGGTGCTCTCCAGCAGTCTGCGGGAATTGGCGCCGAGGCGGGCGCGGAGGGCGGCGTCGTCGGCCAGGGCCTCGGCGTGGCGGCGGAGGGTTTCGTCGTCGCCGTTGATCGCGACGAGCCCCGCCTCGGCGGCCTCGACGACCTGCTGGAGGTCGTTGCCTGGGTTGATGCTCGCCAGCACCGGCAGGCCGTGGTACATGTAGCTAAGCAGCTTGCCGGGGAAGTTGTGCGTCTTGAGCTGGCGGTCGAGGCTGATGAGCCCGACGTCGCACTCGCCGACGGCCCCGAGGTACTGCGCCTGCGGCAGGGCCGGGTGCAGCGTGACGTTGGCCAGCCCCTCCCGCTCGACCAGAGCCCGCAGGCGGGGCACCTCGCTGCCCTCGCCGACGAACAGGAAGTGCGCCTCGGGCCGATCGCGCATCGCCCGGGCCAGGCGGATCAGGTTGTCCATGTCCTGCGCGACGCCGATGTTGCCCCCATAGAAGTAGACTACCTTGCCCACCAGGCCCAGCCGCTCGCGCAGCCCCGGCCGTTCGACGGGCTCCTGCAGCGGCGTCCAGTTGAACAGCACCTCGCGCGGGGCCTCCACTCGCGTATGGCCCGCCTCGAAGTAGGCCAGGTTGGCCGGGCTCTGCACGCCGATGACGTCGGCGGCGGCATACTGGCGCAGCTCCATCCGCCGAAAGACGCGGTACGGCAGCGACCCCGGCCGGAGCACGCCGGCGTCGACGGCCCACTGGGGGAAGATGTCGCGCAGGATCAGGTAGCTGGCCGCCCCCCACAGCCGCCGCAACCGCTCGACCAGCGGGGCGAAGAAGATCGTCGGCGAGTAGAACACGATCAGCTCGGCCGGCTGGGCGCGGAAGTGGTGCCGGGCGGCGCGCCACATCACGCCGCTCAGGCGGTACTCGTTGAGGGCCCGCACGAGCTTCGAGGCGCCCTTGATCCGCCCCGTGCGGACGCGCAACACCGTAACGCCCTGCTCATCCGTCAGGACATACCGCTTCGCGAGCGTATCGTCCGGGGCGGCCACCGTGACGGCGTGGCCCCGGCGGGCCAGCTCGTCGGCGAGGTCGTGGACGAGCTTGGCGCTGCTCTTGGTGCTCGGCAGGTAGCAATCGACCAGCAGGAGGATCCGCATGGCCCACTCCTATACCGGCCGGCGCCAGGTGGTGCGGTTGACGTAATCGACGTAGCTCAGGATGATGCGGACGACCTTGGCCGACACGTTGGCCGGCTCGTAGTCGCCCACCACGCGGAACGCCCGGCCGTTCGGGTCGTGCTGGGCGGTCACCACGTCGATGGCCTCGAGAACCCGCGGCGCCTTCAGGCCGCACATGATCAGCGTGCCCTCGTCCATGCCCTCGGGCCGTTCGTGCGCCTGGCGGATGGTGACGGCCGGGAAGTTCAGCAGGCTCGACTCTTCGGTGATCGTGCCGCTGTCGCTGACGACGCAGCGGGCGTGCTGCTGCAGGTGGACGTAGTCGAAGAACCCCAGCGGCTTGAGCACCCGCACCCGCCCGTCGAGGCCCGGGCCGGCGTGCGGCGCGTCGAGGCGCTGGCGCGTCCGCGGGTGGGCCGAGAAGATAATCGGGCGGTCGTACCGCTCGGCGATGGCGTTGAGCGAGGCCAGCAGGTCCGCGAGGTTCTCCGGCGAGTCGACGTTCTCCTCGCGGTGGGCGCTGACGACGAAGTACTCGCCGGGCCTCAGTTCCATCCGGCCCAGCACGTCGCTGGCCTCGATGCCGGGGCGGTAGTGCTCGAGCACCTCGCGCATCGGCGAGCCGGTCTTGATGGTGGTCTCCGGCGGCAGGCCCTCGGCCAGCAGGTAGCGGCGGGCGTGCTCGGTGTAGGGCAGGTTCACGTCGCTGATGTGGTCGATGATGCGGCGGTTGATCTCCTCGGGCACCCGCTCGTCGAAGCAGCGGTTGCCCGCCTCCATGTGGAAAACGGGGATCTTGCGCCGCTTGGCCGCGATGGCCGACAGGCAGCTGTTCGTGTCGCCCAGCAGCAGCACGGCGTCGGGCTGCTCGCGGGCCAGCACCGCGTCGGCCGCCGTCAGCACAGCCGCCACCGTCTGCATGGCCGAGCCGCCGGCAGCGTTAAGGAAGTGGTCAGGCCGGCGGATCTCGAGCTGTTCGAAGAAGATCTCGTTGAGCTCGTAGTCGTGGTTCTGCCCCGTGTGCACCAGCACGTGCTCGCAGCGGGCCTCGAGCTCGGCCATGACCCGGCACAGCTTGATCAGCTCCGGCCGAGTGCCAACGATCGTCAGGACTTTCATGCCTTCCATTTCCGAAAAGAGAAGATTGGCCACAGAGGACACAGAGAGCACAGAGAAAGAAACACAGAGATTGTTGAGAGTAAGAGGTAGTAAGGGGATACGAAGCGCCTCGTCCCACGGCTCATTCGTCGATGCCATCAAACGCCGCGGGTGCCGTGGCTGCGGTTCCTGCAGCCACGTCTTTCCGCCCTCGCCCGCGCGGCCTCGCTACGTTCGAGGAGAGTCTACGGGGTTGGCAGCCCTCGATGGTACGCAGAACCGCTCGCTGCACTGGCGAACCTGCGTACCCTACACGCCTGGCTCTTTCTTACAATGCCCTCTCTTCTCGTCTTCTCTCTGTGTCCTCTGTGCCTCTGTGGCCCATATCTTAGGTCTTACCTCAGCAGCTCTTCGGAGCTGGCGGGGTCGACGTCTTCGAGCAGCAGGCGGTGGTGGTGGAGCAGCTCGACGGTGCGGGGCAGGTCGACCACGCTGTCGGCGGAGCTGTACTCCTTGTCCAGGCCGGCCGACTCGGCGCCCTGACGCAGCTCGGGCAGCATGGGCAGGATCGCGTAGTAGTCGCCCCGCCGGAGGGTGTGGTGGCACTCCTCCTCGCTGATGAGGATCTCGTGGAGCTTCTCTCCCGGGCGGATGCCGATGATCTTGAGCTCGACGTCGCGGTCGCCGATGAGGGCGCGGGCGATGTTCTCGGCCGTGGCGGCCGGGGCGACGGGGATGTACGTCTCGCCGGCCCGCGCGCTGCGCAGGGCCTCGAAGACGATGTCGACCGCCTGGTTGATGCTCAGCAGGAAGCGGGTCATCTCGGGCACCGTCACGGTCACCGGCCCGCCGGCGCGGATCTGCTCGTGGAACAGCGGGATGACCGAGCCTCGGCTGGCCAGCACGTTGCCGTACCGCACGCAGATGAACCGCGTGTCGGGGATCAGCACGTTGGCCGAGATCAGCAGCCGCTCCTGCAGGGCCTTGGTCATGCCCATGACGTTGACGGGCTTGCAGGCCTTGTCGGTGCTGATGCCGATGACCGTCTGGACGCCGTAGCCGTTCTCGCGGATGGCCCGGACGATGTTGGCGGGCCCCTCGCAGTTGGTCAGGATCGCCTGGTGCGGGAAGTACTCGCAGGTGGGCACCTGCTTGAGGGCGGCGGCGTTGGCGACGATGTCCGCGTCGCGCACAGCCGAGCAGATGTCGGCGTAGCTCCGCACGTCGCCGATGCGGAATTCCAGCACGTTCTGGAAGTTGCGGTAGATCACCTCGTCGGTGGCGGCCCGGCGGTGCAGGTAGGCCATGCGCATCGCGTGCTGCTTGGCCTCGTCGCGCGAGAAGACGATCACCTTGGCCGGCGTGCCCAGCTCGCCCGCGAGGATCCGCCGGATCAGCACCTGCCCCATTGAGCCCGTGCCGCCGGTCACCAGTACGCGTTTGCCTTCAAGAACCATGAACGTTCCGTTCGGATTTTTGATTTTTGATTGCGGACTTTCGAGGCACCCACAGGCGCCGCCTCGTCGTCGGGTCCGGAGGGGACCTTTCTCCAAGCCCACGGATGCAATCCGTGGGGGTCTGGTCCGGGCGTCGCGCCGGCGCCCACCGTCACCTCGTCCCGAAGCACAACCCGATTACGCCTCGTGCCACGCGTCGTAGGGCGTGGGGTCGTCGCGGAGCTCTTCGATCATGGCCGGCCAGGTCGGGGCGGCGTAGCCGGTCCCGGCGGCGAAGCGGTCCATCGCGAGGCTGCGGTCGCACTGGAACTGCTCGTCGCGGTCGATCGTCACGTCCAGGCCCAGCGTATCGCGGATCAGGCAGAGCAGATCATACTTGTTGATCGGCTCGCTCGCAACGTGGTACAGGCCGCTGCGGGCGGGCCCGCGCAGGACGCGGTCGATGATGCGGGCCAGCTCGTGGGTGGTAAAGCCGCTGTAGATCGCCCCGGCGAAGCCCTTGCACCGCCCGCCCCGCTGGGTGAGGAACCACTCGACCAGGCCGTGGGTGGGCTGGCGCAGCTCGCGCCCGATGATGCTGGTCCGCAGCGTGATGGCCGACGACTCGTCGGGCAGGGTCTCGCCGAGGTGCTTGCTCTTGCCGTACAGGTCGGTCGCGTCGGAGCGGTCGGCCTCGGTGTACAGGCCCTTCGTGCCGTCGAAGACGCAGTCGGTGCTGATGTGCACCAGGCGGGCGCCGTGCTCCTCGGCCAGGGCCGCCAGGCGGTGCGGCAGGTAACTGTTCAGCCGAACCGACAACAGGGCGTTGTGGGCCTCGCGGAGTTGCTTGACCACGCCGACGCAGTTGACGATGGCGTCGGGCCTGGCCTCGCGCACGGCCCGCTCAAGCGTGGCGTCGTCGGTCGCGTCAATGGCCTCGATGAACCGCGTCTGCGCGTAGACCTGCGGGTAGCGCGCCCGCACCGCGCCCGCGTCCCGCCGAACGGTCCCGACGACCTCGTGCCCCAGCCCCGGCAGCAGCTGGCACAGCTTGTGGCCCAGCATGCCGGTGGCGCCGATGATCAGAGTGGTAGGCATAGGGGTAATGCGTTAATGGGTTAATGGGTCAATGCGTCACTGCGTCCGGTCTGGGCTCTTCTCCAAGCCCACGGATGGCAATCCGTGGGGATCTCGTCCGGGCCGTGCGGGCGGGGCACAACGTCGGATGGGCAAACCCGGACCCGAAAGACGTGGCTGCAAAC
>JAWLCG010000161.1:0-10757 GCA_041687295.1 Phycisphaerae bacterium | reverse complement strand
CGCACGGGATTCCGCGGACGACTGAATAGCAGGTTGCGTGATCGACGCCCCACAATCTGCCCAGGCTGGCTTGACAAACGGCTACATAGCAGGGCTCCGGTCCGACGCGGCCGATCGGTGGGGCCTTTCACCGTAGCGCGGACCGCGGCCGCACGCTTGGGGGCTGGGCATCCAACGTTCCAAGCTGGCCGGTCTACTACCGGTGGCCTTCTCCCGTCGCCCAGAAAAGGATCCATGGGTCCAGCAGGTAGTCTCCGCCCTGTTCGATCACACGGAACAGGAAGTGGCTGTGCTCCACCAGGCCCACGCCGGTCCCCGCGGCGGAGGCGTACGGCGTGCCGCGCTGCAGGGGACGTCGCTCGGGCACGAGCAACTCGACCAGGTGGTGGGCCTGGAGGATCCACTCGCTCTCGTCGGGCCCGCCCACGTTCCAGCGCCGGGTGCCCCGCCACCGTCCGCACCGCGACCCGGCCCGCCAGTCGTTGAACATGTACTGGTCGTCGAAGGCGATCGGGGCCATCAGCCGGGTGCCCCTGGGCATGTTGATATCCAGGCCGCAGTGGGCGGCCCCGCCGTTGTAGGGGCCCATCCAGCAGTCCTGCCCGGTGTAGCACTCGCGGATATCGGGGACGGGCTTCTGGCCCTTGAACCAGGGGCCGATCGGCTCGGGCGCGATGCTGCGGTCGGCCTGCTGCACCGCAAACCGCGCTGCACGGCTCGGTGAGCAGACCTGCCGGTGCGCCCAGTCCTTCTCGTGGATCACGCCGCCCTGGCGGGGCGGGTGGATGAACGCGCAGGCCACCGCGTCGAACCACACCCGCACGCCGTCGATGACCCACGGCTCATAGAAGCTCGCCTGGCTGCCCACCTGCCGCTGCAGCAGGTGCTCACGGCCATTCACTTCCACCACGGCGGTCATCCCGTACACCAGGATGTCATCGTGGAAGTGGCCCCGGTCGACGTGCGGGAGGGGGCCTCTTTCAAGGACCTCGGCGTGGGTCTGCTTCAGCAGTAGCTCCCAACTCGTGCCGTCATCCAGCACCAGGCGCAGCATGTCGTCGTGGTCGAGCTCAACAGGCGTCAGCGTGTCCTTCACCTTGCGATCGATTCGCATGGGCAACTCCTCTCCTGGCCGCGCATTGTACCGATGGTTGAAGGTACGCTCCACTGTAAGCCGCAGGGAGTCAGGTGCCCCCGCCGCCGGAGCCGGTACAGCAACGCCGCCTCGTCCGCCCGGCGTCCAACCGCCACAGCAGCCTGGGCCGTCGTAGGCCAGCATGCGTCTATGGGCTGGAACTTTGACCGGCGGACCGCAAGATGCTTGTACGACCGGCGGGATCACGTATCATCGGGACAGGCGTCGGGTGTTTCGGCGCCGCGATCGCGGCTGCTGCCCAGGTCGCCCTCCGGGTTCCCTGCCCAGCAGTCGCGAGCCGCTATCCATGCCGATGATTCCACCTTGTCGTGAGGGTGGATCTGCCCAGCACATGGGGACAAGCCAAGGAGACCGCAATGCTTCGTACGCTCACGCTGCTGCTGGTGCTGGCGATGGTGGCCCCTGCCGCCCTTGCCCTCGATGATCTCAACCCGACCGAGGAGAACTCCTGGGCCTTCCCCACTTCGACCGATCCGGGGGCACCCAGCCCCATTGACCTGCGGCAGCTCAACGAGGACGTCGCCGGGCAGCACGGGTTCATCCGCCGCAGTGAAGACGGCAACGGCTTCGTGCGCGGCGACGGCGAGCCGATCCGCTTCTGGGCGGTCGGCGGGGGGGGCGTGGGAGGCTGGAGCGAGGAGGAGGCGGCCGCCGCCGCCCGCTGGCGGGCGCGGATGGGCGTGAACATGGCCCGAGTCGGCGGAACCCTCAACCCCAAGCATAAAGGCGCCGCCATCACCGATGTGGACGAGAAGACCCTGGACGGCTTCTGGCGGGCGGTGGCCGTCTACAAGCAGGAGGGCATCTACACCAATATCTCGCCCTGGTGGGCGTATCCATGGAACATACGGCACATTCCGCCCGAGTGGGGCATCGAGGGCATCGGCGGCGACAGCCCCGAGGGCGTGTTCGGGGCGATCTTCTTCGACCCGACGCTCCAGGGGGCCTACCGCAACTGGATGCGCCGCCTGCTGACCGACGTCAACCCCTACACCGGCATCCCCCTGCGGGACGACCCGGCCCTGGCGATCATCCAGATCCAGAACGAAGACTCGCTGCTGTTCCACACGATCAAACGCCTGGCCGTCGGCCCTCGCAAGATGATGGAGAAGCAGTTCCACGACTGGGCGGTCGATTGCTACGGCTCGCTGGAGGCCACCCGGGCCGCCTGGAACGGCCAGGCTGTCGAGGGCGACGACGCCGAGGCCGGGCGGCTGGGTGTGATGGACATCTGGTTCCTCACCGACGACGGGCGCGGGCAGATGAACGAGCAGCGCGTCCGCGACACGTTCCGCTTCCTGACCGAGGTCCAGCGGAACTTCTACGCCGAGATGTACCGGTTCATCCGTGAGGATCTGGGCTGTCCGCAGCTCATCGACGCCTCGAACTTCAAGACGGCCGACGGGCGGTACATGGACGACGCGGAGCGCTGGACCTTCACCGCCGTCGATACCATCGCCAACAACGACTACTACGGCGGCACGCACGTGGGCGACCATGCGGGCTACATGATCGAGCCGGGCGACCACTTCACCGCCCGCTCGGCCACGCGGGCCCTGCGGCTGCCGATCGGCAAGAAGCAGGTGGTCGGCCATCCGTTCATCATCACCGAGACGCTGTGGGTTCCGCCCATGCCCTACGTCGCCGAGGGTCCGGTGCTGCTGGCGGCGTACGGGGCGATGAACGGCATCGACGCCATCACCTGGAACGCCCCGCAGCGCCCCACCTGGGCCCACGGCTCGCCCCACAGGCCGTGGATTCCCGACCAGGGCCAGGGCCATCCCTTCAGTAAGTGGGATTGCACCGACCCGGGCGCCATGTCCACCTTCCCGGCCGCGGCCCTGATCTACCGGCAGGGGCTGGTCACCCCCGGCCCGGTCGTTATCCGCGAGGCACGCAGCCTCGACTCGATCTTCGCCCGCGAGGAGCCCGTCATCGCCGAGGGCTTCAGCTTCGATCCCAACCGCCACACGCTTGAGGAGGCCATCCAGGCCGAAGCCCGGCAGAGCGGCGGGCTGGCGTTCCTGGTCGGCCGGGTCGAGGCGTTCTACGACGCCGACCCCGCCCTGACCGAGGTGATGGACCTCTCGCCCTACATCGACGCCGACACCGTCCGCAGCGCCACCGGCGAGCTGGCGTTGCGGCCCGAGCCGGGGCTGTTCACGCTGGACGCCCCGCGGGCCCAGGGCGTGACGGGCTTCCTGGGCGACGCTGGCGGGCGGTTCGCGCTGAGCGACGTGACGGTCGAGTCCGCCGATACGTTCGCCTCGGTCACCATCGTGCCGCTGGACGGCGAGCCGCTGGCCCAGTCGCGCCAGGTGCTGGTCCAGATCGGCACGCTGGCGCGGCCGACCGGCTGGCGGACCGAGCCGGCGACCTTCCAGCGCGGCGACCAGGAGCTCGAAGGGCTGCGGATCGAGCACACCGGCGCCCTGCCGTGGCGGGTCGCCAACACCGACGTGACCGTGACAATCCGCAACCCCAACCTTACCAAGGCGACGCTGCTGGACCCCAACGGCCAGCCGGTCCGGGCCCTGGAGGTCCAGGCAGGCGAGGGCGGGCTGACGATCCCCTGCCCGCCGGAGACGATGTACATCGTGGCCGAGTAGGCTGGCGCGTACACGACCTGCAGGCGTGACGTAGTAGCGCAGCAGCACGACGGTGTCGGCGCTGTAGCTGGCGTCGATCCCCGTCACCGGGGCGGCCGTCGGCAGCATGCCGTGCTGCCCCAGCGCCACGGTGGACTTCGCCCACCCCGGTCGGGCCGGTGAGCTTGAGGAACTTGTTGTAGCCCCGGTTGTTGAGATGCTCCTTCGTCATCCACCCGCTGGCGGTTGTGGGCGTCCTTCCTGGCTCGCGGATCGGAGTCGGCGACGATCAGGCGACGGCCCTGGCCGTGATCGATCATGGCGCACTGGCCGCTCTTGAGGCCCTGGGCGCGCTGGAGAATCTCTTCCTGCACGGCCCGCGTCGATGACGCCTGGCGCCGAACACGCGGGCGGTGCCCGCCCTACTCGCTGTAGCGAAAGCGTTGGGCGATGGGGATGCGTCGGCCGACGCCGAAGGCGCGGGTGGTGACCTTGAGGCCTGGGGCGGCCTGGCGGCGTTTGTACTCGGTGTTGTCGACCATCCGCACGACGCGCAGGACGGTGGCCAGGTCGAAGCCCTCGGCGGCGATGGCGCGGACGTTCATCTCGCGTTCGACGTAGCGTTCGAGGATGGCGTCGAGCAGGTCGTAGGGGGGCAGCGAGTCCTGGTCGGTCTGGTTGGGGCGAAGCTCCGCCGAGGGCGGCTTGAGGAGGGTGTGGGCGGGGATGCGGTCGGTGCCGGCGACGTCGTTGATATGGCCCGCCAGGGCGTAGACGGTGGTCTTGGGCACGTCGGCGATCACGCTGATGCCGCCGCACATGTCGCCGTAGAGGGTGCAATAGCCCACGGACATCTCGCTCTTGTTGCCCGTCGCCAGCAGCAGCCAGCCGAACTTGTTCGACAGGGCCATCAGCGTCATGCCCCGGGCGCGGGCCTGGAGGTTCTCCTCGGCGATGCCCGGCTCGGTGCCGGCGAACAGGCCGGCCAGGGCGGTCTCGTAGGCGGCGTGCATTGGCTCGATGGGGATGATCTCGAAGCGGACGCCGAGGTTCCCGGCGAGCTTCTGGGCGTCGTTGACGCTGTGGTCGCTGGAGTATCGGCTGGGCAGGGCGACGCAGGTGACGTTCTGGGGGCCCAGGGCGTCGGCGGCGAGCACGGCCACCAGGGCCGAGTCGATGCCGCCCGACAGGCCCAGCACCACCTGGCTGAAGCCGCACTTGCGGACGTAGTCGCGCAGGCCCAGCTCCAGGGCGGCCTTGAGGCCCGCCATCTCGCCGGGCGGGTCGTGGAGCAGGCCCTCGGCCGGCGCGTCGAGGTCGACCACCAGCAGCGACTCCTCGAAGGCCGGTGCCTGGGCGATGACGGTGCCGGCCGCGTCGACGATGCAGCTGGTGCCGTCGAAGATCAGCTCGTCGTTGCCGCCCACCTGGTTGACGTAGACGATGGGCCGGCCCAGCCGGCGGGCCTGGCGGCTGAGCAGTTGGCGGCGGGTGGCCTGCTTGCCCAGCTGGTAGGGGCTGGCCGAGACGTTGACCAGCACGTCGACGCCGTCATCGGCGAGGGCACCGACGGGGTCGGCGTGGTAGAGCTGTCGGCCCAGGGCGTCGGGGTCCCAGAGGTCCTCGCAGATGGTCACGCCGAGGCGGCGCTGGCCGAGCGTCAGCGGCGTCAGCTCGGGGCCGGGCTCGAAGTAGCGCGTCTCGTCGAAGACGTCGTAGGTCGGCAGCAGCGTCTTGACGTGCGTGGCCACGTGCCGGCCGTCCGCCAGCAGGGCCGCGGCGTTGTAGAGGCGGCGCCCCGCCTGGGGGTTGGCCATGGCGAAGCCGACCAGAGCGGCCGTCTGCGTGCAGTGGCCGGCCAGCTCGGCCAGGGCGGTGCGGTTGTCCTCGATGAACTGCGGCTTGAGCAGCAGGTCCCGCGGCGGGTAGCCGCAGAGGCTCAGCTCGGGGAAGACGACCAGCTCGGCCCCCTGCGAGGCGGCGCGGTCGATGCAGTCCGCCAGCTTCTGCCGGTTGCCGCGGATGTCGCCGACGATCGGATTGGTCTGGGCCAGGGCGATTTTCATGCCCGGATGGTACCGCGACAGTGGAACAAATTCCACGGGTGGCCCCGTAGGCCGGGTCGAGCGGAGCGATGCCCGGCAGGGGGGAGGCTGACTCTCGATCGAACGCCCGGCGCCTTCGCTGCCGGGCCTCGCTGGCGCTCGACCCGGCCTACGTGTTATTCGGCGATCCAGGCGAAGTGGCGTTTGTAGTGGTGGTAGAACAGGCCGATGATCCGCATGGCGACCAGGGCGGCCCAGCATTCGACGGCGGCGACGAACACGCTGACGGAAAAGACCAGGCCCAGGGGCTTGGCCCCGCCCAGGCCCATCCAGAGGTTCACGCCCACCTGGCTCACCCAGCCCACGCCGACGGCCAGCAGCAGCAGCCCGCAGGTGAGCAGGTACTGCGGCAGGGCGCGGGCGATGGTCACCAGCTGCAGGTCGTAGCGCAGGGCGCTGACCGACAGGCCGTACATTGAGACCGTCAGCAGCGTCATGGGCCACATGAACAGCCCCAGCAGCGCCAGGCCGCCCACGCCGATCAGGGCCCCCCGCGACAGCGGCCAGCCGGCCGTCGCCGTCATGCAGATCGCCAGCAGCGCCGCCGGGCCCAGCACCCACAGCAGGCTGCCGACAAACCGCACCAGCGGCCGAAAGACCCCCTCCACCATGCCGTCCTCGACGCTCATCGGTGGCAGGCGGTCCTCACCCATGGCCGCCGAGGCCGTCACGTTGAGGTAGTACGCCCAGATCCAGCCGACGATGATGATCTGGCCCAGCCAGACGCTCATGGCCGCGATGCCCAGGAAGCCGATCATCGAGCTGATGAAGCTCAGAAAGGCCTTGACCATCACCAGCGTCACCAGCAGCAGGAGGATCAGCGGCCCGTTGGCGCGGGCGGGGGTCAGGAAGCTCAGCGTAGCGTCCTGCCAGAAGCGGCGACGGGGCGGGGCGATCACGTCGCCGGGGCGGTAGTTCGCCTCGGCCAGGGCATTGTCACCGGTGGCCATCCGCATTGGCATGGCCGGCGGCGCTCCGACCGGCTGGGCCGTCACGTAGGGCGCGACCTCCCGGCCCAGCGGCTCGTCGTCGGCCAGGCGGATCAGGCCGTCGCCGTCCTCATCGGCCAGGGCGGGGATCTCCAGGATCGTCCCGCATCGCTTGCAGCGGGCCTTGCGCCCGGCCAGCGCGTCGGGTGCGTTGAACTGCGCGCTACACGACGGGCACGACAGTGGGATGGCCATTGCTAACCCCTATCGCAGACAGGCGGAATCGCCACTCGTACCGGACCCATACACCCCAGTATGGGCGGCGTGGCCGGGCCGGTCAAGTCGCGAATGGGCCCCCGTGCGACACGTCAGGCCCAAGTCGGCGCGTGTGTCCGATGGGTGCAGGCGCTGTAGGCCGGACGCAGTCCGGCTGGGGCGCAGGCCGGATGGGGCAGTCCCGGCCCAAGCCCACGGATTGCCATCCGTGGGCATCTCGGCGGGCCACGCCTGTCGGGGCACAACCCCCCAGGCGGTTGGCGCGTAGGCCGGGTCGAGCGCCAGCGAGGCCCGGCTGCGGGGGGCTGGGCCTTGATCGGGAGGCCGGCGCCTTCGTTGCCGGGCCTCGCTCCGCTCGACCCGGCCTACGGCGCTGCCCGTCTGCGTCACTGCCTGGCTCAGGCGGCGTCGCGGCGGGCGTTGGCCTGGACGGCCTGGGCGACGGCGGGGGCGA
This sequence comes from Phycisphaerae bacterium, assembly GCA_041687295.1. GTDB lineage: Bacteria > Planctomycetota > Phycisphaerae > SM23-33 > FEN-1343 > JAWLCG01. The sequence goes on along the minus strand of JAWLCG010000161.1, from coordinate 3,249 downwards.
ACAGCTGGGCCAGGGCGACGTCCTCGTCGGTGAAGGGCTGCTCGCCCTTGCGGTACATCAGCACCAGGCCGATCAGTTGGCCCGAGCGGGGCATCAGCGGCATGGCCAGGAAGCTCACGCCGACCAGCCAGCCGGCCAGCTCTGGCGGAAACAGGCCCGCGTGGTCCTGCCCGTCCAGGGGGGTGACGGCAGGGTTGGCCATCACCATCGGCAGCAGGGCGGCGGCGAACTGCTCGCACCGCTCCAGCGAGTCGGGCGCGGGCATGCCGAATCGGCCGGCGATCTGCAGGCGGGCGTGCTCGTCGCACAGCATCGCCACGCCGAACAGGCTGCCGTTGCGGCGGGCGTGGAACTCGAACAGGCCGCGGAAGACGTCGTCGTCGTTGCGGCAGCCGATGAGCTGGCGTTGGAAGCCCAGCAGCGTCTGCTGGAGGGCGAACTGCTGACTGAGCGTGCTGTAGCCGGCCGAGAGGTCCGCGCAGGTGCTCTGGAGCTCGTGGCGGATCTGTCGGCGGTGGCGGTTGGCGTGGCGGGCGAGCCGGCGGAGCCGCCGGGCGCGGTCGGCCTGGCGGTGCTGGCGGCGGCGGCGGGCGAGCTCGGCCTCCACGGCGGCGTGCAGGCGCGGCAGGTCCAGCGGCTTGAGCAGGAAGTCCACGCAGCCCCGCCGGCTGGCCTCGCTGGCGGTGGGGGCGTCGCCCAGGCCGGTGACGACGATGGCCGGCAGGTCCAGCCCCCGCCCGCGGAGGCGGTCGAGCAGCTCCAGGCCGCTGCCGTCGGGCAGGTGCACGTCGGTGACCAGCAGGTCCGGGGCGAACCGCCCGGCCAGCTCAAAGGCACCGGCGCAGTCGGCGGTGGCGGCGGGAGTATGCCCCTCGGCCCGCAGGGCGTCGGCGAGCAGCTCGCGGATGGCAGGGTCATCCTCGACGATCAGGATGCGTCCAGTCTCAGTCATGGCGTCTCCGAACCTGGCGGAAAATCGGCCCCGGCGGGCCCCGACGCCCGCGGCAGCCGAACGAATACGGTCGTGCCCTCGCCGGCGGCGCTGCGGATCCAGATCCGCCCGCCCGACAGCTCGATCAGCCGGCGGGCCTTGCTCAGGCCCAGCCCGCGCGCCCGACCGGCCGGCCGAGCGGAGAAGAAGGGCGTGAAGGCGTCGCGCTGCGTCTGGGGGTCCATGCCGACGCCGCGGTCGACGACGCGGAGCAGGATCTGGTCGTTGACCTCGTCGTGCTCGGCCTCGAGGGCGGCGGCGGGCTTGTCGCGGGTGGCGTAGGCGGCATTGTCGAGCAGCTCGGCCAGGGCGGCGGCGACCTGCTCGCGGTCGGCCTGGGCCGCCGGCGTGCCGGGGGCCACACGGACCGTCACGGCCAGGGCCTCGGGGCCGCGGCGGCGGGCGAAGACGTCCCGGCCCGCCTGCAGCAGCTCGTCGACGGCCAGCGGCTCGGGCCGAGGCTTGGCCGGGCGGGCGAACTCCATCATCTCGCTGACGATGTCGCTGATCCGCTGGGCCTGCTCGGCCATGGTCTGCCAGGCCTTGCGGTCGGGCTGGTCGTCGCTCTCGGCCATCAGCTGCGCCCGGCCGGCGATGACGGCCAGGGGGTTGTTGATCTCGTGGGCGGCGCCGGCGGCCATCTCGCCGACGGCGGCCAGGGCGCGGGTTTCAGTCAGGGCCTGCTGGGCGACGTAGAGGCGCTGGGACGCCTGGCTGAGCTGCTCGGCCAGCGTGGCGGCGTGGTCGCGTTCGGCCAGGGCCTCGGCGGCGAACCCCATGGCCGCGGCCAGCGCGTCGCCGGCGTCGCCCTGCAAGCGCGTCGTCTGGACGGCCGCCGGCCAGAGCAAACCGCCCACCCACTGTCCGCCGCAGCTCAGGGCGCGGTGCAGGCGACTGGCTGGACCCAGCCAGCGGGCCAGGGCCTCGCCGTCGCGGGCGAGCTTGGGCAGGACCAGCTCGGCCGGCTGGACCTCGGTGGGCACCTGGCGGGGCGGAAACTCCGGACGGCGTTCCAGGACGGTCAGCTCGGCCGGCTCGGTGCCGGTCCAGGCGGCCGCCACCACCGTCGTGTCGGTCGGCGAGATCAGGTAGGCCGCCACCGGCGCCTCGACGTTGGGCCGAAGCTCGCCCGCCTTGGCCCACGTGACGGCCAGCAGCTGGCACAGGCCCGGCAGGCTCATGTCGCCGCGAAGGTCCGCGCCGAAGTCCCGCAGCTGCCGAAACGCCTCCGCCTGCTGCACCAGGCCCACCGCCCGGCGTCGCAGGGCCTCGTTGAGTCGGCCCAGCTCCGTGTTCGCCCGGGCCAGGGCCGAGCGGTAGAGCCCCTCGCTGGAGACCTGGTCGAGCCCCAGCAGCTGGGCCCGCCGTTCGATCTGGCCGGGCAGCTGCTCGATGAGGTCGGCCAGGGCCTCGGCCGGCAGGCCGATCTCGGCCGCCAGCTCACCGCTGCTGCGGGGGAAGGTGTAGTTGCCGCTGTAGCCGAACCGCTGCTCGCGGGCGATCGTGTCGGCCAGGTGCACCACGGCCACCACCCGGCGGGCGGGCACCAGCTCGGGGATCGCGCCGATGGGCTGATGGTGCAGCCAGAGCACCTGCTCGACCGTCTGCGGCAGGTGCCACTGCTGGGCGAGCCGCCGGCCCACCACGGTGTGGTCCACGCCGAGGATCTCCCGCTCGTAGGTGGCGATGTTGCCGTACTGCTGGTCGGTTGCCGCGATGACCTTGGCGAAGCTCTTGGGCAGGCAGTGCTCCAGCGCCAGCTTGCCGATGTCGTGCAGCAGCCCGCAGACGAAGACTTCCTCGGGCTCCTCGTCGAGGCGCAGGCGGCGGGCGAGCCCCTCGGCCGCGGTCGCCACGGCCAGGCAGTGCTTCCAGAACTCCCCCCGGTCGAGCCCGTCAGGCCGGCTGGTGGCGGGCCCGAAGGTCTCGAAGACCTTGATGCTCAGCACCGCCGAGCGGACGGCCTCGAAGCCCAGCAGCAGCACGGCCTTCTCGACGGTGCGGGCCTCGGTGCGGATGCCGGCCTCGGCGCGCCCGGCCAGGCTCAGCAGCTTGGCCGTGAGGCTCTGGTCGGCCTGGATGAGCTGGACGACCTCGCGGGTCTCGGACTGGTTCGAGGCCGTCAGCTCCAACAGCCGCGTCGCCACGCCCGGCAGCGTCGGCAGCGAGTCCAGCTGCCGCAGGATCAGCGCGACCTGCTGACCCTGCAACTGGGGCCGGCGGTCCGAATTGTCACGCGAGCCGTTCACGGGGGATGT
>JAWLCG010000160.1:0-10763 GCA_041687295.1 Phycisphaerae bacterium | reverse complement strand
GCCCCCGCGAGGGGGGCGCCGCGTCTGCCGTTGCCGCCGCCACGCCCCTTCGATGTTTCAATCCACGCCCCCGCGAGGGGGGCGACGACCGCCAGACGGCCCTGGAGCTCGAGAGGAGGACGTTTCAATCCACGCCCCCGCGAGGGGGGCGACCCTACGCCGGCCTGGAGGAGCTAGATGCCAGACAAGTTTCAATCCACGCCCCCGCGAGGGGGGCGACGAGCTCTTGCCGTCGCCGCGAGGCCCGGCCTGGCCGTTTCAATCCACGCCCCCGCGAGGGGGGCGACGTCGGCGACGCAGCCCCGCCGGCTGATGGTGCAAAGGTTTCAATCCACGCCCCCGCGAGGGGGGCGACGGACGGTCCCGCCCCGGCCCCTCGGCCCCGGCGGAGTTTCAATCCACGCCCCCGCGAGGGGGGCGACCGGTGCCCCAGGGGCCCCGGCAAACTAACTCGCACAGTTTCAATCCACGCCCCCGCGAGGGGGGCGACCGGTCGGCCATGTTGGAGGCCTGCAAGAGGGAAAAGTTTCAATCCACGCCCCCGCGAGGGGGGCGACCGGCCTACGTGACGCTGACCAACCCGCTGGGCCTGGTTTCAATCCACGCCCCCGCGAGGGGGGCGACGGCCAGTGGTTCTTTGAGGACCTGATCGTCATCCTGTTTCAATCCACGCCCCCGCGAGGGGGGCGACCAGGGCGAGGTGGAGAGGCTGAGGGGGATCGTGGAGTTTCAATCCACGCCCCCGCGAGGGGGGCGACTCGTCTGATTGCCGGCGGCTGCCGTTGACCTCGATGTTTCAATCCACGCCCCCGCGAGGGGGGCGACCCGTCGCCCAGGAACATGCCCCACGACCAGGCGTGTTTCAATCCACGCCCCCGCGAGGGGGGCGACGCAGCGGCGACTGGTCCAGCGCCGCCAGCAGCGGCGTTTCAATCCACGCCCCCGCGAGGGGGGCGACGCCTTCAGGCAGTCCGACTACCGAGGCGCCAACGAGTTTCAATCCACGCCCCCGCGAGGGGGGCGACCTGCCCCATCGGCGGCCAGTGGCGGCGGACGCCGAGGTTTCAATCCACGCCCCCGCGAGGGGGGCGACTAGCGGACCATGCGGCGGGCCTGCTCGTAGTCCTTGTTTCAATCCACGCCCCCGCGAGGGGGGCGACGGTAGGCATTGTAACCTACCGCACTTCAATGTATTAGAGAGTGGGTTTCGCCGATCTGTGCTCCTATTCAGTTGTCAGTAAAGATTCCTCTTTGCATCTATCGTGCAAGGTGCTGCTATAGCGCTGCTTATGGACATCGCCAACCCCCCGGGGTTTTTGTGGGCGCTTGGGGTTGGCGGAAGGTCCAGATGGGCGCTTGCCGTGGGGCCGGGCGGTCAGATCACCAGCGGGCCCTCCAAGTCGATGGAAGGCTTGGTGCCGTGGTGCTCTACGCGGCGGCGCCAGTTCGCGCCGAGCATGTAGAACCGCAGGCTGTCCTCGGTTGGCTCGTAGAGCTCCAGCAGGCGGTGGCGGAGCTGGGCCCACTGGGCCGGGTCCACCAGGCACTCGAAGACGGAGTTCTGCACCCGCTGGCCGAAGTCCTGGCAGGCCTTGGCGACCTTGTGCAGGCGGCGTCGGCCGGCGGGGGTCTTGGTGGACACGTCGTAGGTCACCAGCACGACCATGGCGGGGCTCCTTTCACTTCCACAGGAACGGGGGGTAGGCGTCCAGCTCGCCGCGGAGGTACCGCGACAGCAGCCTCGCCTGGATGTGCGGCAACAGGCCCAGGGTGGTCTTCTCGTTGAGGTAGGGGTGCTGGATCGAGCGGTCCTTGGCCTTTTGGTAGGTGGTGATGACGGCTTTGCGGGTGGCGTCGTCCATGCGGACGCCGGGGCCGTTGGCGGTGAAGCCGCCGGGGCTGAGCTGTCGGCGGTTGATCAGGGCCAGGGCGGTGCGGTCGGCCAGGAAGGCGCGGAACTCCTCCATGAGGTCCAGGGCCAGGCCCGGCCGGCCGGGGCGGTCGCGGTGGAGGAAGCCGACGGCCGGGTCGAGCCCGGCGGCCTCGCAGGCGCTGCGGACGTCATGGGCGAGCATGGCGTACAGGAAGCTCAGCACGGCGTTGACCGGGTCGCGCGGCGGCCGTCGGCTGCGGGTGGTGAAGCGGAACTCCGGGACCTCGGCGGTGATGAGGTGGTCGAAGGCGCCGAAATAGGCCCGGCCGGCCTCGCCCTCAAGGCCGCGGATGGCGTCGAGGTCGGCGGCCGAGTCCAGGTCGTCGAGGGTTTGGCCCAGCCGGTCGGCGGCCCGCTGGAGGGGCCCGGTGCTCGGGCCCTCGGCGCTGGTCCGCAGGGCCCGCAGCAGGACCGAGCGGCTGTTGGCGACCTTGCCGATCACGACGTGGCGGGCGACGGCGGCGGCCTGGTCGGGGTGGTCGGCCTGGCGGTACTGCTCGCGGCGGAGCAGGACGTTGCCGCTGGTGAAGCCGCTGACGCGGGCAACGAAGCGGCCCGAGCGGCTCAGGAACGAGATGGGCACGCCGGCCTCGGCGCACAGGCCCATCGCCCCGGGGCTGCAGCCGATGGCGCCGAGGCAGACGATGCCGCCGAGGTTGTGCAGCGGCACGCGGAGGCGGGGCTTGGAGTCAATGCGGACCAGGACGTTCTGGCCCTCCTTGGCCAGGTAGGCGCCCGGTGTGGTGACGAAGAGGGTGTTGAGGTGGGTCTTCATGCGTCGGGGTCCTCCTGGGGGCCTGCGGGGGCCAGGCGGCTCAGGCTGCGTTGCAGGTAGAGGGTGGCGGAGTGGCCCGGCTCGGTCTGACCAGGCATGCACAGCTCCAGCAGCGAGCAGTTGCGGCACTTGGGCTGGTAGGGCACCTGGGGCGTTCGGCCGGTGTCGAAGAGGCGGTGCAGCTCGGAGGTCAGCTCGCGCGTGCGGCGGCGGAGGGGTTCGTCGAAGGTGACCTCCTCCCGCCGGCGCGTGCGGGCGTAGAACAGGGCCCCCCGCGGCACGGGCCGGCCGAGGGTGGCCTCGAGGCACAGGGCCTGGGCGCAGAGCTGGACGCGGTCGCAGTCGCCGCCCTTGGGCCGGCCCCGCTTGTACTCGACGGGGAACGGCGTGCCGCCGGGGCAGTCGGTGGGCGACTGCCCCGGCGGGTGGGTTGGCCCGTCCTCGCCGACGAATTCCACCACGTCGGCCTGCCCGGCCAGGCCCAGCTCCAGCGACAGGACGGGCACGCCCCGCAGGACGCGGAGGCCCGGGCGGGTCTCCGGCTCGCCGTGGTGGGCCTTGTCGTGGAGCTGGCTGCCCTCGACGGTCAGGCGGTTCTCGGCCCAGAGCCCCTCCAGGTGGATCAGCCCGCACTGCCGGGGGCAGAACGCCAGGTGCTGCAGGGCCGAGATGGGCCGCAGGTCGTCCTCATCGAACATGGCTCAGCTCCCCAGGGTCGAGACCTCCACGCCGGCGGGCATCAGCGGGCGGATGTCGTCGGCGGTCGGCAGGCGGTAGTCGGCGATGGACCGCGGGGACTGGCCGTTGGCCTTGACGGCGTCGGCGAGGTCGATGCGGTCCAGGACGGTCTGGAACAGCACGTGGGCCGGGGCGCAGCCAAGCTTCGCCTGGCGGGCCCGCTGGTTGGCGTCGCTGTCGGTGCCGACGTGCTTGAAGATGAACGAGTGGCGCGGGTGGACGCTCATCAGCCCCTTGCTGCTGGAGCGGTCGTGCTCGTACATGTTGACCAGGGCCTCCCATAGGAGCGACAGGTCGGCCTCGCCGAAGCCGGTCTGCTCGGCCAGGTGGGCACTGATGAACCCCTTGCCCACGAACAGGCCGTAGGGGATGAGGCTCTTGCGGCCCATGGTGCGCAGTTCGTCCTCGGGCTGGGCGTTCTCCCACTGGGCATACTCGGCGCTGGTGCCGCCCTTGATGTCGGCGGCGACGGCCTGGCGGGTGATCGACACGTCCAGCGGCAGCACGGGGTGTAGCGAGCGGGCGAAGGCGATCTGCACGGGCCCGCGGACCTGCCCGGCGTTGGGCCCGGTGCTCAGGACGGCCCCGAAGGTGCGGATGTCGAAGAAGTTCTGGCAGAGCCACTGGCGGGCCTGGCCGACCTGGCCCTTGTTGGGCTTCTTGCCTTTCTCGGGCAGGCCGCCGGTCTGCTCGTAGGCCAGGGCGATGTGGCGGTTCACGTTGGAAGCGTGCTCGATGAAGATGGCGTGGGGGCCCTTGTTCTGCTCGGCCATGAGCACGTAGTTGCGGATGCGGCGCTTGATGGCCACGTCGCTGACCAGGCCGTGCATGTCCTGCGGGTCGATCCGCGGGGCGTTGCCGGCGTCGGGGTCGCCGTTGGGGTTGCCGTTCTGGCAGTCGAACAGGAACAGGAACTCGTAGCGGTGGGCGATGGGGGCGTTGGCGGTCGTCATGGGTGTGTCTCCCTATGGGTTGAGGTGTCGGTCGTCGTTGCTTCGTAGGCTCTCTGCAGGCGTAGCGAGGCCCGGCGATGGCTACTCCGAGGCGGTCGTGGCCTCGTCCGTCTCGATGGCGGCTTCCGCTTTCCGCGAGTACATGTTCGCCTTCTGCTGGTAGTAGCCCAGGGCGAACAGCGACTGCTGCTCCAGCGTCAGCGTGGGGGGGATGCGGTCGCCGATTCGGCAGGCGATCGCCCCCAGGCGGCTCTCCAGGAAGATTCGGGTGTCTTCGCGAAGATCGGGTTTGGCGAGGTGGTGCTGGCAGAGCTGAATCAGCCGGCCCAGCACGAGGCCCGGCGTGGTGCTGGCGGCCCCGTAGTAGCGCTGGGTGATACCGGCGCTGACATTCGGCAGCGCTCTCCGCTGGATCTCCGTCAGCACGGCCAGCAGTCGGCCGCAGTGGTAGGCGGGGGCGGGGTGCTCTTCGTTGAGGTAGCTTTCCATGGTCGGTTCTCCCGGGTTGGACTTGCGGTTGAGGAAGGCCTTCAGCAGGCCCATGCGGATGTGCAGCAGTGACCGCGGGTGCTGCCACTGGCCTTCGTAGCCGAAGGCGGTCTCGAACTCGCCGGTGACGACGAAGCTGCGGTGCTGCAGCAGCACCTTGGCCGCGGCGGCGTCGGGGATCGGCTGGCGGCGCAGGGCGGCGTGCCACATCGGCTGGCGCAGGCCGGTGATGGGCTTCGTCCAGTTCTCGTAGGTCTGGCCGGCCGGGCGCGGCGGCAGCAGGCTGTGCAGGATGCTGTTGAGCCTGGGCGAGTTGGCCTCGCCGTCGCCGCCGGTGCGGACGATGGCCAGGTCGTCGAACCAGGCCGTCACGCTGGTGGCGAGGTCGGCGAACTGGCCCTGCATCCAGTCGCGGACCATCACACGCCCACCGGCGCCGCTGAGCGTCAGGGCGTAGTAGCGGGCGCTGCCCAAGTCGGTGGCGTGACGGTCGCCGGCCTTCACCGCCTCCATCAGGGCCCGGGCCCGCGCCCGGGCGTCGCGCTCGGCGTCGGCCGAGTCGTCGTCGAACGCCGCCCCGGGGCCGAGCAGGTCGTCAAGCCCTTCCACCACCAGGCGGATCGCGTCGCCGGGCACCTCGCCGGCGTACCAGTAGGCGACCTTGGCCCCGGCCAGCGAGACCGCATGGCGGATCAGGTGGTTGAGGGCCTCGGCGTAGGTCTTGGCCATCTCCTCGCTCATGGCTGCGTTGGCTGACTGGGCCAGGCCGAAGGAGCGGAAGGCGTCCTGCTTGAACGACGCCAGCGAGTCGCCCATAGCCAGGCCGCCCACGTCGCTCAGGCCGGTGATCTTCGGGTGCACCGAGGCCGGCGTCACCAGCTCCCCGCTGGCCAGGCAGCGCATCGCCGCTTGGTTGTCCCGGGCCTTCCTGCCGGCCTTGTCCTTGCTGAGCGTCTTGCGGAACGCCCGCCACCAGTCGTGCCAGGTGCTCTGGCGGACGAGGTAGCTCACGCCGTCGACGCCCTGGATCGCAAACGTCACGTTCTGCGTGGTCTTGGCCGAGGGCGTCTGGCCCGCCAGGGCCTGGCGGATCCGGCCCAGCGCGTCGGGGTCGGCCAGGGCGTCGGTGATCGGGCCCAGGCGCGGCTCGACGATGGCGGCCTGGCGGAGCAGGTCTACGAAGTAGGCGTGCTTGGCCCGCAGCTTGGTGTCGGGCTCGGCGTCGGCCTTGGTCAGCAGCGTGACCACCTCGGCCGAATCCACCAGGAAATGCCGGCAGCCCGTCCCGCCGGCCTTGATCTCCGAGAGCGTCAGGTTGGGGCAGCGGTTGAAGGGCTCGCCCGGGTGCTTCTTGTCGTCCAGACCCAGCGGGTGGGCGCCCAGGAACCGCCCGGCCTCGTCGAACAGCAGGGCCCAGTGGACCTGCTTCTGCGTGAAGCCCGGCTCGGCGATGATGCCTTCCCGCTGGGCGTACTCGATCAGCAGGTTCAGCATGGCGAGCCCTCCTCGACGGGTTTGAGGACGGCCGGGTCGTCGAAGGGCGGCACGTCCAGCACGCCGCCGCGCAGCTGGGCGCGAAACAGCGTGATGCACGGCCCGTCGGTGGCTGAGCCGGGCCGGGAGAGGTCAAACACGTCGTAGAGCATGAAGCCCAGGTCCATGTCCACGGGGGCGGGCGGCTCGGCGGCGACGGCCGACTCGTCGGTCAGTTCAAACCAGGCCGGGAATTCCCGACAGCCCAGGTAGGGCTGCTGAAAGCACTTGCCCTGGCTGGCCCGGCGGCGGAACTGGGCGCCCAGGGCGGCCCGGCGGCCCTCGAAGCCGGGCCAGGGCACGATGTCCGCCCACAGGCGGTAGCGGACGTTCCGCAGGGCCATCGTCTGCCGCTGCGTGCGCCCCCGCTCGTCGCTGCCCAGCAGGGCCTTGTCGCCGTCGGCCCAGATCGGCTCGATCTCGGCCTTGCCGGCCATCGCCTTCTCGACGGCGGTGAGGTTCACCACGTCCTTGACCTCGTTGCGCCGCAAAGCGATATACGAGATCGGCTCGGCCCCCGGCGGCCCGCCCGGCGGCTCCAGCACCTCGATCCGCCGGACCTGCCAGCGGAACTCGGGCGGCTTGGCGTAGATGGCGTCGAAGATCCCCCTGGCCGCGCTGGGTGTGGGGCAAGGGTAGCTCCACCGCTCCACCTTCAGCTCCGGCCGGGAGAAACACGCCAACTCGCCCCAGACGCTCAGAATGTGCATTGTGTAGCCCCTTTCGGTATGATGCGTCAGTTCGACAGTGGAACCGTGAACCTGAGGCATGTTGTCCATCCTCTTGGCCATATAGGTGGCCACAGTCGAACTGAGGAAGCAGGAACAATCATTGTGATCTCCTGCCTTTATTACTACCGATGTATTGAACATGCGTCAAGTAGATTCTAAGATGAACCTATGCTTTGTGTGGTTACGCGCCTGCATAACAGGCGAGGATTGAAACAATACGTCGGTCGTAAGTTTTGAAAAGGGCGGTGCTTGGTCAATCCAGGTGCCGCCCGTTTTTTCACAGTATTGGCCATCCCTCTGGCTCCTGCAGGCCCAGCAGTTCCGCGTCGTACGCTCCCTCGTCCAGCAGGACGAACCACCCCAGGGCCTCGTCCGGCTCGCGCAGGGGGCCGAACTCAACGGGCCGAAGGACGTTCCACAACGGCTTGTCGGCCCGGCGGTAGACGGCCACGGCGTGGGCCTGGGCGCGAGCGAACCAGTCGCGAAGCTCCCCGAAGCTCTCCGCCGAGGCCGCCTGCCGCTGGAGGTCGTCGAACGCCTGTCCGTCGTACGGGACGAGCACCGAGACGCTGTCCTGGCGGATCAGCCGGTACTCGCGGGCGACGTCGGTGAAGCTGCCGACCTCCAGGGCCTCCATCAGTGCCCGCGCCTCGGCGGGGGCCGCGTGCGGGGCCGTCAGGTCGTAGAGCGTGCGGAAGTAGCGGTGCAAGGCCTGCGGGTCGCTCAGCAGGTCCAGGTCCTCCAGGGCCCGGCCCTGGCCCTGCAGCCACGCCATATGGCTCGCCGTGGCCTGGGCCGCCTGTCGATAGCCGCCCGGCGGAAAAGCCTCCTCCGCCGGCCGAAAGACCACCACCTCACCGACCTGCGGCCGAACGCCGTGCCGGTTGCACCGCCCGGCCGCCTGGGCCAGGGCCTCCAGCGGGCCGAACGCGCGGTACACGGCCGGGAAGTCCACGTCCACGCCGGCCTCGATGCATTGGGTGGAGATGAGCCGGCAGGGCCAGCCCTCCTTGAGCCGCTGTCGCACCTCGGCCAGCACGGCCGTTCGATGGGCTGGGCACATGCGGGTCGAGAGGTGGAAGGTGCCCTCCCTGGACCGCTCCCGCGCCCGCGCCCGCACCCGCACCCGCACCCGTCCGGCCAGGTCGGCGGCGTGCCGCGTCAGGTTCACCACGCAGAGCACCTGTTCGCGATCGGCCAGTTCATCGGCCAGGGCGTCCCACTCGACGCGCTGCTCCTCCCCCAGCCGCCAGTGCACACGCGTCCGCCGCCTCGACCGCTCGAAGAGCCCCAATTCCGGCCCGGCCAACTCCCGGGGTCGCCAGCCGGCGGGGGCGTGGGCGGAGACGTGTTCATGCAGGGCATCGAACGCCGGCTGCGTGGCCGTGCTGAAGACCACCGTGCAGCCGAACCGTTCGCTCATGCGACTCAGGGCCGCCAGCGTCGGCACGGCCAGGTGGGTCGGCAGCGTCTGAACCTCGTCGAACAGGACGATGCTGTTGGCCAGCCGATGGAGCTTGCGGCAGTCCGACGGCGTGCGGGCGAAGAGCGATTCGAGGCACTTGACGCTGGTGGTCAGCACGACCGGCGCGTCCCAGTTCTCCGCCAGCAGCCGGCCCCGCTCGCTGGCGGGCCCCTCGGCCACGCGGGCCAGGCTATGGTCCTCCAGGACGTAGTCGGGCCCGAGCGCCTGAAAGACGTCGCGGTAGACCTTCGCCGTCTGCTCGATGATCGTGAGGAACGGGATCACCAGCACGATCCGGCGGAAGGGGTGCTGCGGGTGGGCCAGGGCGTGTCGCAAGGCGAAGGCCAGCATCGCCAGCGTCTTGCCCGCCCCCGTCGGCGCCGACAGTGTGAACAGCCCCGGCGGCAAGCTCGCCCCGGCCTCGCACGCAGCCAGCAGGTCGGCTCGCAGTCGGGCCATGTCACCCGAGGCCTCGCATGAGGCTCGCACCCGTCGAAGGTGCTCCTGCAGCAGTTCCATCGCCCGCTCGGCCTGCAGGGCCGGCCCCGGCGGCCGATTCGCCCGGGGCTTCTCGGCCGAGCCGTTGAAGTGGGCCTCGGTCTCCAGGAAGTCCGCATCGACCAGGGCCGAGTAGAGCATCCGCACCTCGAGCATGCGGGCGATCAGAGATAGGCGGTCCTTGTGCAGGCGGGGCAGCGTCTCGGTCGGCAGCGTCAGCCCATCGGCCTGGAACCGTTGCAGGATGGCCTTGAAATCCGGGTCGGTCAGGTCCGGACAGCGATTCACGAATCGCCGGGCCAGCCGATCCCGTAATTCCTTCGCCGCCGGCAGGTCGGTCAACCCGCCGTGATGGCCCAGGATCGCCAGGGCCGCCGGCAGGCCGGCATCCGCGTACCGATGCAGGACCAGCAGCGCCCCAGCCGCCGCATGGTCGCCGGCGCGACCGTGGCCCTGGAGTCGCCGGGTGAATCGTGGAGAGTATTTGCCCAAATCGTGCACGCGACCGGCCAGCCGAGCCCACTCGTGAGCGCCAAACGCCCGGGCAAATGCCGCCGCCGTGTCCGCTACCGCCTGCAGATGCTCCGCCAGCGGCTCCCAGGCTCCGCCCAGATTGCCGCTATGGCCATAGAACGTGTTGCCGTCCGTCTGCATGCCCCTGCCCTGGAATGGATGTCCCCGTCAGCCGAGTATACTGATCCCTGGAGGGAGTGCAAGCGACCGCTCGTCCCATTGGGCTCCGTGGGGCGCAGGAACGGCCCATTCAGTGCGAGGCTTGAGAGCCCATTGCTGGCGGATACCAGCAATCGCCATTCAGGCGACAGGTGTGAGTTTCGGGTTCCATTCTCTCAAAGTCCTGCGTCCGAAGGCAATTCAGCTCGAAGGGGCCATCGGCGGCGTCACGTTGCCAACGTGAATGTCGTGAGTTCAAATCTCATCGCCCGCTCGTAAGGCCGCCGGTGGACAACCAGTCCCCTGCGGCCTTTTTCGTGCCCTCCCGTGCCCTAAGCTCCGCACCCGTTGTCGGATACGCGGCAGCCAACCCAGAAGGGCCGTCTACCCTTCCGTGCCCTCCCGGGGACAACCGTATCCTTCACCGGACTGCCGTCCGGCACCCAAAAGGTCACCGGTGCGCGGGAGAGGGCCCTGAGAAGGTCACCCCGTGGGGCTGCATGGACTAGACCGTTTTGCTTGCGGACCTGCGGGCGCGTGGTGCCGGGTCAGGCACGGCCCGGCCGAGATGCCCACGGAAGGCAGGGCCTGTTGCTCAATTGGTCACGTCAGCAGGCGGCAACGAGCACCGGGCGGCGGGTGTGCGGATGGGGCGCGAGGGGCTGGGGATGCCCGCTGGTGGCCGTTCGGCCGGCCGCAGACGCGCAGAGGAGGGCGGCAAGCCCGCGCAAGAGGCTCTGGGCCGCCCGCAACGCCCCGGCCGGCCGCCGGCGCAGGGCTTTGACCAGCTTGCGCACGTTCTGCACCGCCGCGATCAGCAGATTCTGTATCTCCACGCGCACCTGGCCCCGCCACCGCGCCCGCTTGTAGCCGTGGTGGTTGGCCGCGTCGGCGAACGAGCCCTCGGCGCGGATCTTGCGGCGCCGCATCAGCCGCTGGCGATGCTCACGGCTGAAGCAGCCGTCGGCCCAGTCCA
>JAWLCG010000159.1:0-10776 GCA_041687295.1 Phycisphaerae bacterium | reverse complement strand
GTCCAGCACGATGGCCTTGCTGACCGTGGCGTTGCGGAGGCTCAGGCGGGCGTCGGTGTTGACGATCCGCCAGGGGGCCTGGCCGTAGTCGACGATCTCGAAGCCCTCGTGCCTGTTGCCCTGGTTGTCCTCCCAGGTGACGGGTTTGGTCTGCCACTTGGTGGGCCGGGCGGTGGTGGCCGCCTGGATCAGCACCTGGCCGGACTGGGCGAGGGGCTTGTCGTCCATCGCGACGGCCAGCAGCGTGGCGTACTCGGTGGCGCACTCGATGCGCAGGTCATCCAGGGCGATGGGCCCGGCCTTGGCCAGGTAGCCCGTGGCGCCCTGGGCCTTGGGGGCGTTGAGCGTGCACCAGCCGTCGCCGTAGTTCCAGCTCAGCTCGCCGGTGTTGGAGCGGACGGTGGTGGCGTCGGCGTCGATGTACTGCGCCACCGGGGCCATCTCGCTCTGGGCGGGGTCGCTGTCGTAGCTCACCAGCACGGGCCCGACGAGGACCGCCAGGCGGTTGACGTCTTCCTTGATTCGGCTGGCGGGGGGGTACTGGCCGGCGTCGCGGTTGGGGTCGAAGCCGCCCTCCTCGCTGATGATCGGCACGCGGCGTTCCCACAGGTCGGCCAGGCTGCGGTGCTCATGCACGGCCGGCTGACCACGCTGAACGTAGCCCATGCGGTGCATCAGGGCGACGGCGGGGAACTGGCCCAGGATCATCGGCGTGCCGCTGACCCACTTGCCGATCGACGGCAGGAAGCCGTTGGCGCTGCTGGGCTGGCGCCACTGCGGCTCGGAGTGGCTGAACCAGTACAGCGCGTCGACGCCGTTGAGGCCCTGGTAGGCGCTGATGAGGAAGGGCCCCTCGGCCTGGACGCCGGTGGGGGGCACCCACATGCTCTCGGGGATGATCATGGCCTTGCCGGCGACCTGCTTGAGGGCGACGGGGAAGGCGTCGGGGCGCAGCAGGACCGACTCGTCCTCGAAGCGGTCGCCGTTGACGATGGCCCAGCCGGTGTACTGGCCGAGGTGCGCCCCGCCGCCGGTGTAGCGGTTGACGCCCATCACCTCGGTGCTGGTGTAGCTGTAGCGCTCCAGGTCGTTGAGGACCAGCGTGTCGGCGGTCTTCCAGTTGCCGGCGTTGACGACCTGCTGGGCGCCGATCTCCTCGCGGAGGAAGCGGACGACCTCACCGTGCCAGTTGCGCATCGTCTCGGCGTAGAACTGCGTCTGGTCGGCCAGCCGCTTCGCTCGGCCCCCGGTGGGCCAGCCGAACTGGGCGATCGGGCCCATCGTCAGGTCCCACAGCGGCGCCAGGTCGAGCTTGCCGGCGGCCAGGTCGTCGCCCTCGCGGCGGTCGTTGCCCCAGGCCTGCATCGTCTGGGCCAGCGAGCCGTACTTGCGCTGGGCCCAGTCGCCGAAGGTCTTCTTGAGCAGCTCGCGCTCGCCGCCCTTGATCGCGTCGACGGTCCAGAAGAACATCGAGTCCTCGTTCTGGACCTGGATGATGGCGACGGCCGGCTCGTCCTTGAGCGGGATGCCCGTGTAGGGGTTGGCCGGCACGAGGATCGCCCTGAGCCAGGCCTTGTAGGCCTCCTGCACTCGCGGGTCGAAGAAGACCAGGCAGGTCATGTTGTCCTGCGGCGAGTCGATGCTCCAGCTCTTGCGGACGCCGGTGGCGTGGGGGTAGAAGGGCGAGAGGGTCATGTAGATGCCCTCCTTCTTCATGCCCGCCACGTACTGCCACAGCTCGTCGATGGCCTTTTGGTTGACGTCGGTGAGCTTGGAGCCCTCGCCGGCGGGCACGTTGCCGTGCCAGCGGACGATGTTCACGCCGCGCTTGGCCAGGAAGCGGGCCTGCTCGGCGATGGCCTCGGGGCCCCGGCGGAAGACGTCGCTGTGCATGGCCCAGAAGCGGATGGGCTGCCCGTCGCCGCGGACGAAGTCGCCGTTGTCATCCACGCGGATGAAACCGTGCTCGCCGGCGTGGGCCTCGTTGAGGCTCCGCAGGTCGAGCCTGGACTCGGCGGCGAACTTGTCCGGCGCCGGCGTGAAGGCCCAGCTGCTCTCGGAGCCGGGGATGGTCGTGCCGGCCTCGCCGGGCTTGGCCAGGCCGTTGGGCATGAACTCGGCAGCGCTCAGCACGAAGCAGTCGAGGATGCCGTGGTTGTTGTTGCCGCTGTGCATGCGGAACTGGATCATGTTCACGCCCTTGCGGAGCGGAATCTGCCCGGCGTTGAGCCAGCCGATGAAGCGGATGTCCAGGGCGCCGTCCTCGGCGACGTTGGTCTGGCCGATGGCGTTGCCGGTATCGACCGCGACCCAGGGCCCGGCGTTGTTGAGGCGGTAGGAGAGCTTCGTGCCGGTCGGGTTGGCGCGGACCCAGAAGTGGTACTCGCCGGCCGCTGGGGACTCGAAGCGGTAGGTCAGCAGGCCGGGCTTGCCCTCGTCGAAGTGGCCGATGGCGGCCCCGCCGCTCAGCTCGGCGGTCTTGTACTTCTCGTACCACCAGGGGTGGCGGGTGACGGCGGCCTGGGCAGGGCTCTCGCCCTCGACCCAGATGTAGTCCGCAGCCATCGCGGGCTGGGCGGCGGCCCAGGCGGCGGCGGCGGCGGCGACGACTAACGCCAGCAGAACGTGCAGCTTCGGCATGGAAGACTCCTTTGGAGACAGATCCCGGGACTGGGCCCCGGCGGACCCAGAGATGCTCAAGGGTTGAACCCGGCTCGACCCGGCGCGGACCGCAGCGAAACACACCGCCCGCACGCCTGCCGCCCTAAGGGCTTGGCCCGAGCGTACGGACGGCCATCCGCAGGCATGCGTGGCGGGCCGTCGATCTGGCGGCCCATCGCACCCGCACGTCCGACAGAAAAACGCTCCAAACGCAGAGCGGGCGGCGGATCGTGAGAATCCGCCGCCCGCTGTGTTGTTGCGGCCTGGACCGGTCTACTCGGCCGGCTGCTCTTCGGCGGGGGCCTCGATCGGCTCGGCCGGGGTCTCGGCGGCAGGCTCTTCGGCCTCCATGGCCGGCTGCTCGGGCTGCTCAGTTTCGGCGGCGGGCTGCTCGGCCGGCTGGTCGGCCATCTCGCCCTCGATGATCTCCACGGGCTCGACCGGCTCGATCTCAACGGCCTGGCCCTCGGGGGCCTGGTCCTGGAACTGCTCGGCGGCGGCCTCTTCCAGGGTCGGCTCGGCCAGGTCCTGCTGGATCTCTCGGCCCACGTCCTCGACGTCCTGCCCGAAGCCTTCCCAGGCCTCCTCGCTCTCAGCGGGCTCGGCGATCATCTGGCCAGCCTGGGCGGGCTCGATCCACTCCTTCTCGGAGACATTGCCCTGGGCGAAGGCGATCTCGGCGCGGGCGTACGGCTCATCCCGCACGTAGACCCACCGGTTGCCCTCTCGCAGCGTCGGGTCGCCCAGCATCTTCTGGACCTCCCACGCCGGCTGGCCCACGTAGACCGCGTCGAACTCCTCCCGGCTGAGGCCGGGCCCGCCGCACCCGCCCAGCGTCGCCACCAGGGCTGCCGCCAAGCACATCATGATTCCGTTGCGCATCGCTTGCTCCTTTTCACTCACCGCTGGTCAGGATCCGTTGATCGAAAAGCCGCGGGCCCGGACCGCCCTCGAAGACGGCCACCAGCACCAGCTTCTGGCCGGCCGGGATGGGCTCGTCCCATCGCAGCTCGAACCGGTAGCTCCGCGAAATGTTGTCCCACTGGGCCGCGTTGAGCTGCGGCTCGCCGAGGTCCTGCCGCCAGACGTACAGCCTCGCGCCCCGCGGGTCGGCCTGGCGTGGGGCGAAGGCGTACAGCTCGAAGCGGAACGTGCCGAACGCCTTGGTCTCGTCGCCGAAGGCGTCCAGCGCCACCACCCGCGCGTCGATGCCCGTAACCCCGCCGCCCTGGGCGAAGCCCCGCGTGCTGGTGAAGGGATGGATGCGGACCTGCGCGGGCAGCATGGCCTTGAAAGGCGTCGCCGGCGCCGGCCCTTGCAGAGCCTCGCCCCCGCGGCAACCCGCCAGGGCCACGGCCGCCCCCATCAGCCCGATCATCATCAGCGTACGCAAGGCCATCTCCCGCAAATGCGTCTAAGCTCCAATCCGGGCGGATTATAGAGCCCCGGGCCGCGGGGGTCAATCGGCGGCCGCTACAGGCGCAGACAGGCGGCGATGGCCAGGTCGAGGATTTGCTCGGGCGACAGGATCGACACGTGGTCGTGCCGGCGGTTCCAGCTCTGGCCCGTCACGTCGTCCGAGGCCATCAGCAGCGCGCCCACCGGCACGTGGCGGAACCGGCCCAGGGCGAACAGGGCCGAGGCCTCCATCTCGACGACGCGGCAGCCCTCCTCGCGCCGGCGGCGGACCTTGCCGGGCGTCTCGCGGTAGAACGCGTCGGTCGTCCACGAGCAGGTCCGCTCGTAGGCGATGCCGGCCGACTGCAACTCGGCGTCGATGGCCTCGACGACGGCCGGGTCCGCGTCGATCCACCGCGAGGGCGGCAGGTAGTGGAAGCTGGTGCCCTCGTCGCGCAGCGCGCGGGTGACCAGGACGGCGGCCCCGCGGGGAATGGCCGCATCCAGCACGCCGCAGGTGCCGGTGACGATGAACTTGCGGGCGCCCTTGGCGATCAGCTCATCGGCCAGCCCCACCGCCAGCGGCGCCCCCAGGCCGGGATGGGCCAACGCGACCGCCCGGCCGCCCACCGCCAGCCGGTACACCGGGTGGGGCCCCATCGTGGAGGACAGGTCGAACAGGTGCTCGAGCCCCTCACGCTGCGGCAGGGCGCGCCAGGTCCGCCCGTGCATGCACAGCACGCAGTGCTCGGGCATGCCGTCGTGGGGCTCGAGCCACTGGCTCGGCTCGATGACGGCCGGGGCCGGGTCGAAGTCCAGAAGCGGGCAATCGTCAGTCATGGCCAGGATTGTAGCCGCCTGCGCGGGCCGAAAATCGCAAATCGAAAATCGAAAATCGAATCACTCGTGGGTCGGGTCGCAGCCGGTCAGCAGCAGGACGATCAGCTGGGCCATGGTCAGCAGGTCCAGGCGGTTGTGGTGGAGGATGTCGCGGAGCTGCCGCGCGTCGCCCGAGGCCACGAAGCCGTGGTAGGCGTCGGGGATGGCGGCGCCGGGGATGTCGCCGACGCGCCGCCGGCCACAGAGGTAGTGCTCGAGGGTCTGCAGCTTGCAGTTGGGCAGCTGTTTGCGCCATCGGCGGCGCGACTCGTGGAGCAGGTCGAGGTGGGGCGGCTCCTGCCAGGGCGGCTCGAGGCCGTGAAAGGCCGACCGCTCCGCGATGGCCGTCGTGTCGAAGCTCTTGCCGTTGAACGTCACCAGCAGCCCCGACTGCTCGAGGCGGCGGTGGTAGCGGTCCAGCACCGCCGGCTCCTCGGAGTAGTCGCGGGCGAGGTACTGCTCGACGATCAGGTCGTCGTCCTCGAAGAGCATGACGCCCACCAGGAAGATGGCCGTGCCCGCCAGGCCGCAGCTTTCGATGTCCATGAACAGGACGTCCTCGGGCTGCGCGTTGGCGAGGTGGCACAGGGCGACGCTGGCCTCGAGCTCGTCGAAGCACTGCCGCGCCCCCCGCATCACCCGCCCGAACTCGGCCGCCACCTGTCGGCAATTGGGGGCAAACTCGCGCAGGGGCAGGCGGATGTGCCAGTAGGGCCGATCGCCGAGCCGCTGCTCCAGGCCGGGGGCGGCGTCGGTCAGCGAGACGGGCCTGGGCGGCACGGCCGGCGCGACCGGCCCGGCCCCGCGGTTGACGCCCGTGTGCCCATGCTCGCGCAGCAACGCCTCCGCCGACCGCACAGCCCCCTGCGCGTTCGACCGCAACAGCATCTGCAACTTCCTGCGGCGGGATTCGGATAGCATAGCTACGTCCCTGATTCCTACAGTGTAGCCTCCAGAGTGCTACGGTGCCAGGGGCCTCTCGGGTCGGCGCAAACCCCGTAGGCCGGGTCGAGCGCAGCGAGGCCCGGCAGCGAAGGCGGCCCCCTGCTCGGGTGCCGTGGCTGCGGCGTCTGCAGCCACGTCTTCGGCGCCCGGCGGGTAAGCCCGCTGAAGCGGGCTGCGAAGACCGACGGGGGCGCCCGCCGCCCCGGGCTACAAGCCCGGGTCTGAACGCCTTCGGCGCCAAGCCCCGTGAACGGGGCTCCAGATCAACTCGGCGGCATCTGCCACAGATCATCGAGCACGGGGGCTAGCTCAAGATCGCAGGGAACTGCCAGACCAAACTCATGCTCTGCTGCTGTAAGCAGACAGGATGCGGCGACTGCAGCACCAAACACAGTCATCTGCACCTTCTCATCCTGCTCCGGATGGAAGATCGCGAAGGGGTTCCAGTGGCTGTATGAGCAGAGGCTCCGATAGATGAGGCCGTATTGGTTCTTGAACGCACGATGGTCGGGTATCTGAGTGTTCTTCTTCAATTCGTCTACGATGCAATAGATGGATGGTGCAGATTTCTGTGGCCCTTTCTCCATCTCGCGCTCCAGGGCAGCTATTTGCCGTGTCGCGGATACAGCCCACGCTGAGTTGACCTCCTTTAGCTCTTTCAGACGTTTAATGTCCTCTTCGCACCAGTAACGGCGAAGCCTCTCCCAACCTTGAGAAGTGCAGACAGCCCATCTCGTTCTAAGTGAGTTCTCATAGATGCTGCGGCACAGGCAAGCTGCCTCTGTGTATTGCCCACTTGTGAGGAGGGCCCTCATCTCAATTAGCGTTGTGCAGGTGGCAGAAAGCAGAGCCCCCATGTGTTCTGCCCTCTCTCGCTTCTCCGAGTAGCGAGTTGCCACCTGAGGAAGTCGTTGAACAGCCCTCCGCAGACCGTCGAGGCAGACATCGAGCCTTTCGGAAGCAGTCATCCCCATCTTTCTAGGTAAGCTCTCAGCCATGTTGGTCTCCTGTCCCGGTTCTGCCATTACCAAGCTACGGGCCAGACGCCATCGCCAGCCGGAAAGACGTGGCTACAAACGCCGTAGCCACGGCACCCGGGGCGCAGGCCCGCGTGGCGTGGGCGCCCTCTTACCTTGGTCCTTGGTCCACGCTACTTGGTCCTTGGTCCACGCTACTGGGTCCTTGCCACGGGCCACTGGCCACTACGTCTTCGCCTTCTCCCCGGCCAGCCGCTTGAGCGGGTGCCGTGGCTGCGGCGTTTGCAGCCACGTCTTCGGCGTCCGGCGGGTAAGCCCGCTGAAGCGGGCTGCGACAACAAACGGGGGCGCCCGCCGCCCCGGGCTACAAGCCCGGGTCTGAACGCCTTCGGCGCCAAGCCCCGTGAACGGGGCTGGGGTTCTCCTGCCTCGCCGAATCAGCCCAGCCCCGTAGGCCGGGTCGAGCGCAGCGAGGCCCGGCACCTGCGGGGCCTCGGGCTCTGCCCAAGCCCACGGAATGCCTTCCGTGGGCGTCTCGGTCGGGCCGTCCCTGGCGCGGCCCAGCGCACCCGCACGTCCGATGACGGCAAACGGTCTACGCCTGGAAAGACGTGGCTGCAGACAGCGCAGCCACAGCACCCGCGGCGTGGGCACCCGGGGTGGGGGGCGTCCGCTTACGTCCGCCGGGCCTCGCTGCGCTCGACCCGGCCTACGGCTACAAACGCCGTAGCCACGGCACCCGCGGAGAGCGGCGCCTGGCGCCATCGACGGCGGGCCATTGCCCGCCCTACCGGTTGATCACGTTTTCGCCTTCTCCTCGGCCAGCCTCTTGAGCGTGGCGAGGCCCTCGAGCAGTTCGAGGGTGGCCTGTTTGTTGGGGACGGGGTAGCCGCTGCCGAGGTCGGGGTCGCCGTGGATGGGCGGGCGGAGGTTGGCCAGGCCCACGCAGCTGGGGCAGCCCGTCGTGCAGGGGCACTCGGTGACGATGCGGCGGCTCATGTCCAGCACGGTGTCGAGTTGGTCGTAGGCCACCTGCGAGAAGCCCAGGCCGCCGGGGTAGCGGTCGTAGATAATGATCGTCGGGGTGCCCAGGTTGCTCGACTCGACCATGCCGCTGATGTCCCGCCGGTCGCACATGGCCAGCGAGGGCAGGGCGGCCAGCATCAGGTTGCGCAGGCCCATCAGGGCCTCGATGGGGTTGTAGCCCTTGGCCTTGACGGCCCGGCGGAGCGCCTCGCCGACCGGCCAGGCCAGCAGCGTCGTCGGCAGGGTCTGGCTGGGCAGGTCCAGCTCGGCCTGGCCGATGAGCTCCATCGTGTAGTACTTTACCTTGCGAAAGGCCGTCGTCTGCCAGGTCACCTCGCCGGGGCCCAGCTGCAGCGGCTCGCCGAGGTGCTCGCGCGTCTCGGCGGGGGCCTCCAGCCGGCAGCTGCTGTTGAGCACGGCCTGGGTGTAGTAGTCCACCTCCACCGGCTCGACGCGGGCGATGCGGGCCTCGCTGTCCAGCTGCCGCACCAGGTAGCTGCGCCCCTCGTGGAGGTACACCGCGTTGGGGTAGACCAGCTCAGGCGCCGAGATGCTGTCGACCTGCCCGATCACCCGCTCGCCCTGGCTCAGGTCGGCGATGGCGTAGCTGTCCTGGCTGATCATCCGCAGGCTGACCCGCTTGGAGGGGCTCTCGCTGCTGGACCAGTAGTAGCGCCCGTCGATGGCCTTCATGTCGCCGTCGTCGGCCACGATGCGGGCGACGTCGGCCGCCAGCGGTCCGAAGTAGCGGGCGTCGTCTTCGGTGAGGGGCTTCTCGAAACACGCGCAGCTGACCTGGGCCTCAAGGATGTGCGGGTTGTACGGGTCGATCACGCCGTGCTCGTGCGAGGCGCCGAACAGGTAGTCCGGGTGGCGCATGAGGTACTGGTCGACCGGCTCGTTGTAGCCCACCAGGATCACCAGCGAGTCCTGGCTGCTTCGCCCGGCCCGGCCCGCCTGTTGCCACGTCGAGCAGATCGTGCCCGGGAAGCCCACCAGGATGGCGGCGTCCAGGCCGCCCACGTCGATGCCCAGCTCCAGGGCGTTCGTCGAGGCCACCGCCAGCAACTCGCCGCTGAACAGGGCCTGCTCGATCTGCCGCCGCTCGCTGGGCAGGTAGCCGCCGCGGTAGGGCTTGACGCGGTCGGCCAGGTCGGACTGGTTGGCCTCGCGGAGGCGCTCGACGGCGTACTTGTAGACCAGCTCGGAGACGATGCGGGCCTTGGTGAACACGATGGTCTGCGCCCGGCGGCGGACGAGGCGCGTGAGCAGCCCGACGGCCTCGACGTTCGCCGAGCGGCGCGAGACCTGGTCGTCGGCTAAAAACGGCGGGTTCCACAGGGCGAAGTACTTGCACCCCCGCGGCGATCCGTCGTTGTCGATCAGGGCCATGGGTCGGCCGGTGAGCCGCTCGGCCAGCTCGACGGGGTTGGCGATGGTGGCCGAGCAGCAGACGATCTGCGGGTGCGCCCCGTAGTGGGCGCAGATCCGCAGCAGCCGCCGCAGCACGCCGGCGACGTGGCTGCCGAAGATGCCGCGGTAGCTGTGCACCTCGTCGATGACGATGTACCGCAGCTTGCGCCAGAACGCGTGCCACTTGCCGTGGTAGGGCAGGATGCCCACGTGCAGCATGTCCGGGTTGGTCAGGATGACGCGGGCGTCGTTGCGGATCTTCGTGCGGTTGTGGCTGGGGGTGTCGCCGTCATACACGGCCGCCCGCAGCACGTCCTTCAGGGCCGAGTCGCCCGCCCAGTTGCGCAGCACGCCCTGCTGGTCCTGGGCCAGGGCCTTGGTCGGGAACAGGTACAGCGCCCTGGCCTCGGGGTCATTCAGCAGGGTGCGGGCGACGGCGAGGTTGTAGCACAGCGTCTTGCCCGAGGCCGTCGCGGTGACGATCACCACGTCGCGCCCCGAGCCGATCGCGTCCAGCGCCGACGCCTGGTGCGTGTAGAGGCGGTGGATGTTCCGCTTGCGCAGCAGCGAGCGCAGGGCCTCGGGCAACGGCTGGGCCGGCTCGGCGTAGTCGGCCTGGCGGGCCTCCAGTCGGCGGATGTGGACCAGCTGGCCCTGGTAGTCCACCTCGCCGGCCAGCTCCTTGAGAAATCCCAGTGCGTCCATAGCCCTCTATCATGGCGACCGTTGCGCAAAAAGCAAGCGAAATTAGGCAGGTGTTAGGGTTTTCGCTTGCCAGGAATTCAGGTGGGGACTATAGTCCTGTTAGGCCTCTGTTTAAGGCCCCGGCGCGGCTAGGGCGCTGCTTGAGGAACGTCAGGAACTTACGTTACAGATGGAAAAGGAGAACAGCGCGCAGGGTGCGCGGGCTCGCCGGCGGGGCGAGTCGCTCGGCGTACCTTCGACGGGTCTTTATATAGCCCCGGGCATGCCCGGGGTCTTCGGGCGGGCCCGGGGCAAAGACGTGGCTGCAGACAGCGCAGCCACGGCACCGGGCACCTTTGACGCCTGCGAAGACCCCCGGCAAGCTGGGGGCTATATACCGAACCGATCGAGGCGCTGGACGTTTTCGGGTGCTGCCATGCGAACCGAGACGATCGAGGAACCGGTGCGTGTGCTGGCGGTGTTCGCCGGCGGGGAGGTCAACCCCGTGCGGTTCCGCTGGGGCACGCGCGAGATGGACGTGTTCGCCATCAACGCGCGGTGGACCGACCGCGACCGCGACGACTGCGTGCACCACTACAGCGTCCAGGCCGGCGAGGAGACCTACTACCTGCACTTCTCCAGCCGAGACCTGCAGTGGTGGCTCGACCAGGTGGTGCTGGAGTAGGGCCACCCTCCAAGCCCACGGATTGCCGGGCCTGTTGCCCAATTATTCGTTTTTGGGGCCAATGAATGCGCGCATTGTATCGGGCCATCCGGTATACCGGAAGCTCCC
>JAWLCG010000158.1:0-10859 GCA_041687295.1 Phycisphaerae bacterium | reverse complement strand
TCGCTGCCCCCGCCCCGGCCTACGAACCTGGCCCCGGGCATGCCCGGGGCTATATGAACAGGCGCAGCGGCGCCTGACGCCATCGACGGCGGGCCGTGCCCGCCCTACGGCAGAGCCCATCTTCTACTGCCAGCCGGGCTGGGCGCGGAGGGTGTCGATGAGGGCGACCATGTTCTCGATGGGCACGTCGCCCTCGACGGCGTGGGCGGGGCTGAGGATGTAGCCGCCGCGCCGGCCCAGGTCGATCAGCCGTTGGGTCGCGGCCCGCACCTCGTCGGGGCTGCCGTACGGCAGCGTCCGCTGCGTGCTCAGGCCGCCGTGGAAGGCCAGCTTCCCGTGGTATTGACCCATCAGGGCCGGCACGTCCATCACCTCGGGCTGGAAGGGGTTGAAGCAGTCCAGCCCGATGGCGACCAGGTCGTCGAACAGCTCGTCCACGTCGCCGCAGGAGTGGATGAAGACCTTCTTGCCCGCCTCGCGCACGGCCGCGTACTGCCGGGCCAGGTGCGGGTAGAGGAACTCCTTCCACAGCGGGTAGCCCATCTGCAGGCCCTGCTGCTGGCCCCAGTCGTCGCCGAAGTAGACCGCGTCGATATCGTAGGCGACGGCCCGGCGGACCAGGGCGATGTTGAAGTCCGCCAGCGCCCCCAGCAGCGCATGGGCGAAGTCCGGGTGCTCCAGGAAGTCCATCAGCAGGTTTTCCATGCCGCGGAGCGTCCAGGCCCGCTCGTAGAGCGAAAAGCCGATCATGTACACGCGGTAGCGGTCGGGCCCCCAGGCGATTTGCTGCTCCAGGCCCTCCCAGAACAGCCCGCGGTCGGCCGGGTCGGGCGGGCTCCAGCCGGCGAGGGTCGGCTCGGGCAGCACGCGGTTGGCCACCACGCCGATGTCCTTGTCGCGGCTGCGGTCCCAGACGACGCCGAAGACGTCCTGGGCCCGGTCGCTCTTCACACGCACCATCTGTCCGTTGCCGCTGCCGATGCTGTGCAGGTGGTTCTGCAGCACGCCGTCGAGGTCCTCCTGGCCGTAGTGGGCCACGAGCTTCTGGCGGGCCTCGGTCGTGAAGCCCAGCGACCAGGGCACGTAGGGCACCTCTTCGAAGGCCAAGGCCCGGGCCACCACGTCACGCTTCGTCATCGCAGTCTCCGGATTTTTGATTTTTGGTTGCAGATTTTCGATTTTCCCGCGCCATCGGTGGCGGTGGAGCCAGTAGGGCGGGCACTGCCCGCCTGCTCGGCACCCGGACGCTGTGTCCTCTGCGCCTCTGTGGCCAGTCTTCCGTCTTCGCTGCCGGGCCTCGCTTCGCTCGACCCGGCCTACGGGCTGCGGCCGGTCTTCCGTCTTCGCGGCGGGCGGTGCCCGCCCTACGCGCGGAGGGCCTGGGCGGTTTCGAAGAGGGCCTGGACGTTGGGCCAGGGGAAGCCCGGGTCGACCTCCAGGTACAGGATCGAGCCGCCGTTGCGTGTGTCGAAGGCCTCCACCAGTTCGCGGACGTTTCGGCGGACCTGCTCGGGCGTGCCGCGCTGCATCAGCTCGCCGCGGTCGGGGTGCAGCTCGACGGCCAGGCCCAGCGAGCGGCAGATCCGCGCCAGCTCGGCGGGTTCCCACAACGGCAGCTGGGGCCAGAGGACGTTGACGCCCAGCTCGGCCAGGTCTTCCAGGATGGGCGTGATCTGGCCGCAGGAGTGGAAGAAGATGGCCTTGCCCGCCTGGCGGATCGGCGCGAAGAGCCGTTCGTAGCGGGGCCGAAAGAATTGCCGCCACACCGCCAGCGGGAAGAAGGGCGCCTGCTGGGTGCCGAAGTCATCCCCAAAGGCCACCCCGTCGGCCCCCAGGGCCAGGGCGCGGGCGACCTGGGCGGCCCAGTGTTCGACCAGCCGATCGGCCAGGCGGTTGATGGCCGGCGCGTCCTGGTAGATGTCGACCAGGACGTCGTCGAAGGGTCGCAGCGAGTGCAGCTTCTCGAACAGCGAGCCGCCGCCGTCGAGGTGGAAGTAGCGCCGGCGGTGGTCGGCCATCGCCGCCCGGGCCCGCCCGAAGCCCTCGCCCTCGGCCGAGGCGCGGGGCGGGAAGCGGTAGCCGTCCAGGCGGTCCAGCTCGGCCAGGGGGTAGTCGGTCACCATGCCCCAGACGCCGAAGGTGCGGTAGCGCCACTGGCTGCCCCACTCGTCGGTGCGGCGGGCGTCGTAACGGCCCTGATCGTCGTAGTCGGCCGGCGGGGGGGGCTCGGGCACGGCCACGCCGCCGAGGGGGCCGAAGTCGTGGCCGGTTTCGCGGATGAGGTCGGCGAGCCTGGCCCCGTGCTCGTGCAGGCCGCCGGCGGCTGCGTAGATCCGCAGGGGCACCACGTCGACGGGCTGGAACTTCACGGCGGCCAGTACGCGTTCTCGGGGCAGCATGGTCGCACCTCGCACAGCGGAACCCGCCGCCCGGCCGGGGGCGGCGATGAGGCCCTGTGTACCACGCCGACGCCCAAAGGCAAAGGGCCTTTCTGGCTCGCGGGGGGCTACTGGGCCGGGGAGGCCGACTGGGGGTCCGGCTTGGGCTCGACGGGCTGGGTCTTTGGCCTGTCGGGCCCGGACTCGACGGTGGTGGGGATCACCAGGCCGAAGAAGGCCGAGATGCCCGCCACGACCACCCCGCCCAGGCCGCCCAGCACGATCAGCGTCACCTGCACGCCCCAGTGCAACGACGCGCCCAGCCACAGCACCAGGGCCGTGGTGCCCAGCATCATGGCCAGGCCGGCCAGCACGCCGATGATGGCCACCGGCCGACCGCCGAACCGCACGTTGTCTCCACTGACGTTCATCTCTGTCCTCTCCGTTGGTGTCCTCAGGTTTGGTCTCCGTCGCGGGCCCGCAGCTGACGGCGGAGGTTCTCCAGGCCGTAGCGGCATCGGCTGGCGGCGGTGTTCAGCGAGATCCTCAGCACCTGGCCGATCTGGCGGAACGACAGGCCCGCGTAGAACCGCATCCGCACGACGGCCTGCTGGGCGGGCGGCAGGCGCCGCAGGGCCCGCTCCAGTTCGGCCGGCGTCACCGGCGGTGGCGCGGCGCGGTCGGAGGCCGGGGCCGGCACGTCCAGTTCCAGCGGCTGCCACGCCCGCCAGCGGGCCCGGTGCCGCAGGGCGTTGAGCCGCACCGCCCGAGCGGCGTAACGCGGCAGGTCGTCGATGGGCTCGGCCGCCAGCCGTCGCCACAGCGCCGCCAGCGTCTCCTGCACCACGTCCTCGGCCTGGTCGGCGTCGCCCAGCACCCGCCGGGCCTGCGCCACCAGCGCAGAGCGATGGGACCGGGCGAAGCGCTCCAGACGGTCCTGTGGCTGCGACGTTGACGGCACGGTCGGTCCCTTCGCCCCTCCAGATCCGCCGCGGGCGGGATTTGTCTGTCGAAAACCGCCCCTCCAGCATACCCCAAGCCCGCCCGGGGGGCCTCCTGAGAATTGCGGGGTCCCCCCCCTGGACGAAATAGGAATCCTGCCTACAATGGAACAGGAAGCCGGCGCAAATCAGCCGGCGGAGCGGCACGTCCCACACGCAGCGGCCGACGGTCGCGGGAGGCGGATCGATGAAACGGGGATGGATCTCACTGATGGTGGTGTTGGCCCTGGGCTCAAGCGCCTGGGCCACGTCGCTGCTGAACTACGGAGACTTCGAAGCGGATCCGAGCGTGCAGTTCCGCTTGAGCGGCTGGACCGCCGGCACGAGCGAGACGGGGGTCTGGCATGTCCGTAATCTGGGCACGGGGGGTCAGGACACCGACTACCTTCTCAGCCCTGACCCGGCCATTCAGCACTACGTCGAGCCGGGCGGCAGCGGCCCGGGCGTGATGCAGGGCATCGCCTGGCCCGGGGCGGGGACGGTGGTGCTGGAGTTCGACTTCTTCAGCCAGATGCAGGTGAACCTCTTCGGCGCCGACGTCGGCGAGAGCCACTCGCGGTGGAACCGTTCGAACAACTTCGACCTGCTGTGGGAAACCGTCGTCTTCCGCGGCTCGACCTGGGGCCGCTACAGCCAGGAGATCACCCTGACGGGCGACTACGACTACCTGGTCGTCAAGTTCGGCGAGTACGGCTCGCGCGGGCTCGACAATGTCAGCCTGACCGCCCTGGCGGTCATCCCCGAGCCGCTGACGGCCCTGGCCGTGCTGCTGGGCCTGGCCGGCGCCGGGCGGTACGCGAGGCGACGAGGGCGGGAATCCCTCTAGGCGCCCCAGGCGAATGCCTTAGAATGGAGGTCAGTTCCAAGAAAAGGACTGGCTGAAACTCATCTCTCGCCGGTTGGCCGGGGCTGGCTGAACAGCCCATGGGGTGGTGCAGGCCGCCCGGAGTCGCAAAGGAGGACGGCATGGATTGGGGACGAAGGGCGTTTGTGGCGTGTCTGGCGCTGGTGGCCTTGACGGCGTCGGCCTCGGCGTTGACGCTTTCCTCGGTGAAGGACGGTGACTGGGGCGACCCGGCCACCTGGGGCCAGACCGGCCCGGCGCAACCCGGCGTCAACGTGCCGACCAGCAGCGATCATGCCTATCTCTACCACACCGTAACCGCCGGCGCTGGCGTGAGCTACTCCAGCGGACACAAGGCGCTGCGGTTCTACCCGGGTGGCCAGCTCATCGTCGATGGCGGCTCGGTGTACTGCAGCCGGGCGGACTTCCTCGGCAACGCCCCCGCCCTGACGGTCAACAGCGGCTACCTTGGCTTCGGGCGGGTCGACAGCGGCAACGGCGCGAGCGTCCAGATCAACGGCGGGCTTTACGACTTCCCCACCACTCTGGGCATCCTGCCGGTTACGATCAGTGGCGGCACGGCCCGAGGCCGGGCGTACCCCATCACGCTCGACGGGGGCAAGTGGGACGCCAACTTCACCCAGAACCTCTACCTGGGCGCCGGCGGTCTGGTGTGGAATGCCGGCACGGTCGCTAACCCCGGCCAGGCCCATGACTACACGATCATCCAGGTCGCCAACCTCGGCGCCAACGCCAGCCGCATCGTCGATATCAACGATCAGCAGGTCCTGCCTGGCGCGGCCCAGACCTGGAATCTCAAGTCGGCCGCCCGCAATGTCTATGGCACCCTGGTGGGCACCGCCGGCACTGTCCAGTTCGACATCTACAGCGCGTTCGTGAACGACTGCGACAGCATCATCAACGCGGCCAACAACTCGTCGTTGGGTTCGGGCGTGATCTTCGACATCGGCTACGCTGGCGGGGAGATCTCCGACCCGACGGCCTTCCTGGGCCAGGACTACCGGCTGTTGACGCTGCTGAGCGGCACCGACTACAGCGCCCTGCTGGCCAGCGTGCCCGACGCGGTGTGGTTCGACGGCGTGCGGGAGTGGCTGGTGAGCTTCAGCAACAACGTCGCGACCGACGGCTCGATCCGCATCGCCTCGATCGCCCCGATGCAGACGGCCATCCCCGAGCCGCTGACGGCCCTGGCCGTGCTGCTGGGCGCCGGCGGCCTGGGCCGCTACCTCCGCCGCCGGCAGTAGGCCGGGGCCGGAATTGGCCTAGGCGCCATAGGGATATGCCTTAGACTGAAGGGGCTTGAGGAAGGGGCCGTGCGGGCCCCTTCGCCCAGAGGGTGCGCCTCCATCCCGCAGGGGTTGGAGAGGGCGAGCAATGTGGCTCGGCTGAGGAGCCCGGCAAAGGAGAGGCCTATGAATCGGGGGCATGCATGGCTTGTGACGTGTCTGGCGGCGGTGGCCCTGGTGGTGCCGGCGTCGGCGCTGACGTTTACCTCTGTCCAGAGCGGCGACTGGGGAGCCCCGGCCACCTGGGGCCACAGCGGCCCGGCCCAGCCGGGCGTCAACGTGCCGGCCAACAATGACAACGTGAACATCGGCCACAGCCTTACCATGGCCCCCACCGACAGCTACACCGCCGGGGACTTCAAGGCGAACTTCACCGCCGGCGGCAACCTCACCGTCAACGGCGGCTACTTCTACGTTGGCCGAACGAGCTTCAACAACGTGCCGCACACGCTGACGGTGGACAATGGCGGCCACCTCCGCCTCGGCCGGGCCCAGAACATGGCGGCGGACTTCAAGCTCAACGCCCTGGGCGGCGTGCTGCAGTGGGATCACCCCTTCGCCCTCAGCGTCGCCACCGGCGTGGTCGACGGCGGCCGCCTGCGGCTGCCGGCCACCAACATCACCGCCGGCGGCGCCACATGGACGATCCAGAGTGGTACGTTCGACGCGGGCTTCGGCGTCGACACGTTCGCCAGCAGCAGCAGCTTCCACTGGAATGGCGGCACGATCGCCAATCTCAACCAGCCCCACGACTACTTCCAGAACATCGTGGGCAACCTCGGCGACAACGCCGCCCGGCGGATCGACATCAACGACCAGTACCACCGACAGACCGCCCAGGTCTGGAACATGGTGTCCCCCCGCAACTGGCAGGGCCGGCTGGTGGGCACCGCCGGCACTGTCCAGTTCGACATCTACAGCGCGTTCGTGAACGACTGCGACAGCATCATCAACGCGGCCAACAACTCGTCGCTGGGTTCGGGCGTGATCTTCGACATCGGCTACGCTGGCGGGGAGATCTCCGACCCGACGGCCTTCCTGGGCCAGGACTACCGGCTGTTGACGCTGCTGAGCGGCACCGACTACAGCGCCCTGCTGGCCAGCGTGCCCGACGCGGTGTGGTTCGACGGCGTGCGGGAGTGGCTGGTGAGCTTCAGCAACAACGTCGCGACCGACGGCTCGATCCGCATCGCCTCGATCGCCCCGATGCAGACGGCCATCCCCGAGCCGCTGACGGCCCTGGCCGTGCTGGCGGGTCTGGGCGGCCTGGGCCGATACCTCCGCCGCCGGCAGTAGGCGGGCATGGCCCGCCGCGAGGGCGCCGACGTCCACAACCTTTCCGGGCGGGTCCTGCGGGGCCCGCCCGTTTCGTTGCGCCCCGACCAATGGACAGCGGCCCCCGCGGTGCGTATGCTGGCAGGCCCAACGAACGAACCCCCAGGAGGCTGCGATGCTGCTGGATTACATCGACGAGGTGCGGGCCCGTTACGACGCCTGGTGGCGGGGCGAGAACGCCGGGCCGCTGCTGTACATCCTGTACCCCCAGCCCGGGGCGGACCTGACGCCGGCCGCCCGCGAGTGGATGAACCCGGTCATCTACCGCCAGTGGACCACCTGGCGCCAGGAGTTCGCCTTCGGCCAGGCCGTCGAGCTGGCCGCCCAGACCGGCTCGCTGCACTACGTAGACGACGCCGCCGACCTGCTGGAGCGCTACGCCGACCTCACCGGCCGGGCCGGCGACGGGTACCACTTCCTGTTCGTCAACCTCGGCGCGTCGATGATGTCGGCCCTGATGACCGGCGTGACGAAGTTCTACGACGGCACGATCTGGGTCGAGCACGATCCGCCCATGGACCTCGACGCCGTCCTGGCGATGGACGAGTCGGCCGAGTCGCCCTATGCGGCCGTCGCCTTCGAGGCCATGCAGCGCCTCGTCGATCGGCTGGGAGGGCGGTTCGTCTTCGGCATCCCCGAGCTGGGCGGCCTGCTGGACGTGCTGTCGGCCCTGCGCAAGCCGCAGAACCTCCTGCTGGACACGATGGACGAGCCCGCCAAACTCGACGCCGCCTGCACGCGGCTCCAGCGGCTCTGGTGGCACTACCACCGGCGGATGTCGGCGATCCTCGACCCGGCCAACCCGCGGGCGTACGCCCAGGCGATGCGCTACCTCTCGGGCGAGCCCAACCACATCGCCACGTGCGACTTCTCGGCCATGATCGGCCCGGACGCCTTCGCCCGCTGGGCCCTGCCGCAGATCGCCGGCGAGTGCGAGCACTTCAATGGCCGGGTGGTCTACCACCTCGACGGCCCCGGCGAGCTGGTGCACCTGGACGCACTGCTGGGCCTGGAGAAGCTCCACGGCATCCAGTGGGTCAGCGGCGCGGGCAACCCGGGCGGCCTGGACGAGAGGTGGCACCCTCTGTACCGCCGCATCCTCGACGCCGGCAAGCGGATCTGCCTGTCCGGCACGCCCAGCGACGCCGAGGCCTTCCGCGCCTTCTTCCGCATCTTCCCGGCCAGCGAGTTCCTCGCCGGCCTGACCGCCCGCGACGAAAAACACGCCGTCGAGCTGGCCGAGCTGGGCCGGTAGGGCCGCCACCGTGGGTCCCTATATAGCCCCGGGCTTGTCCGGGGTCTTGGGAACTCCCGCCGCACACCATAGGGCCCCAACGGACCGGCCGCAAATCGGGGCCGTGCGGTCCGATTTGGCCGTTGCCGGTAGTTTGGGCCCGTCGTATGATAGGGGTGTGTTCAGTTCTCGCGCCCGCCCGGGCGCGGCTGTGGCGTTGGCAAACGGGGTAGCGCCATTCTTTCCCTTCTGTTCGCGGACGACGCGGACCCCCATGGCACTTCTGAAGGGAGCAGACTATGACGAGGCTACGGTGTTGCGCGCTGGTTGCCGCCATGCTGGCCGGCGGGTTCGCCGGGGGCTGGCTGGCGGCCTGGCTGGCCGATCCGGGTCCGGCCTGGGCCCAGGCGTCGCCCGGCCCGGCCGAGAGGCTGGCGGTTCGCCAGCTGGTGCTGCTGGACGAGCAGGGGCGAACTCGCGGGCAGCTGGGGATGATCCAGGGCCAGCCCCAACTGATCATCCTGGACGAGCAGGGCCCGGCCCGGCTGGTGCTGGGCCTGGCGGGGCCCGAGGACAACGACTTCTGGATCCTCAGCGTCCTGGACGCCAACCGCAAGACCCGCTTCAAGACGGCCGCCAAGGCCGACGGCGGCGGCTCGATGGTCGGCGTGCTGGACCACAACGGCACCGCGCGGTTCACCATCGGCTACACCGACCAGGGCACCGGCGGGCTGGTGATGAACGACGCCCAGGGCCGGCGGCGCTTCACCATCGGCATGCCCGCTCACGCCGGTTACAGCATCCACATCCAGGACGAGCAGGGCAACGATCTGTGGGCGGCCCCGGGCCAGCCCCACCCGCAGGCCGCGCCTCAGACAAGGAGCGAACCATGAAACGTCTATCCCGAGCCTTGCTCATCGCCGCTGTCCTGGTGGCCGGGTTCCTCGGGGCCGGCGCCTATCAGTGGCAGGCGGGCGGCGCTGCCTTCGCCCAGCCGGCACCGGCCCGGCAGGTCGTGACGGTCCGCGAGCTGGTCATCGTCGACGAGCAGGGCATCGAGCGCATCGTGTGGACGGGCGAGGACGCCCGGCCCCGGCTGGTCATGCGCGACACCGACCTGCACCCCCGCGCCTACCTGGGCTTCGTCCCGCCGGCCGGCGAGGGCAAGAGCGCCTTCTGGGCGATGAACCTGCTGGACGCCCAGCAGCCCCGGGCCGTCTGGGCCATCGGCGCCGACGGCGGGGGCTCGACGTTCAACCTCCGCGACAACCACGGCGTGATCCGCTACAGCGTCGGCTATACCGACCAGGGCAACGGCGGCTTGGGTATGAAGGACACCCAGGGCCGCCAGCGCCTCGGCCTGGGCATGCCCGCCCACGCCGGCTACAGCCTGAGCCTGATCGACGAGGACGGCCAGGCGATCTGGAGCGCCCCGGGCCATCCGGCCCCGCACGCCAGCCGGGAAGGGGAATGACCATGAGAACCCTCAGAATCTGCGGATGGATCGTGGCTGTGGGACTCGCCGGGCTGGTCGGCGGGGGGCTGTTCGTGGCCCTCTGGGCCTCTCCGGCGGCCTATGCCGAGGCTGAGCCACCCGTCACCGAACGCATGGAGGTGCACGAGCTGATCATTGTGGACGCCCGGGACCGCCCCCGCGGCCGATGGGCCGTCACTGAACAGGGCCCGCAGGTGATCCTGATGGACGCCGAGGGTCGCCCCCGGGCCCGGCTGGGACAGCTGGTCACCGAGACCAACGTCTCGCCCCAGACCGATTGGTATGGCCTGCTGCTGACCGACGCCAACGGCACCGACCGCCTCACCGGCGGCGCCGCCAACGACGGCAGCCTCTCGGGCATGATCCTGTGGGACCACAACGGCGTCAAACGCTACGGCGTGGGCTTCACCGATAAGGGCAACGGCGGCCTGTCGATGAACGACACCCAGGGCCGAAGCCGCTTCGCCATCGGCGCAGCCCCCCACACGGGCTACTCCATGCAGTTCAAGGACGAGAACGGCGACACCCTCTGGTACGTCCCGAGCCGCCAGGATCGCTTCGCCCCGCGGGGCGAATAAGGAAAGGAGACTGCGATGCAACGCGTACGACACTGCGGCCAGTTGGCTGCGATGCTGCTGATGGGGCTGCTGGGCGGGGCCCTGGTGCAGTGGGTCGGCGACGGGCCAGCCGCCCAGGCCCAGCCCGCCGACGCCGGGGCCGGGCGCGTGGTGGCCCGCATGCTGGTCCTGCAGGACGAGCAGGGCCGCGAGCGAGGCCGGCTGACGGTGACCGAGGCCGGCCCCTGCCTGGTCCTGCTGGATGAGAGCAGCCAGCCCCGCCTGGAACTGGGCCAGATTTCCGTCACGGCCCAGCCCCACGAAGGCACCGACTGGTGGGGCTTGGCCCTGCACGACGCGACGGGCACCAACCGCTTCACCTGCGGGGCGCAGGCCGATGGCTCAGGCTCGGGCATGGGCGTGTGGGACAATCAGGGCACGCTGCGCTACGGCCTGGGCTTCACCGATAAGGGCAACGGCGGCCTGACGATGAACGACACCCAGGGCCGGCCCCGCTTCGGCATCGGCATGGCCCCCAGTACGGGCTACTCGATGGGCTTTCAGGGCGAGGATGGCGAGGTCATCTGGTCGGCCCCGCCCCACTAGCCCCGTAGGTCGGGGCGTGGCAGCCGGCGCGGACGGCGGCGGGTCCCTGGGGCGTATGGAGTGCGGCGGCCTTGACGCCGCTTTGGCTGGTCTTCCTCGCCC
>JAWLCG010000157.1:0-10868 GCA_041687295.1 Phycisphaerae bacterium | reverse complement strand
GCCCAGGGGCATGGCCGATCGGCGGGGCGGGCATGGCTGGACTGCGCCCGGCGGCTCAAGGCCCTGCAGGGCCCGCGGCTGCCCGAGGGCTTCTACGAGGCGGGCCGGCACTTGCTTGAGCCGCTGGGCCATGGCCGGCTGCTGCGGCCACGCGAGGCCCCGGTGGCGAAGCCCCCGCAACCGCCGCCCCCCTCGCCGGTCCATCTGCTGCTGGTCAGCGAGGGGCCCGACGACCTCAGCCGCCTCGGCGAGGCTCTACCGGCGGACCTGCAGGACCGCATCGGCGCAGACGTCCGCCAGATCGATCTGCGAATCGAGGCCGTGCAGGGCGCCTTTGTGGCACTGCCTGCCGACACGGACGTGGCCGTCGTCGTGGTGCGCTGCGACACCGACCCCCGCCCGGCGTCGACCGTGCCGCAGGCCGTCCAGCAGGCCGCGCCCGAGCTGCGGCGGTGGCTGGGGCTGTCCAGGCAGGACCTGGCGGTGCGGGCGGCGGTCCTGCGGGCCCGCTGGACGTGCATCGTCGGCCCGGCGGCCGAACTGCCCAGCGCCAGCGTCCTGCGGCTGCTGAGACCGGATCGGCCGGCCCGGGGGTGGGTCCAGCTGCCGGCCGGGCCGGACTGGCCCCAGCGGGCGGCCAGGGCCCTGGCGGCCATGGTTGGGGAGCCTGGGCCCGACAGGATGACGACGACCGATGGCGGAGAGGCCCGGAGCGTTCCGGGCACGCTGTCGGCTACCCTCTGATGGTGGAGGACAGGACATGCTGCTGAAGGACAAGAGGACCGACCGTGTGCTGGTGGCTGAGGCCCCCAGCGGTGGCAAGGACGAGGAGATGGTGGCCCAGGGCCGAGAGATCCTGCGGCAGATCATGACTAACTCCGACGTCCGGACCGAAGTGAAACGCCTGGCACGTGGCCTTGGGGAGTAGAGCCGCCGTGGCAACCGCTGTGCATCAGCCCGATGACAGCTGCCTGCTGATCGGCAGGGAGACCGACCGCTTCGTGCAGGCCGTCCCGGCGGGTGGGCCCCCGACGGGGGCCCACCGGCCCGCAGACAACGGCCTGGCCCTCCAGCGGGTCTTGAGGCGATTGGCCGACGGACGGGCGGCCCTGCCCGCCGAGCGGGGCGGTGTGCGCACGCCGGTCGACTACACCTACATCGATTGCGGGCAGTACCTCGAGGCCTGCTCGGATCTGGCGCCCGATCCGGTGTCCAGCCGTCTGCTGTGCCTGGCCAGTGAGCGCCAGGCCCTCAGGGCCGCCCAGGACCTTCAGCTGGCCGGGGTCGGGCCGATCCGGATCATCAAGCACCAGATGGACTACAGCACCGGTGCCTCCTGCGGCGTCCACATCAACACCGACCACGAGCGCCCCCACGGGCAGATCGGCCCGCTGCTGGACTCGCTGATCCTGGCGCTGCCGGTCCTGGATGGGCCCGGCGGGCTCTACCGGGACAAGGATGGCGTGTGGTTCACTCTCAACCCCAAGGGGGCCCGGATCCGCCGGCACACGGGAGTCGACCAGGTCGCCTCGATACCCCTGCGCCACCATCGCCCAGGGCGGCAGTTGGCCGGCAACCGCCAGCGGTTCAGCTTCATCAACTCCTATGACTGCTTCAGCCATAGCGCCGACATCTTCGCCCGGGCGCTGCAGGTCGCCGCGGTTCGTCTGGCCGACCTGGGTGTCTGCGACCCCCGGCTTGGCGCGCTGGCGTTCCGCAGGCCGCTGGTCGTCCTGCGCAGCTGGATGGCGAACCCCTTCCTCCGGCTCGAGACCCAGTCGGGCGCGATCCGCAACGCCCCTGAGATGCTCCTGTCGTACATCGACCTGGTCCTGGCCCACGAGGCCCGGATGCCCGCCTGGGTGGGCGTGCTGCTGCGATCGGCCGGCGACGTGCTCGAACTTGTCTGCCGTGACAGATTCGACACGCAGACCGATCATCTGGACTGGCCCGCCAAGCGCCGGCTGCTGCAGTCCAGTGCGGCCGAGGCCCGCCTGGATAGCCGCGGCCTGCTGCTGGTCCCCGCGGACAGGCCCGACTCCAAGGCGAGCTTGCTGGAACTGGCCCTGCTGGACCAGGTCGCCCACGACATCCGCCCCGACGGTCTGATGTACCGGCGTCTCCGCCCGGGCCAGGATGCGTTCTGGGGCTTCGACGAGAGCCTGCTGGAGAAGGTCGCCCACTACCCGCCCGTGGCCCCGGGCCGGCCACGCTTCATCGCGGACTTCGTGGACCTGTACAGCCGCCGGCCCGAGCGAGGCCACATGCAGGTCGCGTGGGTCGGCATCATCGACCGCCGTGGCCGAAGCCTGGAACTGCCCGATGTCCGCGGCTTCGACCCGGCCCGGCTGGGTTGGCAGTCCAACCAGGGACAGATGGAAAGCATCGTTCAGTCCTGGGCCCCCGACCCTGCCCCCGCCTGCCGGCCAGGCCAGAGGGTCGTGATCGTCGGCCCGCCGTCCTCGGCGGGTCCACGGCCGGAGTGGATCGGCACCGAGGCCACCGTCGAATCCGTCACCGGTCAGGGCCTGGTCGTCCTGGCCGAACACCCCGACCTGCACTGGCCCGGCCCCTCGCTCCTGCCGGCCGAGCGGCCGCTGCGGGGCCGCCGGGTACGGCAGTCGTCGCCACGTACGTGATTGCGTGACGAATGCAGTCTGGAGGTCCGTAATGTCCATCTCACGCTTGTATTGGCTTGCCAGAGGACATTCGGAATACTGGAGAGAGTTTGGCGGGGCGGGGTATCGCTTCGTCCTCGCCGAATACCCGGTTCCCCAAATGAGCAAGCGCAGGAATCGCTACTCGGTCTTCGCGTTCAAGGGGCTCGAACCCATGCCGCGGGCCTGTCACAGCTGGGAACCGCACGATCCGGAGCCCGGTACGCTCGAGGCGGTACTTGCGGACCATCCGCAACGCCGGATTGGATCTGCTGATCCGCGATCACTCGTTCATGGGTGTGCCGGCCTATCACGTATACGTGCCGGGCGTCAGCGAGATGAGCAACGCACTGGGCGACGCCTTCGCCGCGGAGATGGTGGCCTTCGACCGACACCTGTCGGCAATCCTGCGGCCAGCCGCGGCGGCCCCCGGCCGCGCCACGCCACCGCGCGTCAGACACGTGCGGCACTGTCAGGATCACCGCGCTGGCCTGTGTGCCTCCCGACGGACCGCCACGCTCAGCGGCGACCGCATAGAGCTGCGACGCCATCATCGAGACGTACTCGTCAGGCAGAGACAGCTGGGCATCGATGGTCTGGATGTCCGCCTTGGTTCCCACCCCGCCTTGCGGCGAGGCCGTTACATTCGATTACAGGCCGCAGAGCGCATGCCTGAGGAGGACTTCCACCTCCCTGACCGAGCACGCTCCCAGGCGCACGAGTGCGGCGATGACTCGCCGCACACCAAAAGGGCGGTCCGCCTGTCGCGCAGGGACACCCAGCGAGGCCCGGCTGGGGCCGACCTCTAAAGGCCGCAGATCGGCCAGGAGCCCGGTTTTTGCGGGACAAGCCGCCGCCCGTAGCGCACAATAGGGCCCCAGGAGCCGCTTCGGCCCATCGGAACCCATGCGTCAAGCAGGAGCCCTGACATGCCCATCATCGACGCCCATCTCCACGCCGTGCCCGACCACGCCGAGTCGCTCGCCCTGCTGGATGAGTTCGACCTCAAGCTGGTCAACATCAGCGTCTCGCGCGACGCCACCGACGAGTGGCGTGTCCACACCGACCGCTTCCGCGAGCTGACGGACGCCCGGCCCGACCGCTTCGCCTGGTGCACCGCCTTCCGCATGCCCACCTTCGAAGAGACCGACTACGCCGACCAGATCATCGCCCAGTTGCAGAAGGACTTCGAGGCCGGCTCGGCCACCGTGAAGGTGTGGAAGAATATCGGCATGCGCCTGCAGAACCCCGCCGGCGAGTACGTCATGTTCGACGACCCGATCTTCGAGCCGATCTACAGCTGGCTCGAGCGCCAGGGCCGATCGCTGATGATCCACGCCGCCGACCCCCGGGCCGCCTGGGAGCCGCTCGTGCCGGGCCAGCCCCACTACAACTACTTCAGCAAGCACCCGGAGTGGCACTTCTATGGCCGACCCGACGTGCCCAGCCACGAGCAGATCCTCGCCGCCCGCGACCGGCTCGTCGAGCGCCACCCCCGCCTGCGGATCATCGGGGCGCACCTGGGCTCGATGGAGCACGACCTCAACGAGGTCGCCCGCCGCCTGCGCGCCTGGCCGCACTTCTCGGTGGACTTCTCGGCCCGGCTGGGCAACCTGATGGTCCACGCCGCCCGCGACCACGCCGCCGTCCGCGAGTTCTTCCTGGAGTTCCCCGATCGGCTGATCTTCGGCACCGACGTCGTCAGCCGAACGCCCCACACCCAGCTCGACGCCGACGCCCGCGCCGACGCGCTGGGCTGGATGCGAACCTGCTACACCGCCAGCCTCGCGTTCCTGCGGACCGACGGGCCGGTGGACTACCTCAACCTCCGCGCCCAGGGCCTGGCCCTGCCCGACGACGTCCTGGACAAGGTCCTCACCACCAACGCCCAGCGCTGGATGGACAACCTGTAGGCCGCCGGCCTCTCGCGCACGGGCAGGCCCGCTGGCCGATCAGCCCCGCTTGCGGGCCCAGAAGACCGGGGCGACCCCCTCGACCGGCTGGAAACCCTCATAGCCGGCCTGCGACAGGACCTTGCGCCAGCAGGCCTGGGAGGGGTAGCAGGGCTTGTGGACCGCATGCATCCGCCCGGGCCAGGCGACCCCCGTCTGCCAGCCGCTCAGCGTGAACAACAGCGAATTGGCCACGGCGAACAGATCGAAGCAGACACTCGGCAGCCGGCGGTGGCGGGTCAGCCGACGCAGCACGACCCGCAGGGGTTCCACGTGCATCCAGAGCACGCCCCCGGGCCGCAGCACCGCCCAGGCGCCCCGCAGCGTTCGGCCAATGTGCACATGGTTGAAGACCAGACGGGCGAACACCAGGTCCAGCGACGCCGGCGGCACGTACTGCAGAACATCCTCGGCCGAGCCACAGTGAACCGGCGGCGGCTCGACACCCTCCCGCTGAGCCAGGGCCCGGCCCAGGGCGATGTACTCCGGCTGCATCTCAAGGCCCACGACCGACCGCGCCGTCCGCTGAAACTGCCAAAGCCATCGTCCGTAGCTGCAGCCCAGGTCGAGCACATCACAGTCATCGACCATCCATCCGGGGGGATGCGGCATGGGCAGACATCGCCCCCCATCCAGCCAGATGCAATGCTCCTTGGCGATGTTGCCCACGATGTACCCGGCCGCGGTGAGTACCGGCCGGCCGGCGTGCATGCGTGCGAGCCCCAGGTCCACGGCTTGGCCGACCTGCCCGGCGTCGAGAAGGATCGACTCGCACCCCACGTACAACCGGTGCATCAGGCGTAGGAATTCCTCTCCGCCAGGCTGCAGTATCTCCCTGCAGATAGAGTCTGTCCACATCGGTTAGTCCTCAGTTGGGGGATCGGCTTGCACGAGCTATGAAGCGCCCCCATTTTAGCCCCCCTGCCCGGCCCGGTCAGCCGTCCTGGCTCCCATCGCCAGCCCGGATGCCTCAGGCCGGACGATCCCGCCAGGACCATACCGCGACCGCCTGGCAAGGCCACTTGTTCTGCGGTACTGCCGGCCGATCCGCCGGCGGCCCCCTGGGCATGCCGCGCCCTGGCGCGTAGGCTGTAGTCCTGCACACGGAACCTCGGCGGCGGCCTCTCGCGGGCGGTTCTGACGCCCTCGTCGCCTGTGCCACTAATGTCCAGAACCACGATCTTCTGCAACGATTTCTCCAGCCCCACCACCGGAGAAACTCCCCTGGGGCTCTGCCCCAGAGGCCGGGATTTTTGCGCATTCGGGCCCACCGGCAGAGGCTCTGAGCCATCCGCCCTCGGGCCCGGCCGACCGGTAGGGGCGTGAGCCCACCCCATGCTGGGGGCCCTGAAGCGATAAATCCCGGGGGTGTGGGGGCAGAGCCCCCGCGCTGTTTCTCTGGACCACCGGGCCGCAGTACGGATTCGGGTTGGGTTGCGGGCGAAGCCCGCGCTGGGCAGAACCGCCC
Source organism: Phycisphaerae bacterium (assembly GCA_041687295.1). Taxonomy (GTDB): domain Bacteria; phylum Planctomycetota; class Phycisphaerae; order SM23-33; family FEN-1343; genus JAWLCG01. Next base: position 4,791 of record JAWLCG010000157.1, on the reverse strand, counting down.
CTGCGCTTTACTAGGGACAGGACCTGCACGCCCTGCCGCCGGCCTGCCCTGGCGAATCGCCTGCCCAGAGGGCATTGCGAATAGTAACTGTTCTGCTGCAGGACGCCCCGCCGCCTCCCGTCCGGCCGGTGGCCCTGGGGGGTGACGAAACGAACCCAATTCGGATGGGGCCAAGCCCACCGGCTCCAGCCGCTAACGGCCAAATACCGCCGGGGAAACGAACCCAATCCGGACCGTGTGCCGCACCTGTCCTGGCTACCCCTGGCGGCGGGGTCGGCGGGCGCGTAAGCTGTAGTGAGTACCCCTGAGAATCAAGGAGCAGAGCGTATGCACGTGCTGGTGACGGGCGGAGCGGGCCATCTGGGCCGGGCGGTGGGCGAGGCCCTGCTGTCGGCCGGCCATGAGGTGCGGGGCGCGGACAAGGTCTGGCGGGACACGCCCTTCCCGCTGGAGCTGGTCGACCTGCTGGAGCCCTTCGGGGCCTATCGCCTGGCCGAGGGCTGCGACGCGGTGGTCCACCTGGCCAACCACCCCCACATGCGCGGCGGCGTGCTGGGCCAGCAGACCTACACCGACAACGTCACGCTCGACCTCAACGTCTTCCAGGCCGCCTGCGACCGGGGCATCCGCAACGTGGTCTTCTCCAGCAGCATCCAGGCCATCACCGGCACCCGCGGGGGCATGGACGACGTCGACCAGCCCAGCGGCCTGGCCTACCTGCCGCTCGACGGCGACGTGCCGCCTCGGCCGGGCAACCTCTACGCACTCAGCAAGATCCACGGAGAGCAGCAGTTGCGCTACCTGGCCGACATGGTCGAGGGCCTGTCCGCCACGGCCATCCGCTTCCCGTGGATCATGGATGAGCGCCATATGCACTGGATGCGCCGCCGATCCGGCGACGCCGGCCGATGGTTCGGCAACATCGACGAGGTCTTCAGCTACCTCGCCCAGCCGGACGCAGCCTCGCTGGTCGTCGCGATCCTCCAGCGCCCCCGGCCGGGCTACCGCTGCCTGCTGCCGGCCGCCCCGGACAACCTGCTGGGCCAGCCCATTCCCGAGGTCATCGCCCGCTTCTACCCCAACGTGCCCCTGCGCACGGCCGCCGACGCGATGGAGGCCCTCGTCGACATCGCCGCCATCACCGCCGCCTACGACTGGCGCCCCGAACAGACCGGCCTGTTCGAGTAGGCCCGGCCCCGTAGGCCGGGTCGAGCGCAGCGAGGCCCGGCCTACGGGGCACGGGCTACTTCTCGTAGGTCACCTCGTAGTAGATGGCCTGGTGCTCGGCGCCGTCGATGGTGAAGCCCTCGGCGCTGACGGGCACGGTTCGGCCCGTGCGTCGGCCGACGTGGTCGAGCACGTGCACCGTGGGGGTGCCCGGGCGGGTCAGGGCGATGCGGGCGCGGACGGGTTCGAGCAGGATCGGCGGGCCGCCCACGTCTTCGAGCTGCGTGTGGTCGGCGTTGTACCGCATGCCGCTGTTGCGGGCCCGGGCGATGGCCGTCACCAGGATCCGCTCGGCCTGGCCGATGCCCTTCTCGCGGTCCAGGCTCGTCACGAACAGCACGACGAACGGCGTATACACCTCCAGCGTGGCCTGGGCGAGGCGGCACTGCTGGCCGCCGGCGAAGCCCACCACAGCGGCCGTGCCGGGGGTGTCGACCGTGAAGTAGCCCTGCTCGCCGCCGTGCCAGGCCAGCTGGCCCGTCATCGAGCGGACCACGCCGCGGGCGGTGTCGATCCACTTCGACAGGTCGGGCGTCTCGGTGGGCACGAAGGTGTCGGTGTACTCCACCTGCACCTTGCCGATGGCCAGGGCCTCGGCCGGCAGGTCGCCGGAGATGGCCTTCTGGTCGCCCTTCTGCTTGACGGTCTCCTCGAAGCCGACCCGCCCCTCCAGCAAACTCGGGATGTGCACGTGCCGCACGGCCAGCGGCTCGGCGGGCCTGACGTCGCCGCGGTAGAGCATGCGGGCCAGGGCCGGGTACAGGCCCATCTGCGTGGGGTTGTTGGCGTTGTAGACGTTGGGCATGTCCAGCGTCTCGGTGAGGCGGTCGTAGTTGCTGGCGAAGACGTACGACGCCGCCCAGCCCTGCAGCCCCAGGCCATAGACGGCCACCACCGGGGCGCCCTCGGCGATCCACTCGTTGGGCAGCATGCTGATCCACTCGGAGATCTGGAACGGCTGGCCCTTGACCATCTGCCGCCCCGTGCTCAGCAGGCCCGAGCCGGGCTGCTGCACCATGGCCCGATTCCGCACAGGCCCCTTCTCCATGTTGTGGCCCGTGCCGCCGCCGAAGTAGTTGTGGCGGTCCACCAGGCCCATGCGGGCGTCGCTGTGGAGGTTGTAGTAATGGCTCACGCCCGTGCCCGCCTGCCAGCACGAGCCGACGATGCAGCCCCGGTAGCCCGTCGCCCGGATGGCGGCGGCGAAGCGGTCGTAGAACGCGTTCTGCGTCTCGTACAGGAACCGGGCCGTGTCCAGCAGCCGTCGGCCCGTGCCCAGCTCCGCCTGCTGCTTGGCCAGGCCCTCCGGGCTGAACCACCAGTCGTGGGCGATGGGGTAGAGGTTCCTCGCGTCGAGGTGCTCGCCCCGCATGCGGTCGGGGTAGGCGTCCAGGGCGCGGGCGCCCCAGGCCTCGACCAGGCCCTTGTGGTCACCGTATCGGCCGCGCAGCCAGTCGCTGAACTGCTCGCAGAAGAGCCTCTTGTACGTCGGGCACTGCTCGACCCAGTTCATCGTGGTGCTGAAGAAGATGTCGTCCTCGTTCTGCAGCTCAATGAAGGCCAGGCCCGCGTCGTCGGCGTAGCGCTGGCCGAGGTCGGCGTTGACGTGCTCCAGCAGGTTCACCGTCAGCTCGATGGACAGATCCTGCAGGTCCGGCGCGAAGTGCACCAGGCCGATCGTCGAGCCCTTGAGGTGGTTGGCCCCGGCGGCGGCGACCTCGTCGTAGGCCGCCAGGCGCTCGCGGTCGCCGGGCATGACGCGATGGCCGTAGATGTGCGACCAGCCCAGGTAGATGCCCGCCCGGTGCATGCGGGCGACGAAGGCGTCCATGCGGGCCAGCTTGGCCGGGTCGAGGTCTGGCGAGCGGACGCCCGAGCCGATGCCCTCCTCCCCCGGCCAGGTGAACTTGTGGAACCGCACGCCGTTGACGCCATACTTGGCCAGCAGCCCTGCCCACCGCTCGGCCGTGGCGGCGTCGCAGGCGACCCGGCCGTTGCAGATGTTCACCCCCCAGAACTGCACCACCGTGCCGTCCTCAAAGGCCAGCCCCTCCCCCGCCGGCTGGACGAAGCCGTGCCGACCCGCCGGCGCGTCCAGCCAGCCGCTGGCGTCGATCGCGCTGGGGCCAAAGTCCTCCTCCGGATGGAAGACGAACCAGTTCTTCAGCGCCTCGCCAAGTGTCGTGCTCATCGTTTTGTCGCTCCAGATGTGTGCCGCTCGCCGACCCGACCCGCCCGCGGAACCACCGCCGGGCAGGCCGATCGGCCTCTGTCGTCAGGGATTTCCCCGATGCACGAACCGCAGAGATAGTATCCCATATTTCCTGGCTTGCCCATATTCACGCGCTCGGCCGGGTCGCGGTACCCTCGTGGGCGCCCAAAGACGCGTCGGAGGAGGGGTCGGAAGATCCCGCAAAGTGGCTTTCAGGTGGATTCTTACCGCCTGTAGGGGTCGCACGGCAAGGGCAAGGCCGGCAAAAAAGCCAGCGGACCCGCCCCAAGCAGTCAAACCTAAGGCGAATGCCTAAAGACTCTTGCGTCAATACGCCCAGGGCGATTTCCTCCCGGCGGGCCGGCAAAATCGTCCCCGAAAGCCCGCGATGGCTGGAAGTGACGATTAACCGTATTGACGAAACGGGCTCCTGCGGTATCATCACATGCATGGCTCACCGTTCAAACAAGTCGCATACGCCTGACTCGACCCCGAGTCGCTGCCTCGGTGGGCAGAAGTCGCGGAACGAAGGAATTTCTCCTATTGCGTATTCTGAGGACCCGGTTTAAGATAAAGGCACCTGGGAACCAAATCGAGTCTTCAGGTCTTTTGTGGGTGATGGACAAAACTCTCTAACTTTGGATGGAGGAGATGCAATGACTCGCAGCTTGCTTTCTCTGGTTCTGGTTGCTGTTCTGGCTGTGGCCGCCAATGCGGCCATCACTCTGCCGGGCGACGTCGTCCCCGGCGTCAACCTGGTCTGGGTCGACAACAGTTCTGTCGCCACCCTGGCCGACTACACGACCTATGACCTTGTCGTGATGACCGGCGCTGACTGGACCAACGCGGCCTTCGAGCTGGTCGCTGAGCAGGGCACGATCTTCCAGCATGCGTTCGGTGATCCCAGTGGCCGCGGCCCGGGCCTGGCTGCGCTGATCGCGGCTGCCCCGGACCTGGAGTTCGACACCTACGTTACCAGCCCGACGGTCGGCTCGGGTGTCTCCACCATCAACCCGGCCCTGTGGGGTATCGGCGCTGTGAAGTTCGACACCGCCGGGCTCGCGATCAGCTGGTATGACAGCGACCCCAGCGGCACCTCTGGCCGCAAGCAGATCGCCCGCCTGACCGTCAGCAACGACTTCGTCGGCACCTGGCGTGCGGCCGTCTTCGATGGCGACAGCAACGGCGTCGAGACCAACTTCAGCGGCATCATCCCCGAGCCGGCGACCCTGAGCCTCCTGGGCCTGGGCGGCCTGGCCCTGATCCGCCGCCGTCGGTAAATCCGACTGCACCGGACCAGTCGAGTCCTTCGGGATTCGAGATGCCACGAAAAATGCGGTGGCGACCTTCGG
>JAWLCG010000156.1:0-10901 GCA_041687295.1 Phycisphaerae bacterium | reverse complement strand
GTTACCCGCAGGGAGAAGGTGGGGCTCCGCTGCGCTGCGCCCCAGCCTACGGCGCAGGCCATCTTCGTAGGCTGGGGCGCAGCCCCACCTTTGCCCGGGCCAAGGCTACGCAGATTCAGTCGGCAGACGGTTCACGCCCCTACGGCAGCACCGGCTGGGTGGGGGTCTGGAGCGTCGGGGGCTGGTAGCCGCGGAAGCTTTCCATGTGGCCCCAGAAGCCCAGGGTGGCCGTCAGCAGCCAGATGGCCGCCGCCAGCAGCAGCACCAGGGCAGCCAGGGCCCGCAGCCAGCTCTGGCGGCGCAGGGCCACCGCCACCGCCGTCAACGGTCCGGCCAGGCCGGTCAGGATGAAGCCCGCCGCCGCGATCGGAGGCCGGGCCGTCAGGCCCAGATCCCAGATCCGCACGCCCACGACGATGCCCGCCAGGCCGGCGATCGCGGCGTAGATCAGCACGCCCAGCAGGCCCCAGCGGGCCGCCAGGGCCACCGCGCCGGCCAGCAGCACGCCCGACAGCAGCACCGTCGTCTCGCCGAACGCGCTGTTGTAGGGCCCCGGCAGCGGCCAGGTGAAGCTCATGTGCAGCCCCGTCGCCAGGCCGACCAGCCCGGCCAGGCCGAAGCCCGGCGCCCAGGCCCGCTGGTCGTCCCGCATGCACCCCCAGGCCACCCACGTCGCCAGCAGCACCAGGCCGGCCACCATGTTCAGCAACATCAGCGTGATGTAGTCGATGAAGACCATGTATTCGCCCTTCCTGTTGGTTCCTGTTCGGGGCTCCCTGCAACCCAGTGCCCCCCCAGCGGCCTGAGCACCCCCCGCCGGGGCTCGCCCGTTTGCCTGTCGGACGTGTGGGTGCGTTGTGCCGCGCCGGGAACGGCCCGCCCCGATGCCCACGGAAGGCATTCCGTGGGCTTGGGCCGAGGCCAGCTCGTCCGACAGACAGACGGTCTACGGCGCGGCCTGTGGCTCGGCCGGGCCCAGGCACCAGAGGTGCTCGGTCCCGCGAATGTAGATCGTCTCGCCCGCCAGGGCCGGCGAGGCCGTCGTCCGCTCGTCGAGGCGGCATCGGCCCAACTCGTCGCCACTGGCCAGCTCGAGCATCACCAGCTCGCCCTCGTCGCTGAGCAGCACCAGCCGATCGCCGGCGATGACCGGCGAGGGCCAGAACGTGCCCGCCAGATCTCGCCTCCAGCGCACCTCGCCGGTGGCGGCGTCGAGCGCCTGCACCCGCCCGGCCGAGCCGGCCAGGACGAACAGCCGGCCGTCGCAGGCGGGCGAGGAGACGTCGGGCAGGTCGCGGTCGTACTGCCAGACGATGGCCTCGTCGGGCAGCTCGCCCTCGCCGCCGGGCCGGAGGGCCAGCACCTCCCCGCTGGGGTCGCCGGCAATGTACACCCAGTGCCGCCCCACCGGCGAGCCGGCGACGTCGCCGTGCAGGCCATCGATCCGCCAGCGCTGCCTGCCCGAGTCGGGGTCGTAGGCGATAGCGGCCGGGTTGGCGGCGGTGACCAGCGAGATCCGATCCTCCTCGGCGATCAGCAGCGGCGTGGCCCAGCCGCTGGCGACGGGGCGGTCGGTCCGCCAGCGCACCTCGCCGGTGGCGGCATCGAGGGCGACCAGGAACGAGCGGGGCGTCTCGTCGGCCTCGTCGGGCTCCTGGTCGACGACCTGGATGATCTGCCCGGCCCAGAGGACGGGGCTGGCGGCCAGGCCCCAGCTGTTCCAGGGCCGATCGACCAGCCGAACGGCCCACAGGGCCTGACCGGTGGCGGCGTCGACACAGCCCAGCACGCCGGTGCCGAAAAAGGCCCACACCCGCTCGCCGTCGGTCACCGGCGTGGGGGCGGCCAGGCCCGTCTCGTCGCTGGCGATGGGCATCGCCCAGGGATCGTCCTCGACGGGGGCGCCCGCGGGGCCGTCCAGGCGGGTCTCCCAGAGCTTTCGGCCGGTGGCGGCCCCGAAGGCGAGCACGCGGTGCCCCTCGGCCGAGAGGTACACCCGGTCCCCCCAGACGATGGGCGAGCCGTTGCCCGGGGCGTCGGGGATGGGCACCTTCCAGCGGACAACCGGCTCGGCGGGCGGCTGGGCCGAGGGCGGCGCCACGCCGTCGCCGGTGGGCCCGCGAAAGGCCGGCCAATTCTCCATCCACGCGGCCGAGCGAGGCGCCGGACGGGCCAGCGGGGGCTCGGCCGCCCACGCTGACAGGGCCGACAGGAGCACCCCCGCCGCCGCCAGCTGTATCATCCGTCGCATGCGTCACCCATTCAAAGTGCGCCGGCCTGGCGCCGGGCTGCGAAATCGTCCGATAGATCCCTACGTAGGATTCCTCTACCACAGTTATACCCGCCCGGGCCGGCGGGGGCGACCGGGGCCCCCGAATGACTCAGTGACTGAATCGGTCATTTGGTCAAAAATAAGCTTGCCGCCCTCCGTGTCGCATCGTATAGAAGAGAGAGACTGACTGATTGACTCGATGAGTACACCGGTCAACACCGGTCGAGCGAGGGCGCGATGGCCAACAGCGTGAACACGGACGACATTCGCGAGCGGATCCTGGAGGACGCCAGTCGGCTCTTCCTGCAGTACGGGTACAAGCGGACGACGATGGACGACATCGCCGCGGCCGTGGGAATCAGCAAAGGCAGCCTGTACCTGAGCTTCGCGAGCAAAGAGGACATCTTCCGCTCCGTCTGCCAGCAGGTCGTCCAGCAGGTGCTCGAGCGGATGCGTGCCGTCGCCGAGGGGCCCGGGCCCGCCGACGAGAAGCTCCGGCGGATCTACCTCGACGCGATGCTGTACATCTGGGATTTTTCGCACCGCGCCCCGCACGCCCCGGACCTCTGGGCCGAGGTGCTCGAGAAGGTCTCGCACGAGGCCGAGCCGGGCATCCTGGCTGGTCGGGCGGTCCTGGCCGGCGTGATCGAACAGGGCCAGCGCGAGGGGTTGTTCGACCCGGCCCTGGACGCAGAGCGGACGGCCTGGCTGGTACAGGTGGCGGTGCAGGGCTTCGATGCCCCCTATTTCGTGGTGAGTCGGCGGGAGCAGGTCGAGCGTGGCCTGCCGCAACTGATGGCACTGATCGTCCGCGGCCTGGAGCCGCGGTCCAACGGCAACTGAGGCAGGAGTCGTATGAGCGCTCAAAAGATGCAATACAGCCGGCCGGGCGGCAGGTCCCTCGTGCGGCGGGTGGTCGTTCCGGTGCTGGTGATTGTGGTGGCCGTGGCGGCCGTCATCGCCCTGGGCGCCCTGCTGCCAGACAAGCCCGAGCCGGAACTCAACGTCGATCGGCCCGTGGTGAACGTGGCGACGACCGTCCTGGAGCCGCTGGAGGAGTTCGTCGACAGTTTCACGATCCCGGCCGTCGTCGAGCCGTGGGCGACGATCCAGATCGCCGCCGAGGTCAATGCCCAGGTCGCGCGAGTCGCCGCCCGCGAGGGCGAGCTGATCCGCCCGGGCCAGCCGCTGGTCTACCTCGACCGCGAGCTGATCGAGGCCGAGTACAACAAGGACGCCGCCCAGGCCGAGTACGACCGCCGCGAGCTTGAGCGCCTCGAAGAGGCCGCCCGCCGCGGCGTCGCCAGCGAGGGCGAGCTGGACATCGCCCGCACCACGGTCCGCCGCTCGGAGGCGCAGCTGGCCTCGGCGAAGGTTCGGCTGGACCGCACGACCATCTACGCTCCGACCCGTGTGCACGGCTCGCAGGAGACGCCCGACTCGATCGGCCTGCTGAACGACATGCAGGTCGAGGTCGGCGAGTTCGTCAGCCCCGGCACGCCGGTGGCCGAGCTGGTCGACATCAGCGCGGTCAAGGTGCAGGTCAGCGTGCCCGAGCGCGACGTGAAGTATATTGCCGTCGGCCAGCAGGCCACCGTCGTGGTCGAAGCCCTCTACGACCAGAGCTTCACCGGTACGATCACCTTCATCAAGGCCACCGCCGACCCGCGGACGCGGACCTTCCAGACCGAGGTCCGCGTGCCCAACCCGAACCTGGTGCTGCGCCCGGGCATGATCGTGCGGGTGCAGCTGGCCCGCCAGCGGCTCACCGACGTGCTGATGATCCCGCTGGACGCGGTGATCCCCCTGGAGCAGGGCTACCAGGTCTACGTCGTTGAGGACGGCCTGGCCCGCCAGCGGCGGGTGAAGATCGGCCTGCTGCGGGGCCGGGAGGCCCAGGTGCTGCCCGTCGGGCCGGGCGAGCCGGGCTACGACCCGGCCGTGCCGAGCCTGGCTGCCGGCGAGACGCTGATCGTCCGGGGCCAGCGGCTCGTCGGGCAGGACCAGCCCGTCCGCCCACAGCCCTCGGTGGCCCAGCTGCTGCCGGGCAGCGAGCCGGCCCCCGTCGGCCCGGCCGTGCAGGTCGAGACGACTCCGCCGCCGACCCCCCAGGCCGAAGCCGACGCCCTGTAGTCCCGCCGGATCCGAAACTGACGCGAAGGAATCGCGACCATGATCCTGTCCAATGCAGCCCTGAAAAATCGCATCACCGTGCTGGTGCTGGTGGTGATTGTCGTGATCGCCGGCGTGATGGCCTACGTCACGCTGCCGCGCGAGAGCGCCCCGGACGTGCCGATCCCGATCGTGCTGATCTCCACCGTCTACGAGGGCGCCAGCCCCGAGGACGTCGAGACCACCGTGACGATGGAGATCGAGCAGGAGCTCAGTGGCCTCAAGGGCGTCGAGGAGATCACCTCGACCAGCAAGGAGGGCTTCAGCCTCATCCGCGTGGAGTTCACGCCTGACGTCCTGATCGACGACGCCCTGCAGCGGGTCCGCGACAAGGTGGACCTGGCCCGCGGCGAGCTGCCGACCGAGGCCGAGGAGCCCACCATCGGCGAGATCAACGTCGCCGAGTTCCCCATCATGTACATCAACGTGGCCGGGCCGATCTCGCCGGTCCGCCTCAAGGTCATCGCCGAGGAGCTCGAGGACTACATCGAGCGGGTGCCCGGCGTGCTGGAGGCGGAGGTCAGCGGCGCCCTGGAGCGGGAGATCCGCATCGAGTTCGACCCCGACCGCCTGGCCGCCTATCGCATCGGCCTGCCGGAGCTGGTGAGCCTGGTGCCCAACGAGAACGTCAACGTCTCGGCCGGCGGCATGGAGAGCGGGGCGACCAAGTTCAACATCCGCGTGCCGGCTGAGTTCACCGAGCCCGCCGACGTCGACCACCTGCTGCTGACCGTCCGCGACGGCAAGCCGATCTACCTGGCCGACGTCGCGACCGTCCGCGACACCTTCAAGGACCGCGAGACCATCAGCCGACTCGACGGCGAGCCGGCCATCACCATCGGCGTCAAGAAGCGCGTCGGGGCGAACATCCTCGATATCGCCGACCAGGTCAAGACCATCCTCGCCCAGGCCCGCCTGCAGGCGCCCGCCGGCGTGGAGATCGAGATCACCATGGACCGCTCGGACGACATCAACGAGATGGTCGCCGAGCTGGAGAACAACATCCTGACCGCCCTGATCCTGGTGCTGTGCGTGCTGATGCTGTTCCTGGGTTTCCGCACGGCCCTGGTGGTGGCGGCGGTGATTCCGCTGAGCATGCTGATGAGCTTCGCGATCCTCCAGGCGATGGGCATCACGCTGAACATGATCGTGCTGTTCAGCCTGATCCTGGCGCTGGGCATGCTGGTGGACAACGCCATCGTCATCGTCGAGAACATCTACCGCTACATGCAACTGGGCCATAGCCGGGTGCAGGCGGCGATGAAGGGCACCGCCGAGGTCGCCTGGCCGGTCATCACCTCGACGGCGACGACGATCGCCGCCTTCGCCCCGCTGCTGCTGTGGGAAGGCATCATGGGCGACTTCATGAAGTACCTGCCCATCACCGTCATCACGGTGCTGAGCAGTTCGCTGTTCGTCGCCCTGGTAATCAGCCCGGTGCTGGCCAGCCTGTTCATCCGCGCCCACGGCACCTCCGGCGCCGGCGAGCACCACAACATCTTCCAGCGCCTCTACACGCGGGTGCTGACGGCGGTCCTGGGCACCCCGCTCAGCCGGATCGCCACGCTGGTGGTGGCCGTCCTGCTGCTGGTGGGGCTGCTCATGGTCTTCCAGCGATACAGCGCCGGCGTGCTGTTCTTCCCGGACATCGACCCCGAGCGCGGCACGGTGAGCGTCCGCGCCCCCCAGGGCACGAACATCTACTACACCGACCAGCTCGCCCAGGTCGTCGAGTCGCGCCTCGCGCCCTACCTGCAGCGCGGCGAGATGAAGCACGTCATCACCACCGTCGGCGCCGGCGGCGGGGACGGGGGCTTCGGCGGGGGCAACGCCGGGCCCCAGGAGGCCCGCCTGACAATGGTCTTCCCCGACTTCGCCAACCGCCTCCGGCCCAGCAACGTGATCCTCGCCGAGCTGCGCGGCCTGCTGAGCGACCTGCCCGGCGTGGAGGTCGAGGTCAGCGAGGAGCAGCACGGCCCGCCGACCGGCTCGGCCGTCACGCTGGAGTTCGCCGGCGAGGATTTCGCCACCCTGGCGACCATCAGCGAGCAGGCCAAGAACATGATCGCCGGCACGCCGGGCATGGTCAACCTCAGCAGCGACTACGAGGCCAGCCGCCCCGAGCTGCAGTTCCGCGTCGACCGCCGAAGGGCGATGCTGCTCAACGTCAACACCAACGTGGTCGGCCAGTTCCTCAAGACGGCCATGTTCGGGCGAAAGGTCGGCACCTACCGCCAGTTCAACGACGAGTACGACATCACCGTCCGCCTGCCGATCGACCAGCGGCAGAACGTCGAGGACCTCTTCCGCCTGCAGGTGCCCAGCGAGACCGGCGACCCGGTGCCGCTGAGCAGCCTGGGCGAGTTCGTCTACGCGGGCGGCTTCGGCGACATCCACCGCATCGACCAGAAGCGCGTCGTCACCCTGACCGCCGACGCCGAGGGGCGAAAGCCCGAGGAGGTCCTCGCCGACGTCACGCGCATCCTCCAGCCCACGCCCGCCCAGCAGGCGCAGAACGCCGCGCTGACCGGGCTGACGCTGCCCGAAGGCTACACGCTGACCTACGACGGCGAAAAGGAGGAGCAGGACAAGGCCACCGCCTTCCTGGGCCGGGCCTACCTCATCGCGATGCTGCTGATCCTGATGATCCTGGTCGCCCAGTTCAACACCGTGAGCGTGCCGCTGGTAATCATGACGACGGTGGGCATGAGCCTCATCGGCGTGCTGGTGGGCCTGCTGGTGATGGAGATGCCCTTCGTGATCATCATGACCGGCATCGGCGTGGTGAGCCTCGCCGGCGTGGTGGTCAACAACGCCATCGTCCTGCTGGACTACACCCGCCAGCTCCAGCGGGGCGGCATGGGCCTGGTCGAGGCCGCCGTCGAGGCCGGACGCACCCGCCTGCGCCCCGTGGTTCTGACGGCCGTCACTACCATGCTCAGCCTGACCCCCATGGTCACCGGCTTTATGTACGATTTCCACGCCATGAAGTGGATCACCGGCCCCAGCGAAGCGGTCGAGTGGTGGAGCCCCATGGCCAGCGCCCTGGTCTTCGGCCTGGGCTTCGCCACGCTGCTGACGCTGGTCTTCGTGCCCACGCTCTACGTGAGCGTCTACAGCCTGCTCCGCGCGATCGGCCAGTGGATGGGCTGGCAGTACCTCGGCGGCCTGCACCACGCCGGCGAGAATCTCGACGCTGAGGGCAACCCCGTCCCCACCGGCCCGACCACCGGCACCGCCTGATACCGACGCCCACCGCCAGGGCGAGAAGCGCGTAGACCGGGTCGAGTTCCGCGAGGCCCGGCAGCGGATGGAGGCCCCCTCTCCCCCGCTGCCCACCGAACGCGTCCTGGAACTGCTCGACGGCCCGAGCCGCTGAAGTCGTGGCGCAGTGGCCCGTCCAGCCAGGAACGAACCGTCCGACCAACGGCTGCCCCGGCGACGGCGCTCGAAGGGCCTACTCTTTGACCAGCAGGACGCGGGCAGCGTAGGGGGGCAGATCCAGGTTGAGCTCGCAACCCTGGCAGGCGACCCGCTCGCCGGTCAGCAGGTCGCGCAGGGCCGAGACGCCCGCCCTCGCCCGCAGCCGGGCCGAGGTGGCCTGCTCGCCGAGGTTCAGCACGACGATGACGCTCTGGTCGCCCTGCCAGCGGCGGTAGGCGAAGGCGGTGGCCGAGCCGGTGGGCAGCTCCTCGAAGCCCTCGCCGGTCAGGGCGGGCAGCTGGCGGCGCAGGCGGACGAGCCGGAAGCCGTCCACGTCGAACCGCTCCACCCAGTGCCGCCCCGCCTCGGTGAGCTAGCGGACCACCTCGGGCTCGGTCACGTCGAGGTTGGGCAGGTTCTGCCACGTGAAGTAGTGCACGAACCGCGCCTCGCCGTCGGGCAGGTCGCGGCAATGGGCGGCGTAGCGATCGCCGCCGGGCTCGTCCTGGTAGAACCGCGCGTAGTGCGAGCGGGCCCCGTAGCGGGCGACGTCGCGGGCGTAGGGGTGCTGGATGGCCGTGTGGTTGGGCACGAAGTCCAGCAGCACCCGCAGGCCGCGGGCGCGGGCGGCCGAGATCAGGGCGCGGAGGTCCTGTTCGTCGCCGTAGTCGGCGCGGACGCGGAAGAAGTCCGTCACGTCGTAGCCCTGGCCCGGGCTGCCGGCGGCGTAGATGGGCTGGAGGTAGAGCGTGTTGACGCCCAGGCGGGCCAGCTCGTCGATCTTGGCCGTCACGTCGGCCAGCCGGCCATGGGCGACGAAGGTGTAGGGCGTGATCTGGTACAGCACGGCCCGCTCAAACCAGGCCGCCCGGTCGGTGCGGATGTCGAAGGGCGCCACCGCCCCGTCCGGCGAGACCGTCACCAGCGTGCGGGCACGGACCGGCTCGCCGCCGGGCCGTTCGACCCGCAGATCGAAGTAGTACTCGCCGGCCGGCGCGGCGTCGCCCAGGCCCACCCACAGGTCGGGGCCCACCGTCTCGGGCATCGAGACGGGGGCGGGGTTACGCGGGTCGGCCGACCAGACGAACCGCAGCCGCTCGGCGCGGGGGTTCTCCAGGACCCGCGCCCGCAGGCGGACAAACCGCCCGGCCGGCTCGGCCAGGGCCTGCACCTCGGGGCGCAGTGCATAGCCCAGCGTCAGCTCGACGGGGGCCGACTCGTGCACGCAGCCGCCCTGGCCGACGCTGGCGACGAGCCGATTCACGCGGTCGCGCAGGCAAACCGTCAGGGCGAATCGCCCGTCGGCATCCACCACGAAGGGCCAGGCCCGCCTGTTGACGCGCAGCACGCCCGCGCGGGCCCGCAGCCCTTCCACCCGGCCCGTGACCCGCTGCTCGGCCAGCCAGACCTCGGCCGGGGGAGTCTCCAGCACCACCGCCGGCCCGGGCGCCCGCGGCCCAGCCCCCACCGTCAGGGGCCGACCGGCCAGCGCCGTCTTGTTGTCATCCCATAGGGATTGCTGCAAGGGGCGTCTCCGTATCTGTCCCGTTTATTCGTCGGCAGACACGGAGAATATACTGGCAAGACCCTATCGAGGTTCCAGGGAATACCTTACCCATTAGCCGACGCCCACGCCACCGGCCCGGCCGGCACGGGGGGCCGATCCCTCTAATCGACGGTCTCGCCCGCAGTTGGCGGCAGCGGCAGCCCCGTCGGCCCCTGCCATCCTCCCCGGGCCCCGAGGCCCGCATTTCCTGCCGTTGGGACCGGGCCAAGGCGGAATCCCCCCCCACGCCTACAATACCCGCAGAGCCGTCGGGGTACGCGGGGGAGGCACAGCCATGGACGAGCATGTCAGTGAAGCGATGCAGGGGCCGCGCGAGGGCACGCCGGGGCCGCGGAAGTTCGGGATGTTCAGCGGCGTCTTCGTGCCGACGCTGCTGACGATCCTGGGCGTGATCATGTACCTCCGCGAGGGCTGGGTCGTGGGGCAGGTCGGGCTGCTGGGGGCGGTGGTGATCATCCTGATGTCGTTCGCCATCACCGGCTGCACGGGGCTGAGCCTCTCGTCGGTGGTCACCAACATCCGCATCGGCGCCGGCGGGGCGTACTCGATCATCTCGCAGTCGCTGGGCATCGAGATCGGCGGGGCGGTGGGCATTCCGCTCTACCTGTCGCAGACGCTGGCGGTGGCGATGTACATCTTCGGCTTCCGGGCGGGCTGGTTGTGGATCTTTCCGGAGCACCCGCCGCTGGCGGTGGACCTGGGGCTCTTCGTGGTGATCTTTGCGGTGGCGTACATCAGCGCGGGCTTCGCGTTCCGCATTCAGTACCTGATCCTGGCGGTGATCGGGGCCTCGCTGGTGTCGGTGGCGGTGGCGGCGGCGATGGGCTCGATGCAGTACGAGGTGACCTGGTGGGTGGCCCCGGCCGAGGGGCTCGCGGGCGGCTTCGTCAGCCGGGAGTTCTGGAGCGTCTTCGCGGTGTTCTTCCCAGCCGCCACGGGCATCATGGCCGGGGCGAACATGTCCGGCGACCTGAAGGACCCCCGCCGGGCGATCCCGGTGGGCACGCTGTCGGCCATCGCGGTGAGCCTGGTGGTGTACCTGGGGCTGGCGTACTGGCTGGCGCGGTCGGCGCCGATGGACGACCTGCGGGGCAACTACACGGTCCTGGTCGACCGCGCCGCCTGGGGGCCGGCCGTGCTGGGCGGGCTGCTGGGGGCGACCTTTTCGTCGGCCCTGGCGTCGCTGGTCGGCTCGCCGCGGATCCTGCAGGCCCTGGGCGAGCACCGCATCCTGCCGCCGGGGCGCTGGCTGGCCCAGCGCAGCGCCAAGGGCGAGCCCCGCCACGCCCTGTTCCTGACCGGGGCGATCGTGCTGGCCGCCCTGATGCTGCGGAGCCTCAACGCCATCGCCCCGCTGATCACGATGTTCTTCCTGATCACCTACGCGATGATCAACCTGGTGGTCTTCCTGGAGCAGCGGCTGGGGCTGGTGAGCTTTCGGCCCCGGCTGCAGGTGCCCTGGCCGGT
>JAWLCG010000155.1:0-10909 GCA_041687295.1 Phycisphaerae bacterium | reverse complement strand
GGGCGAGCGGTGCTGACGCTCCGCTTGCCCGGGGCACCCAGCCGCACGGTCGATCGGCAAAGGGGCCAACCGATCGGGGGAACCCTACTGCTGCTGCGGCTCTTCCTCGGGCCCGGCGAGCTGCTGGTGGATGGTCTGGCTGACGCGCTGCATCAGGTCGACATACTGCATCTGGGCCTCGGTGAACTTCTTGATGGTGCCGTTGCCGGCGACCTTGCCCTGGAGGCCTTCGAGCTTCTGCTTGTCGGCCGGCTCGATGGGCTGGCGCATCTGCTCCTGGCGGGCGATCTTCTCGGCCTGGCTCTGGAACTCGTTCATCAACTTCATGGCCTCGGGGTCGCCCTGGGCCTGCTGGCGGGCCTGGTCGAGGGCCTGGCTCTGGGGGCTGTCGGCGATGGCCTTGCCGAGCTGCTCGGCGATTCGGATGATCTGGTCGCTCACGGGTCGCTCCTTTTTGCGCGGGTGTTGATGATTGCTACTGGTGCGGGGGCACCCTACCATAAGGGTATGCAAGAACGCTACCTTGAAGCCATCGTGAAGCATCTTTCCGAAAAGGAATACCAGCCGCTCAAGGCCCGCCAGCTCGCCCATCGTCTCGGCGTGCCCGAGCCGGAGTACGGCGCCTTCCGCGAGGCCGTCAAACGCCTCATGGCCGAGGGCCGGGTCGTCAGCGGGCCCAAGAACGCCCTGGCCCTGCCGCCCATCGGCGAGCGGGTGGTCGGCGTCTACCGCGGCAACCCGCGGGGGTTCGGCTTCGTCATACCCGACGAGCTCAACGCCCACGGCGACCTGTTCATCCCCGAGGGCGCCAGCGGCACGGCCATCACCGGCGACCGCGTGGCCGCCAAGGTCTACCGCGGCGGGCGGCGCGAGGGCGGCGAGCAGATCTACCGCGGGCAGATCACCGAGGTGCTCGAGCGCGGGCAGAACCGTTTCGTCGGCCAACTGCAGCACGCCGAGGACGTCTGGTTCATCCTGCCCCAGGGCATCGTGATGACCGACCCGATCGTCATCCAGGACGTCGGGCCCGCCGCCAAGGCCGGGGTCAAGGTCGTCGTCGAGATCGTTCAGTATCCCCGGGCCGGCGAGCTGGGCCGGGGCGTCATCGTCGAGGTGCTGGGCCAGGCCGGGCCGGCCGACGTGGAGACCCTCGCCGTCATCCGCGAGTACGGCCTGCCCGACGCGTTCGACGAGGCCGCCCTCGAGCAGGCCCGCGCCCTGGCGCGGGAGTTCAGCGAGGCCGCCCCGGTCGACCCGTCCGGCCGGGAGGACCTGACGGGCCTGACGATCGTGACGATCGACCCCGACGACGCCCGCGACTACGACGACGCGATCAGCCTGGAGCGCACCGCCAGCGGCTGGCGCCTGGGCGTGCACATCGCCGACGTGGCGCACTTCGTCACCGAGGGCTCGCCGCTGGACGAGCAGGCTCGCCTGCGGGGCAACAGCGTCTACTTCCCCCGCAAGGTCGTGCCCATGCTGCCGGAGATCCTCAGCAACGGCGTGTGCAGCCTGCAGGAGGGCGTGGGGCGTTTCGTCAAGAGCGCCTTCATCGACTACGACGCCGACGGCGAGATCCTCGGCGCCCGCTTCGCCAACGGCGTGATCCGCTCGGCCAAGCGCCTGACCTACCTGCAGGCCCAGGGCATCCTGGACGGCAAGGTGGGGGGCTATGAGGGGCAGATCGTCGAGCTGGTGCGGGCCATGGAGACGCTGGCCCGGCGGATCGAGGCGAGGCGGCGCCGCGCGGGGATGATCCACCTGGACCTGCCCGAGGTGAAGCTGGTGCTCAGCGACGAGGGCAAGGTCCTCGATGCCGCCCAGGCCGACGACAGCTACACCCACACGATCATCGAGATGTTCATGGTCGAGGCCAACGACGCCGTCGCCCGGCTGCTCGACGGCCAGGAGGTGCCCTTCCTCCGCCGCATCCACCCCGAGAGCGACGGCGAGAGCAAGCAGCTGACCGACTTCATCCGCGCCTGCGGGCTGAAGATCCCGCGCGACCTGTCGCGGCACGACATGCAGTCGCTCATCGACAAGGTCCGCGGCAAGCCCGAGAGCTACGCGGTGAACCTGGCCCTGCTGAAGACCTTCGAGCGGGCGGAGTACTCGCCGCTGCGCGTGGGCCATTTCGCCCTGGCCAGCGACCACTACTGTCACTTCACCAGCCCCATCCGCCGCTACCCGGACCTGACGGTGCACCGCCTGCTCGACGCGTACCTGCGCGAGACGCTGGAGCCCGAGACCGTCGACCCCCAGGCGACGGCCCAACTGGGCGACCACTGCAACGTCACCGAGCGCCGGGCCGCGACGGCCGAGAACGAGCTGCGCAAGCTGCTGGTGCTGCAGATGCTCAGCGACCACATCGGCGAGGACCTCGACGGCGTGGTCACCGGCGTGACGAACTTCGGCGTGTTCGTCCAGTCGACGCGCTACCTGGTGGAGGGCCTGTGCAGGCTGGCCGACCTGGGCGACGACTGGTGGGAGGTGGACCTTCGCCACGGCCTGGTGGTGGGCGAGCGGACGGGCCGGCGGATCCGCCTGGGCGACGCGGTTAAGGCCCGCATCGTCGCCATCGACCTGGCCCAACGGAAGATGGACCTCCGCATCGAGCCGCTGGCCGGCGCCCCCAAGCGTCCCGCCGCCGAGAAGAAGGCCCGCCAGAAACCCGGCCGGGCCCAGAAGAGCGCCAAGGGTGCCAAGAGCGCCAAGAGCGCCAAAACCACGACCGAGACCCCCCGCGACAGCGAGGCAAAAAAGCCCTCCCGCCGACGCCGCCGCCGGTCGCGGTAGGGCGTCTACCGATCGCGCGGCCCGGAGCCCTGGAGAGCGGCGGCTTGACGCCGCTTTGGCTAGACCGTTTTACGCTTGCGCCTGCGGGTTGAGCAAAGGTTCTGGCCACGCCCACGGATTGCCATCCGTGGGCATCTCAGCCGGGCCGTGCCTGACCCGGCACAACGCCCCCGCAGGTTCGCGAGCAAAACGGTCTGGCTTGTCGCATGCGATCCAAAGCGGCGTCAAGGCCGCCGCACTCCATACGGCGCTGGCGCCCTGGGCCTCCATTGGGCGGTACGACTGACGATCGGGCGGCGGAAGACGTGGCTACGGACGCCGTCGCCACGACAGCGGCTTGCAGAGCCAGCCAAAGCGGCGAATTCTTCGCCGCACTCCAAAAGGGGCCACGTGGCGGCTAGGCTAGCAGCGTGCGGTCCAGGCTTGTGCCGGTGGAGAAGGATTCCAGGAATGTCGACGGCAGCACGAAGACGTGTCCGTCGTCGGGGTCGTCGCTGTAGCCGTCCGCGTCGGCGCCGTCATAGCCCCAGGGGTTGTAGACCTCGATCCACTGTCGGCCCAGGGCGTCGGGCTCGGTAATGCTGAGCACCTGGTAGCCGTGGTTGGGCAGGATGGCGCCCTGGACGGTCGACCGCGAGCCGACCATCGCCAGGCCCTCGGCGAGCATTGCCTCGACGGTGCTGAGCACCTGGGTGTCCGTCATCGTCGACCGCAGGAACCACGAGCGGGTGTACTGGTTGGTCAGGGCGAGCACCGGCTCGCTCATCCAGCCGTTCTCGATGGCAGCGTAGGTGGGGGCGTTTGGGTCGCGGAAGCTCGCCCAGGCCTTTTCCAGGATGGCCGGCCAGAGCTCCCCCGTCGCGCTGGGCCGGGCGTAGAGGAGCTTGCCCGTCTTGGTACTGGCCACCAGGTCGGCATCGACGCGGACGACCTGCTCGACGCCGTCGCGGTAGAACGCCACCGCGAACGTCCCGTCGCCCAGATCGACCATGTGGTCGGTCAGCCAGCCGGGGCCGTCCTGGGCCATCGCCGCCAGCGAGACCATGAAGTAGCAGTCGCCCAGGTAGCCCTGGATGACGTCGTTGTACTGGGGCCCGTCGACGAACAGCGGGGCGCCCGCGAAGTTGGCGTAGTGGTGGCTGCTCCAGCGGGGCTGGGGGTCGGGCAGGTCCTGGCCCAGGAGCTCCAGGGGGATGGGCTTGTCGGCCCAGGGCTGGTAGAACGCCTCCACCCGGTGCAGCCGGCGGGCGTCCTCGACGGTGTCCGTCGCGTCCGCCCAGACCACGCCGGCCGAGCGCACGACGTCGGTGCCCCCGCCGATGGTTACGACAATCGAGCCGCCGGTGACCGTGTCGTTGCCGCCCTGGGTGTAGACCGTCGTCGGCAGGGCCGAGAGGATGTCGATCACGTCGTCGCCGTCGCCGGCCCGCACCACCACGCCGGCCAGGCCCTCGTAAAGGGCCGACTGGCCGTTGCGTTGCACGCGCGTCAGGCCGTGGGTGTCCTCGATGTGAATGAGATCGTCGCCGTCGGTGCCGACCACCTGAAGGACGTCGTCGATCAGCGTTCCGGCGCGGGCGCCCCAGTTGGCCAGGGCCAGGCTCAGCGTGCGGTCGCCCCAGCGGTCAAAGTCCGACAGCAGCAGGCTCAGGTCGGTGTCGTTGACCGTGCCGTCGCGCTGCAGGTCGCCCGCCAGGGCGGCGGCACACAGCAGGCGGGGCTCCAGCGCTTCGAGTCGAATGCGGCTCATGGGGGCCTCTTGATGCGCCCCCTGCGCATGCCGGACGTGAAGAGCCCGCCCCGCCGACCACTCCAAGCTGGTCGACGGCCCTCCCGGGCTCCCGGTACGGCCATACTATCGACTGGAATACACTTGTCACTGTATTTTTTTCCTAGCTCGCCCTGGGAAAATCCCCCAGAGCGAGCCGGGGACGCCCCAGCCCCTGGCCGGGGGGGCTTCACCAAGTAGTGGCCCCGACTGGAATTGGTGACAGGAGGCAGGGCCCGGCCTCGGCGGTTGCATCGGCGGACGGGGGCACTAGAATATCGCAGGACTTCAAAGCCCGGCCGGGCGGCCCGCGCCGCCGGCGGGACCCTTGCAGCAGAAAGGACTCTTCTTCCATGAGCGATCGGATGACTGTCGGCTTCATCGGCACGGGGATCATGGGCGCCAGCATGGCCGGGCACCTGATGGACGCCGGCTACCCGCTGCGGGTGTACAACCGCACGCGCGACAAGGCCCAGGGCCTGCTCGACCGCGGCGCCGCCTGGTGCGACTCGCCGGCCGAGGTCGCCCGCCAGGCCGACGTCGTCATCACCATCGTGGGCTACCCCCGCGACGTCGAGGCCGTCGTCCTGGGCCCCGAGGGCGCCCTGAGCACCGCCCGGCCGGGAACGATCCTCATCGACATGACCACCAGCGAGCCGGCGCTGGCCCAGCGGATCCATGCCGCCGCCAAGGCCAAGGGCGTCGGCAGCCTCGACGCGCCCGTCAGCGGCGGCGACACGGGCGCCCGCAACGGCACGCTGGCGATCATGGTCGGCGGCGACGAGGGCGACTTCCAGCGGGTCCTGCCGCTGTTCGAGGCCATGGGCAAGACGATCAACCGCATCGGCCCAGCCGGTGCCGGCCAGCACTGCAAGATGGTCAACCAGATCCTCATCACCGGCACGATGCTGGCGATGGCGGAGGCCTTCACCTACGGCGCCAAGGCCGGCCTGGACCTGCAGAAGGTCCACGGCGTCGTCAGCACCGGGGCGGCGGGCTCGTCGAACCTCAGCAACCTCGGGCCCCGCGTGCTGCGGGGCGACTTCGAGCCGGGTTTCTTCGTCGAGCACTACGTCAAGGACATGGGCATCGCCCACAAGGAGGCCCGCGCCATGGGCCTGGACCTCCGCGGCCTGGAGCTCGTCGAGCAGGTCTACGAGCAGATCATCGAGCAGGGCCAGGGCCGAAAGGGCACCCAGGCCATCTGCGACTACATCGCCCGCCGAAACGGCGTCCAACTGCCCAAGTAGGGCGGGCCCCGCCCGCCGCCGGTGGCCCCCCGTAGGGCACGTGGGTTCTCGCCGAAGCGGTAGCGCAGGCGAGGTTCCGCGTGCCGCGAAGACGGATCACCCTCCGAACCGCCATGCGCCGTCGCGGCACGCAGAACCGCTCCGCTACGCTCCGCGAACCTACGTGCCCTA
Source organism: Phycisphaerae bacterium (assembly GCA_041687295.1). Lineage (GTDB taxonomy): Bacteria > Planctomycetota > Phycisphaerae > SM23-33 > FEN-1343 > JAWLCG01. The sequence goes on along the minus strand of JAWLCG010000155.1, from coordinate 4,924 downwards.
CGGGCTGCCCAAGTAGGGGGGCACCGCCCGCCGCCGGTCGCGCCAGGGTTGCGTCCGCGCTGCTGCGTCTTGCCCACGCCCACGGAATGCCTTCCGTGGGCTTCTCGTCCGGGCGGGGCGGCAGGGGCTCGACGCCGCATGGCCCACAGGCCGTGTCGATGACGCTCCGTCTTCGACGCTCCAGAGACGAGGCTACAAACGCCGTAGCCACGGCACCTGGGCGCTTTGCCTTTCTCTGAATCTCTCGATCCCTCTGCGTTTTTCCTCTGTGCCCTCTGTGCCTCTGTGGCCCATCCCCGCTGTCTCTTCTTCCGAAGCCCCCGGGCCTGGCCGAAGCCATGTGGCCAACGCGAGTGGAGCCTTTTCCTCTTGCCGCCCCCGCGATGCATGCTATGCTGATGGCCTATGCCTCGCAAACGCACATTCCGTGCTCGCCCCGGAGGGCCGATGTCCCGGCGGACCCGCGTCGCCGGGCGCATCTGGTTCTAGCGCCCTCTCGCCCCTCGCAAATTCGCCCTCGACCCACTAGACTCATCGGCCCTGCGCCGCCGGCGCGAGCGCGGGCCAACCATCCGAGGTGATTCCATGACGACATCGACCAGCCCCGCCGACCGGGCGGGCTACTTCGGGGCCTTCGGCGGGCAGTTCGTGCCCGAGACCCTCCGGGCCGCCCTCGAGCAGCTTACGAGCGAGTACGCCACCGCCAAGGCCGACCCCGCCTTCCAGGCCGAGTTCGCCCGCTGCCTGGCCGAGATGGCCAACCGCCCCAGCCGGCTCTACCACGCCCGGCGGCTCAGCGAGCAGCTCGGCGGCGCCCAGGTCTACCTCAAACGCGAGGACCTCAACCACACCGGCGCCCACAAGATCAACAACACCCTCGGCCAGGCCCTGCTGTGCCTGCGGATGGGCAAGAAACGCGTCATCGCCGAGACCGGCGCCGGCCAGCACGGCGTGGCCACCGCGACGGCGGCGGCGGCGTTTGGCCTCAGCTGCGACGTCTACATGGGCTCCGAGGACATCCGCCGACAGGCCCTCAACGTCTTCCGCATGCGACTGCTCGGGGCGCGGGTGATTGCGGTGGAGACCGGTCAAAAAACGCTCAAGGACGCCCTGAACGAGGCCCTGCGCGACTGGATGGGCAGCGTCGAGCACACGCACTACATCATCGGCACGGTGGCTGGGCCGGCGCCGTTTCCCGAGATGGTCCGCGACTTCCAGAGCGTCATCGGCACCGAGGCGCGCGCCCAGATGCTCCAGGCCGTCGGCCGACTGCCCGACGTGGCCATCGCGTGCGTGGGCGGCGGGTCCAACGCGGCCGGCCTGTTCGCGCCGATGATCGCCGACGCCTCCGTCCGCATGATCGGCGTCGAGGCCGGCGGGCGCAGCCTCAACCTCGGCGACCACGCCGCGTCCCTCTCGGCGGGCCGCCCCGGCGTGCTGCACGGCAGCCTCAGCTACATCCTGCAGGACGAAGACGGCCAGACCGCCCCGGTCCACAGCGTCTCGGCCGGCCTGGACTACCCCGGCGTCGGGCCCGAGCTGGCCCACTGGAAGGACGCCGGGCGCGTCGAGTTCACCACCGCCAGCGACGACGAGGCCCTCGACGCCGTCATCCGCCTCTCGCGGACCGAGGGCATCATCCCCGCCCTCGAGAGCGCCCACGCCGTCGCCCACGCCCTCAAGCTCGCCCCCACTCTGGGCCGAGACCGGATCGTCCTGGTCAACCTCTCCGGCCGGGGCGATAAGGACTGCAACGAGATCGGCGAAATCTTGCGCCGCAAAGGAAGCGGTGATTTTTGATTTTTTGGTTTGCGATTCTCGAGGGATGCACACCCCTCGATCTCCCATCGCTGCCCCTTGCGGACAATCGAAAATCTGAAATCATAAATCAAAAATAGGAATACGACATGAGCGCTACGACAAACCTCCAAAGCAACCGCCTGGTGCAAGCCTTTGCGGATCTGCGGGCCAGCGGCAGGAAGACTGTTCTGCCGTTCGTCACGGCCGGGTATCCGTCGCTGGAGACGACCGGGGCGATTCTTCGCAAGCTCGACACGCTGGGCGTGCGGGTCTGCGAGTTGGGCTTTCCCTTTACCGACCCCGTCGCCGACGGCCCGGTCATCCAGGCCAGCTACACAGCCGCCCTGGAGTCGGGCGTGAAGGTGGGGGCCATCTTCGACACGGTCGCCCGCTTCCGCAAGGCCGGCGGCAAGCTGGCGGTGGTGGGCATGGTCAGCTACAGCATCGTCTACCGCTACGGGCCGGACCGCTTCGTCCGCGACGCCGCCGCCAGCGGCTTTGACGGCCTGATCGTGCCCGACCTGCCGCTGGACGAGTCGGCCGACATGGAGGCCCTTGCCGCCGGCGGCGGCCTGGCCCTGGTGCAGCTGATCGCCCCGACGACCCCGCCCGAGCGGCAGGTCGAGATCGCCCGCCGCAGCCGGGGCTTCGTCTACTACATCAGCGTCAGCGGCATCACCGGCGAGCGGACCCAGCTGCCCCCGGCCACCGTCGAGGCCGTCGGCGAGCTCCGCACGCACACCGACACCCCCGTCTGCGTCGGCTTCGGCGTCAGCGGGCCCGAGATCGTCGCCAACGTCTGCCGCACCGCCGACGGCGCCATCGTCGGATCGGCCATCGTCCACCGTATTACCGACCATAAGTCCGATCCGCCCGAGCGCATCGCCGAGGTCGTCGGCGAGTTCGTGGCCGACTTGCTCGCGCCCTTGAAGTAGGGCGGCCTGGGCTGCGCAGTATGGAGTGCGGCGACAGAGTCGCCGCTTTGGTTTGCCTGCGGCGGTCGGATAACCGCATGAATGTGCAGGGAAGTCGTCTGGAACGTCCTCCTGTTGAACCTGTGGATGCGTTGTGCCGCCAGATGGAACGCCCCGCCGAGATGCCCACGGATGGCAATCCGTGGGCTTGGGCCGGTCCTGCCGTGCGCACCTGCAGGTGCAGTTGGATAAAGAGATAGTATGTAACTCCATATACAGTGGTAATAGATAAGGGATAGGTAATGAACCATAAGACCACACTCGCCTACACCGGTGACGTGCAGAACGTCGTCACCGTCGACGCCCTCTGGCCCGACAGCCCGTACCACCACATCTGGCAGCCCTTCCTGTGCACCGACGCGGGCGGCCAACTGGTGGCCGCCTACGGCACGAAGCTGCACAGCAAGGGCGACATGGGTGCGCTGTGGTGCGCCCGCAGCCGCGACGGCGGCCAGACCTGGACCCGCCGCGTGCCGATCCTCCATCACGACATCGCCCACAACGGCGGCGGCTTCGGCTACGCCAACCCGGTGCTCTACCGCGCCCCGGGCTGCGAGACGATCTGGTGCTTCGCGATGCGCAGCGCCCTGCACATGCCCAACACCGAGTTCAGCCAGCTCTGCGCCGCCGTCAGCAGCGACGGCGGGGCCTCGTGGCGCCCCGTCGAGCTGGCCGTGCTGTACCCGGTGTTCCCCATCACCTGCCAGCACATCACGGCCATCCCCGATGACGAGGGCACGCGCTACCTGCTGCCGGTGCACGTGCACTTCTCCAAAGACTTCCCCGGCGACCCCAGCCGGGCCCAGATGGTGCTGGCCAGCCGCGACCTGCTCACCTGGCGCCTCGGCGGGTACGTGCCGTGCCAGGCCGAGGACCCCGCCTTCCTGCACGAGGGCGGCATCGCCGCCGGCGACGAGCCCGGCGAGTGGGTGATGGCCATGCGCACCGCCGCCCACAACCGCTACCCCGAGCCGCACGCGTCGCAGAAGGCCTTCGTCAGCACCAGCCGCGACGGCGGGCGCACCTGGAGCGTTGCCGCCCCCGAGCCGGCCCTGCACAACACCGTCGCCAAGGGCTACTTCGGCGACGACGGCCACGGCCTGCAGATCTACGTCTACAGCGCCGGCCCGGCCTGGCAGCGCGGGCCGCTGCACTACACCACCCGCCGCCGCGGCGGTCCGTGGGCCGAGCCCCGCCCGTTCTTCGACCAGGGCGGCGCGGAGGGCAAGAACAGCTACCCCACCCTCATCGCCCAGGGCCCGGGAAAGTTCGCCTGCATCTGGGACAGCTCCGACGCTCCCGGCCAGCACCGCCAGTGCATCCGCTTCGGCACGCTGGAGGTGTAGCCGTTAGACCATTTGCCCATCGGACGTGCGGGTGCAGGGCCGTCAGACCGACGCCCCGCCCCGATGCCCACGGATGGCAATCCGTGGGCTTGGGCCAAGCCATCCGACCCGCTGGCGTAATCGGCAAATGGTCTTGAGAGGCAAACGCCCATGACTGACTGGCAGCAGAACCGACCCCGCTGGGCGCCCCGGCTGTCGCGCTACACCATCGCCCGCCTGTACCAGCAGGACGCCCGGGGCATCCAGGATGACGAGCTGGTCGAGGAGGTCGGCATCGGCCTGTATGCGCGGATCCGCGACTGCCTGACGGCCACGCGGGCCCACGGCGGGCAGGTGGAATGCCCCGGCTGCGGCCAGGAGGTCCGCCGCCACGGGCCGCCCTCGCGGGAGAACACCGAGCTGCTCCACTGCGACCGCTGTGGGTGGGAGCTGCCCTGGTCGGAGTACCACCAGGCGATGACGAACAAGCACCTCGGCTCGCGGGGCCTGATGAGCTACTTCCAGGAGTACCTCGCCGCCTACCCCGGTGCCCGAACCTACGCGGAGAAGATGATCCTCATCGACACCGTGCTCCACCGCTACCACTGGGAGCTCCAGGACGAGTCCGGCGGGCCGGCCGCCGTCAACCTCATCGGCGGCACGCGGAACGAGGTCCTCGCCTTCCTAAACCAGCTCACCTACGGCCCCGACAGCACCGCCGGCCTGGACGACATCCGCCAGCGCTGGTTGGGCAAGCTCCAGTGGGCCGGCTGGTGCCGCGACAACATCGACGAGCGGAGCAGGCAGTACCCCATGCCCCCCCCC
>JAWLCG010000154.1:0-10919 GCA_041687295.1 Phycisphaerae bacterium | reverse complement strand
CCTCGTGACACATTGCGGGCAGAGCTCACAAACCCATAATGGAAAGGCCGGGCAATGGTTACAGACGGCAGTGCCATTCGGGACAGACCCGGGTTTTCCCGTTGGCGCCGAGAGATCGGCCGGGCGTCCGCGACACGGCCAACCGCGACCAACAGCCGTCGCGGCAGGCCGTGGCACCCGTCAATGGATCCTTCTGGCCATGCCACCGGCCCCGGCACTGCTGACTCCTTTTCGTCTACTGGGCCTCGCGCAGCAGGGCCATGACCTCGGTGTGATTGTTGTCGCGGGCGCGGTCCAGAGCGGTGAACCCGTCACGGTCCCGCCAGTGCGGGTCGGCCCCCTCGGCCAGGAGCTGCCGGACGCGATCAAGGTTGCCGTTCCACGCCGCATTGACCAGCGCCTGGCTGCGGACGTCGTCGATGGACCGGGCGGGCTGATCCTCTCGCAGCGGCGGCAGCGCGGCCCGGGCCGCATCGGGGCCGACCTCGATCACCTGCACGATGTCCGTCAGGGCGCGGGCTTGGGCAGCCTCGGCGGGCGTTTGCCCCTCGGCGTCGCGAGCGGCCGGGTCGGCCCCGCCGGCCAGCAGCGCCCGCACGATTGCGACGTAGCCCATTTCGGCGGCGTAGTGCAGGGGCGTTCGCCCGCGGGCGTCTACGGCGTTGACGTCGGCGCCCAGTTCGATGAGCTGCATCACGACCTGTGGCTGGACCCGCACCAGTTCGCTCGAGCCCTGCCACGCCGCCCAGTGCAGCGGCGTCTTGCCGGTGGCGTCACGGGCTTCGAGGCCGGCGCCCGCATGGACCAGCCGGCAAAGCCGGTCGAGGTTGTGCCTGGGGTCCTCGCGCCAGAGCGTGTGCGAACTCATCGCCGCGGCGTGCAGGGGCGTGAAGCCCTCGACGGTCCGGGCGTCCAGGTCGCCGCCGGCCTCGAGGACCATCTCGACGAACCGCACCTTGGGGTTGCGGAAGGTAGCGGCCGCCATGTGCAGCGGCGTCCAGCCGTCCTCGGTGGCGGCCCGGGCCAGCTGCGGGTCGCGCACCAGCTCGGCGGCCCGCTCCTCCCGGCCGGTGAGGATGGCCTGGTGCAGCTCGGTCCAGCCGATATCGCGGTGGTCGCTCTGAAAGTCGCCCAGCCAGGGCCCGTCGGGGTCGGGGTCGTCCCAGCTCGGCGGCAGCGGGTCCAGCGCGTCGCGGGTCCGCAGGACGTCGGCCTCGCCGACCAGCGTGGTGATGCTCCGCGGCGGTAGCGTCAGCCCGGGCCCGCCGAGCGGGTCCAGCTCCCGGCTGCCCGCCGCCTCGGTCGACTCGACCCGCCGCCAGGTCGTCGGCAGCCCAGGCCCCTCCAGCGCCAGTTCGACGGACCGCTGCTCGGGCGACTCGTTGACCAGCACGATCGACAGCGTCCCGTCCACGTCATGGACAAAGGCCGACGCCCGGAGGCTCGTCAGCGTGGCCGACGACTCGACCCGGACCGCCCCCGGCCGGACGAACCGGTAAAAATGGCGGGCGGCGTGGTACTTGGGCGTGATGTCCCACCGGTCGCCCTCAGCGGTGACCAGGCAGTACACCCCCGCCCGGGGCGAATCGACCAACTGCCAGTAGACCCAGGCGCTGAAGTTGCCGTCGACGAGATACTCATGCATGTCGATGGCCATGCGCAGGGCGCCGTCCCAGGTCTGGGCATGCCCCGAGGTCTCGGTCATCCAGTTCTGCCGGCCGTAGGTGTCGGTGTAGCTTCGCCACTTCCGCAGTTCCTCCGCCCCGCCCTGTCGGTGCGTCGTGAAGTGGCCGGGAAACTCCCGCGTCTGGGGGTCGGCCATGAGCGGCAGGATGCTTTCGCGCATGCGGTGGGCGGACATCATGTCCTCGGGCGTAAGGATCAACGTGCGGATCCCCTCACGCTCGAACTTGCCCATCAGGGCCCGAACCTTCTCGCGAACCATCTGCGGATGGTCGACGCATGAGCGGAACGACTGGGTGAACAGCAGCTCGTTCTGCGTGGTGATCCAGTTGAAGTCGATCCCCCAGTTGTGCTTGGCGAGGATGATGAAGGCGGCCATGAACTCGGCGTACTCATCGACGCGGTCGATGCGGAGGTAGCCGCCATCGGTGGGGGCCCGGTTGGTCTTGGTGAAGTCCGGCGGCGACCAGGGGGTGGCCAGGAACCGCTCGATGCCGCGGTTCTTGAACTCCTGCAGCAGCGCCATCCGGTCGGGCAGCGACCACCGCGAGCCCCGGCCTGCCATGACGTACCCGTCCCAATGGAAGCGGTGCGGGTCGCCATCGTCGTTGATCCGCTCAATGAACTCCGGGATCGACAGCCGAACCATGCTCAGGCCCAGGTCGTGAACGGCGAAGTCGAGGAACGCCGGGCTCGCGTACACGGCCTGGGGACGGAAGAACGTCGTCAGGCAGGTTCCGAAACCCTCGATCGTCTGGTGACGCGTCGCCGGGGCGACCGAGACCGTCGCCACTTCAGGGCCCTGAGCCCATGCCGATGCCGGGAAGAACGCCGCCATCATCGCACCTCCAGCCCAAAGCGCCAGCCCTGCCAGCCATGACCCGTTCATGAGTTGCCTTTCGCACAGAGCATCCTGAAGCGACCTTTGCGTTCTGGGGACACCATACCCAGTTCGGTGATACAGCACGGCAGCCCCGACCCCATCGTCATTGGAGGCCCGGGCTCCACCAACAGGGGTCGGCCCTCATTGTATGTGCAGCCCCTCGCCCTGCAAGGATCTCGATTCCACGCCAAGGTTGGCGCGTGAGGCGCTGCAGAAAGGGCGCCTCGCCCAGCGGCGGGCCGGTGAACTCGTGGTGGGCCAGGGGCTGGGCCAGGGCGGGCGAATCCTCCTGGCGGAGATACTCGGTCCTACGGCAGACCCACCCGGCGGTTCGTTCGGCCTGCCAGGGGACACGAATCGTGTAATCCGCACCACGGACTCAGCTTACGCAACTCCCCCGCCCTGTCAAGCCGCCAGTTCGGTATGGTGTCCCCGGAACCCCGGATGGTGTCCCCGGAACCCCGTTACCGCTGACGGCGGCAGACCATCGCCAGGCCGCCCAGGGCCAGCAGCGATAGCGAGGCCGGCTCGGGAACCACAGCCAGGTCGTCGAAGATCGCCGGCCCGCCGTCCTGCGTCCCCACCAGCCAGACGCGGGTGATATCGCCCCCGTCCCAGGACGTGGTCATGGAGGCCATCGCCCCGCCCACCGGCCCGGCCTTGAGGGTCAGGGTATCCCAGGCCGCATTGATCTCGTAGGTCAGCTCATACCACTCGTTCACGGCGAAGCCGCTGATATGCGTACCATAGACGCTGGCGCCCCCGGGGCCATAGATGCCGTTGCTGCCGCTGACCTTGCGGAAGATCAGGCCCTTGTAGACCCCCGAGTCGAACCGCTTGTCCCCCCGGCCAACATGCATCCCGCCAAAGGACATGAAGTTCGCCATCGGGTGCTGCCCCCCGGCCGGCTGGAACAGAATCGACACGCTGACCGGACCCATCTCCGACGTCAGCGGCGTGGGCAGATCAAAGGTGACACCCGGCCAACTGGTGTCCTTCGGGATCGCCAGGGCCTGCGTGCCGTTGAACCCCGCGCCCGCGGCGACCGAATGGTACACGTTGCCGTACTCCTGCCACCACGGCGACGGGGGCAGTTCGCCAGCCACATAGCCGGGACCCTCGAAGCTCACATGAAGCATGCTGGCCTGTGCATCGGCACAGACCAAGGCCAGACACGCCACCGCCACACAAGCCAGCCAGAATCGTTTGGTCAGCATCGCCAAGTCCTCCATTGTCGCCCCTCCATCGGGGATCATCAGGAGCTGTCATTATTCGTACACTCGTACGAATACCAGGATAACCTACCACGGCTCCCGATTATTGACAACGGGGAAAACCAGGGGATAGCCCGGGACAGTCACTGTGGCTGTGACGATTTGGCTCAATGGCGACCCAAGCCAAAGCGGCGTCGCAACCGACGCACTCCATACGGCCCGGCGGGGCTACCGGCGGCGGCGCAGCAGCCCTGCGGTCCCCAGGGCCAGCAGGGCCAGGCTGGCTGGCTCGGGGATGGCTGGGGTTTGGCCCCAATGGCTCAGCAGGAGGTTCAGGTCGCTGTCGTCGACCCGCCCGTCGGCGTTGGCGTCGCCGTCGCACCAGGTCCTGCCGGCGTCACCCCAGTGGCTCAGCAGGATGTTCAGGTCGCGGTCGTCGACCCGGCCATCGGCGTTGCTGTCGCCGGGCAACACGGTGTTGCGGATCTGCAACTCGGCCCAGCCATCCTGCGCGGCGAGGATATCGAATGCCAGCCAGGCCGGCGCCCCGGTGACGGTGCCGAGCGTCCACTCGACCTCGCCGCCACCCGTGGCGACGTGGAAGAATGGCAGGGCCACGCTCTGCTGGGGGGCGATCGCCGTCACGTCAAAGCCGTCCATCAGCAGGACATCCAGACCCATCGCCAGCAGGGGCAACTCGCTCGTCAGGGCCCCGGCCACCTCTAACACGTCGTAGAAGCCGGCCAGTACGCCGGCAATGTCGATCTCCAGTGTGCCGCCTTCGGCGTGGACCCAGTCCCCGATCAGCGAGGTGGCGGCCACGACGCCCGGGCCGCCGGGTGAAAGCACCCCGGCGTTTCGCAGCGAGCCGGTGCCGAGGTCGATCAGCGGGCCGGCGTCGAAGCGGCCATGGTTGGCGAAGGAGTTCTGCCCCGCGCCCAGCAGGACGCTGCCGGTTACCGTCCCGTGGTTGACGATCGCATCATGGCCGGCGCCGCCGAGGATGGCCGTGCCGCTCAGGGCCCAGATGGCGCCATGGTTGGTCAGCACGTTGTCCCGCTCGCCCTCGATCACCACGCCGGCGCCCGTGCCCGATCCGCCCTGGATGGTGGCGCCGGCGTTGAGGGTGATGCTGATGGCGCCGCCGAAGCCCATATAGCCGACGCTCTGGGCATAGAGGCCGTGCGCGTCGGCCCCGTGGACGATGACCGGGCCGCCCGCGGTGATCGTGACCGCGCCGGCCGAGCCCTGCGCAGCCGCGCTCTGCGCGAAGATGCCGTGCGACCAATCCCCGAAGGTCTCAACGCTGCCGGTGTGCGCGACGAACACCCTATCGGCCGAGCCCCAGCCGCCGGCACTGCCGGAGAAGAGGGCACCCAGGCCCATGAGCGGGTCGATCTCATAGCCCATCGCAAAGGCCAGACCCTCCATCAGGGTCATGTCGTTCATCTCACTGACGGCCACCACGCCGCCGCCGCCGGCGACGCTCTGGGCGTGGATGCCGAACGACCCCTGGCCGTGGGTGGTGATCTGCGAGCTGTTGGCGACAGAGACCATGCCGCCATTGCCCGAGCCGTTGGGGAGCAGTTCCACGGTCACGAGCGAATGCGTGAGATTGTACGCGCCGCCGATGTCCGAGATGCTCAACCCGTTGAACCCCCCGCCGCCGCCGACGCTCTGGGCGACGATGCCGCTGGCGAAGTTGGCGTGGGTCTCAATGGTGTCGCTGTTTTCCACACGGACCCCGCCGCCATGGCCCCCGATGCCGCCGTAGGAGCCCAGCGAGACGCCGGCGGTGAGGCCCAGCGTGCGGGAGAGTTCCAGCAGCCACATGGGGTCCAGCGGCGAGACGTCCAGCGTGAAGTCGTGGCCGGCCGCCCCGCCGCCGCCGCCGATGCTCTGGGCAAGGATGCCGTGGGCGAGCGTGCCCTCCGTGCGGATCGGCCCGTGGTTGACGACGCGCACCAGGGTCGGCTGAGAGGGGTCGCCCTCGGCCACAGAGCCCGAGCCGCCCGCGCCGCCCGCGCCGCCCACGGCCATCGACAGGCCCGGGGTGGGGATCAGGGCTGTTCCGAGGTCCTTGATGGCTGTCACGATGGAGGCATCGAAGTTGAGCGTCAGGCTGCTGCCTCCGGTCCCGCCGCCGCCGCCGACGCTCTGGGCGAGGATGCCGTGGGCCGCGGAGCCCTGCGTGTGGATCGTGCCGGCGTTGTCCACGCTGACCGCGTCGCCGTGTCCGCCGGCCCCGCCGACGCCGCCGAGCGCGACATTGATGCTTGTCATGGACCCGATGGTGAACCCGCCGCTCAGGACGTTGCCGCCGCTGCCGCCCCCGCCGCCGACGCTCTGGGCGAGGATGCCGAAGGCGTTGGGCCCGGAGGTGGCCAGATCGCCCCGGTTGTTGACCGTGACGCAGTGGCCGTCGCCGCCGTCGCCGCCCCAGCCGCCCAGGTTGACCGAGGCGGTCGTCCCGACGGCCCCAGAGACGCCGACCATCACCGTCCCGGTGAACACGTTCGCTCCCGACCCGCCGCCGCCGCCGATGCTCTCGGCCAGCAGGGCATGGGACACGCTGCCGGCGGTGGTGATCGGGCTGTAGGAGGTGATCTCGACATCGCCGCCGTCGCCGCCGCCGCCGCCTTTGCCGCCCAGGGAGATGCCCATCGCGGCGCCGTAGCCGGCGGTCACGGACGCCAGATTGCCGGCCCGCCCGCCCCCGCCGCCGATGCTCTGGGCGTGGATGGCGGGCGAGAAGTCGCCGGAGGTCCGCAGGGCCGGCGCCTGCGTGTCCGAGCCGGAGGTGATCTGGACCCACCCGCCGGGGCTGGCCCCGCCGGCGTCGCCCCCGACCGTCCAGTTGGCCAGCGCGCTGGTCGTCTGGAGCGAGCCGCTGTTGCCCCCGCCCCCGCCGATGCTCTGGCCGAGGATCGCGCTGGCGTTGTAGCCGGTGGTCCGCAGCACGCCGTGGTTGGTGATCTCGATGTCGTTGCCGTCGCCGCCGGTGCCGCCGCTGCCGCCGACGTTGAGCGCCACCCCGCCGGTGGCCCGCGCCCGGCCTCCGCCGCCGCCGATGCTCTGGACCGCGATGGCGTCCGCCCAGTTGCCCGGCGTGACGATCGAGCCGCTGTTGGTCACCGTGACCCTGCCGCCGTCGCCGCCCAGTGCCCCATCGCCGCCCACGGTGAACATCGCGCCCGCCCCGCCGCCGCGCCCCCCGCCGCCGCCGATGCTCTGGGCCACGATACCGGCCCCGTCCACGCCGTAGGTCGAGATGACGCCGGAATTGGTCACAGAAACGCTGCTACCGTCGCCGCCCCCGCCGCCCGTGCCGCCGATGGCGTAGACCCCGCCGGCCTCGCCCGCGCTGCCGCCGCCGCCGCCGATGCTCTCGGCGAACAGGCCGTAGGAATCCGCCCCGCGCACGATCAGCCGCGAGGTGTTGTTGACGAGGACCGCGCCGCCGTCGCCGCTGCTGCCCGCGCTGCCGCCCTCGCCCCAGAAGCCGCCCGCCCCGCCGGCACCGCGGGTAAAGCCGCCGATGCTCTGGGCCAGCACCCCGTGCGAATCCGCCAGCACCGTCTCAATGAGCCCCGCCGTACTGACGCTGACCAGGCCGCCCGTGCCGCTGCTGCGCGTGTCGCCGCCATGGCCCCACAGGCCGCCGCCGGCGCCCCCGGCGCCGCTGGTGCCGCCCAGGCTCTGCGCGACCACGCCAACTGAGTCCAGGCCGTAGGTCATGATCCAGGCGTCAACATCGACGGTCACTTCCCCGCCGCGCCCGCCGGCACCGCCGTTGCCCGCAGCCCCGTAGAGGCCCCAGGCGTCCCCGCCGTTGCCGCCGTTGCCGCCCATGCTGCGGGCGAAGACGCCGTGGGCCTGGCTGCCCTCAGTGAGAATATGCTTGCCCATCGTCGGATGGCGCGTGGCGGGCGTCTCGACCAGGACGTTCACCGTGCCCCCGGCCGCCCCATGCCCGCCGTTGCCCGCGTCGCCGAGGATGTAGGCGTTGCCTCCATGGCCCCCGGAGCCGCCGTGACTCTGGGCCGTCAGGCCGTGATACCCCGCCCCCATCGTCATCACGAAGCCGGGGATCACGCCCTCGACCAGCCAGGCGCCCGGGTCGAAGTCGATGCCCAGCGGCAGACCGGCCAGCCCGTGCGTGCCGCTGGCGTAGAGCCCGCCGTTAGCCCCCTTGGGCCGATAGTGATAGAGCTGCACCCCGGGCCCGTCCTCGAGCCACATCCAGTTCGTGAGGTTGCGGATGACCAGGTTCGTCACCGGCGGGCATTGAAAGTCGCGCCCGGTCCGGATGCCGTATTCCTGGTTACCGGAGAACGTGCCGGTGGCCCCGCTGAACACGCCGGCGTCCGGCCCGCCGAATGTCGGCAGGGCCACCGCGAGAATCAGTGCCGCCGCCAGCCAAGCCGAAACGCGCAGGGTCGCTGAAGGGCGCATCCGTCACCTCCCAAGGTGAGTCCGTGAGTCCGCTGAGACCGGGGGGGGCTGAGCGGCCTCCTGCTGGCCTTCGGCACAAAGAATGGGCATGATGGGACGATCTACCCGGCGCCGACAGTATCCATGCTACCACACTTCGCCGCTTTGTCTACCGCTCTTGAAAGACGCTGCCCGTCCCGAGGCAAGGCAACCCGGGCCCCGGCACAGGTGGGGCTGCGTCAGGGCGGCTGGGCAGAGGCATCCACCGACCCCCGCCGCCAGCCCGGAGCCCCGAAGGCCCGTGGGTCGGAGCCACGGAGAGGCGTGGATTGGAGCCCCGAAGGGGCGCCAGTTTTTAGCCGGGGGCGTGAGCCCCCGGAACAGGCGTCCCCCAATGCACAGAGCCCCGATGGGGCGGTAGTGGCGCACCGTGGCGCACTGCCGCCCCTTCAGGGCTCAACTCATAACAGCCGATTTACCGGGGGCTTACGCCCCCGGCCAAAGACTGCCGCCCCTTCGGGGCTCCGAACCACGCGGTCCGGCCTGGGGAGGCCGAGGCGATCAATCGTGAGTGGCGGAACCGCAGGGGCGAAGCTTAACACTCCACCTGGACGCTCCCCTGCGAAGACGCCCCGCGCCGTAGGCTGGGGCGCAGCGGAGCGGAGCCCCACCTTCTCGCCCGGCCGACCACGCCGCTCTACCGCCGCAGGACGGCGTGCATCGCCCGGCGGCGGGCGGCGGGGGCGTCCAGGCCGTAGCGAGCGAAGATCTCCCCCAGGTCGCGCCGCAGGCAGGTCTCCAGCAGAACGGCGTCGACCTCGTCCTCGGTCGCGCCGCGCTGCATCAGCCGCGGGCGCACGCGCGACTCCAGGGCCTCGGCCGCCTGGAGGAACTTTCGGCCGCCCTCGGCGTACGCCCACAGGTAGATGTTCCGCAGGCGGTACCGCTCCGGGTGGCGGGCGGGTCGGCCGTTCATGGCATCGTGGAAGTCCCACAGCGCCGTCTGGCCGCTGAGCATGGGCCCCTGGCTGCAGCGGGAGGCCTCCAGCATCATCTCCATGAAGCCGCCGTGGTGGTAGTCGTAGCCGTGGGCCAGCTCGTGCCACCACACGTACGAGCGATACGCCTGGTCCCAGTCCAGAAAGTCCGCCCCGAAGTTCAGGAACGAGCCGTCCGTCGTCGCCGCGGCACCGGGGTACTCCGCCCACAGGTGCAGCCGTGTGAGCCCCTTGCTCCGCGTCCGCCCGCAGACCTGGCCGAACGCCTGCCGCGTCTGGTCGAAGGCCGTCAGCAGCGCCTGCACGTGGGGCACGACGAGCTCGTTGGCGTAGCAGGAAAAGTGTCGGCTGCGAACCGGACGGGTCTGGGTGCATACCTCCCCTCGCACGAGCCCGTCGGCGCCGGGGATGCGCAGGCCCCACCGCACCACCCGGTTCAGCGGCACCTCCCGCCCCTCCGGACGCTGGAAGAGCATCTGCCCCCGGCCCACCTGGGTCAGCGGAAACGCCCGCCCCCCGCTCACCAGCCAGGCCTGCATCTCCAGGGGCTGTCTCTGGGAGTTGGCCAGATAGCTGACCAGGAAGCTGTTGGCATCGACCAGGTAGAAACGGACGTAGCGGGCCTGGCTTTGGAAGTGCTCGTAGTCCTTGGGCTCCTGCTCGCCCTCGCGGATCGCCGACTGGGTCTCGACGCCCACTCGCAGCGGCAGGCGCGGGCCCAGCCGCAGGCGGGGCGTGCGGCGGAGGTCGAGGTAGCGGGCGGCCTGGTGGGCCAGGGCGTTCGGCCCCAGCGGGCCCTCGTAGCCCAGCGTGTACTCGGCCGGGCTGAGCAGCAGCTCGCCGACACCCGCGCCGACCGTGCCGCAGAGCCCGTACTCGCCGTGGCGGAACCACCGGAACCGCATGCCCTCGGGCTCGGCCAGCTCCACCCGCGCCGGCTGACCCCGGGCCAGCAGGCGCACCGGCCTGGGCGAGGGGCTCACTCTGCCGAAGTCCAGGACGAAGGAGGGCTGGCGGTCATCGCCCTCGCCCTGGGCCCACAGGTCCACCGCGCCGGCCGACAGCTGCAGCGCGACCTGCTCGGCGGCGGCGGGCAGCGCCACCGGCAGCCAGATGTCCGTGCCCTGGGGCCGCAGCAGCAGCCGGCTGGGGCGCAGCGGGTCCCGCGCCGTAAGGCTGAACTGGACGGTCGCCTCTGATGTTGGCTGGAGGACGACCTGCTCGGTTCGGCCCATGTCGGCCTGCGTCCAGGCGCAGACGACCTTGTCGCCCGCCCGGCCCACGGCCACGAAGAGCCAGGACCCCGGGGGCAACTCCGCCACCGTCGAGCCGTCCTCGTCGGTTTTCCCGAGATGCGCCTCCCGCCACACGAGGTAGTACTGCAGGTAGTCGTCGGCCGGCGGGCGGGGCCAGAGGAGGTTGCGCTGGCGGCACCAGGCGTAGAGCCTCGCGTCGGGCACGGGGTTGCCGTCGGCGTCGAGCACGCGGACGGTCAGCTCGCGGTAGCCGAACTCGGCGTCGACGGCATCGGCGGCCGACTGGGCCGGTGCCCGCGTCGCCAGCAGCAGCGCCGCCAGCAGGCCCAGTCGTATCAGAAGGCCCCCCGCCCGGCGGGGCACGACATGAGTGGGACAGGTCATCGGGTCCTCCCGTTTTCCATCTGCGCCGGCCGGCCACGCCCGCCGACCGCCCACAGCCTAAGCCCTC
>JAWLCG010000153.1:0-10919 GCA_041687295.1 Phycisphaerae bacterium | reverse complement strand
AACTCCACGCACAGCTGCGAGAGCTTCTGGCCATGCTCGGCGAGCTGGGCCTCCAGCGGGTCGATGCGGGCGGGGTCGGCGTAGCGCAGATCGCGCAGGCCCACGACGGCCCCCCGGCCCGCGCGGATGCCCGCCAGCAGCTTCACGAACGCGCCGATGTCGTCGAGGTGGTAGTAGTCGATCGAGCCGACCAGCTCCTGCACCTGCCCGGCGACGCGGCCAATCTGCTCGGCCGAGGCCTGGCGGGCGCGGGTGACCTTCTCGTACTCCTCGACCGCGCTGGCGGCGGCCTGGCGGATCTGGTCGAGCGGCTCGGCGAGGTTGAAGGTCTCCTCGCGGCCCAGCCAGAACCACGCGTCGCGCAGGGCCTGGGCCTTGCGGGTGAGGTCGAGGTAGAGGTTGGCGTACGACTCGTCGCGGCCCAGCAGGTTGAGCAGCTCGGTGCACTCGGCCATGCAGCGGACGATGTCGCGGTTGCCGATCTTGTAGAGGTAGCTGTCCTGCCGGGCGGGCCGCAGGAAGTCGGGCCCGGTGAAGGGCGTGCGCCACACCTGGATGGCGTGGTGCTTCTGCGGCTCGTCCGACGCGCGGAAGTACAGCAGCGTGCCGTCCTCGAAGAGCGAAAAGCCGTGGCACAGGATCGGCACGGCCACGCGCTGGGCGATCAGGTTGTACGCCAGCAGCACGTACTCGCCCGTCAGGCGGTTGTGGAAGCAGTAGAGCGAGTCCTCGCCGTTGGGCGAGCTGACGCAGGCCTCGTAGGTCATGCCCTCGATGGCCTGGTCGAACTGCTTGTGCTGGCCCGACTGGAGGTAGTAGCCGCGGGGGAAGATCAGCCCGTGGCCCTCGGGCAGCAGGACGCACGCCTCCTGGATCGAGTCGATGCGGACGGCCTGGCGGATCTTGGCGTTGTAGACGATGTGGCGGAACGCCTTCTCCTGGTAGGGCCGGATGCGCAGCAGCACCAGGTCGCCGACGAGGGCGTAGAGGACCTCGGCGTCGTCGAGGGTCTGGTCGGGGTTCTCGACGGGCTCGGAGAAGATGCCCTGGCCGCTGGCGGTGTTGTCCTCGACCTTGATCGTCAGGTCGCCGCCGAGGGTCTCGACGAAGACGCGGTCCTCGATTGAGATGTGCGGGCAGGGGCCCGGGCGGTGCATGTCGTGCGTCGCCCGCTGCCACTCGAAGCCGTGCTGGGGCGGGTAGACCAGCTCGTGGTCGCTGCGGTTGTCCAGGTAGCTCAGCGTGCCGTCGCGGATTAGCCACTTGAAGGTCTTGATGTCGTCGGCGCCCTGTCCGACGCGGAAGACCATGAACAGGTGTGGCCCCCGCCGCGCGAAGCGGGCGAAGGTGGTGTGGCGGTAGTAGCGGTAGAGGTTGGCGAAGTCGGCCTCGAAGCGCTCGTCGTGGATCAGCTCGAGCGGGCAGGGGCTCAGCGCGGCGTCCTGCCAGCGGTAGGCCGAGAAGACGTCGGCCGGCGTGGTCGTCGCCCGCAGGCCGATGAAGACGTTGTAGCCGAACAGGATCGTCTCGCCGACCGGCGCGATGTCGCGCGGCACGCAGTTGTTCTCGGTGCTGATCCGCTCGGTCGAGACGAGCTGGCTGTCGAGCGAGCCGAAGACGTCCTTGCGGGCGACGTTGAGCTGCTCGAGCCGTTCGCGCAGCTCCTGGCCGTGGCTGGCCAGGCGGTTGCGCAGGATCTCGTAGGTCCCGCCCTCGAGCGGGGCGTCGGCAGGGGCCGACTCGGCCTGGACCGGCGTGTCCGCCATCAACACTGCCCTCCGCACTGGTACATCGGTGTCTACGACCGCGAGGTCATGCGCCCGGCCCCGGGGCCGATCAGCTCGTGGGCCATCCGGTTGCCCAGGCCCATCTTCTCCAGCTGGCCGAGCATCTGCTGCAGCGGGCCCTTGCCGGTCTCGTCGGCCAGGCCGATGAGCTTCATCATCAGGGCCGAGACCGTCAGGTTCCGCACGTCCTCGCTGCTGACGCCGAACTGGGCGACGAACTCGCGGATCCGCTGGGCCGTCTGCTCGCCGTCGCCGTCGAGGAAGGTGTGCCGCAGGTCGCTGAGCACCTCGGAGCTGGTGATCATGCGGTCGACGGCCTTGCCGGCGGTGATCGACTGCACCAGCCGCTCGAAGAAGCCGTTCTCCCCGCCGACGATGTCGATGCGGGCGCTCTTGAGGGCGGCGGCGATGAGCGTGGCCTGCTCGCGGGCGATCTGCTGCTGGATGTCCAGGGCGGTCAGCTCGATCTGCTTGTCCTTGTCGAGGCGGAGCTTGAACTCTTCGTGCTCTCGGCCCACGCCGTCGAAGAGCTTCATGGCGTCGGCCTTCTCGCGGATGCCCTCGGCGTCGGCGTGGAAGCGCATCTCGGCGACCTTGGCCTCGGCGGCGCCCTGCTTCTCGGTGGCGTCGGCCTTGGCCTTCAAGACGGTCGTCTCGGCCAGGCCGGGAACGGCCTGCTCCTGGACGTTGGCCTCGGCGAGGGTGACCTTGGCGGCGGCGTTGCGCTGGGCGGCCTTCTCGTTGGCCTCGGCCTCGATGAGCTGCTGGTCGGCGTAGAGCTCGGCGGCCCGCTTGGAGGCCTCGGCGGCCTTGATGTCCTTGACCAGTGCCCGCTCGGCGTCCTGCTCGGCCTGCGTGATGGCGACGCGCTTCTGGCGGTCGGCGCCGGCGAAGTCGCGGGTGTCCTTGATCCGCTCCTCCTCCTGCACGACGCTCTTCTCGACCATCACCCGCTCGCGGATGACCGTCTGCAGGTCCTTGCGTTCGGTCTCGACGGCCTTGTCGCGGGTCACCTCGGCCAGGCGGACCTGCCGCTCGCGCTCGGTGGCCTCGAGGTCGCGGTCTCGGCTGACGCGTTCGTTCTCGACGGCCTCGGTGCGCTCCTTGTTCTTGGCGGCGACCACGATCTGCCGCAGGCGGTTCTCCTCGGCGACGGCGATCTCCTCGTCAGCGGCGATGCGGGCCTTCTCGGCCTTCTCGCGCTCGACGGCCTGGACGCGCTTGGCCTCGGCCTCCTCGCGGGCCTGGATGGTGGCGATCTCGCGATGCTGCTTGGCCTCGGCCTCGGCGAGCTGGCGGTTGAGCTCGAGGATCGTCTCCTTGGCCTCGACGTTCTGGCGAGTGATGGTCTTGTCGCGTTCGCGTTCCCGGCTGTTGGCGAACTCGAACTGCTCGGCCGTCAGGACGGTGATCTTCTTGATGCCCTCGGCGTCGAGGATGTTGTCGGGGTTGAGCAGCTTCCTGTCGGTCTGCTCGAGGTAGTCGATGGCGGCGTCTTCGAGCACGTAGCCGTTGAGGTCGGTGCCGATGACCTCGAGGATCTCCTCCTTGAACGCCACCCGGCTGGTGTAGAGTTCGGCGAAGTCGAACCGCTTGCCGATGGTCTTGAGGGCTTCGCTGAACTTGGCGTCGAACAGCTCGTACAGGGCCGACTCGCTGCTGGCCCGCACGCAGCCCAGGGCCTGGGCGACCTTCATCACGTCCTCGACGGTGTTGTTGACGCGGACGAAGAAGGCGACCTTGATGTCGGCCCGCAGGTTGTCTTTGCAGATGAGCCCCTGGGCGCCGCCGCGGTCGATCTCGACGCGCTTG
This sequence comes from Phycisphaerae bacterium, assembly GCA_041687295.1. Lineage (GTDB taxonomy): Bacteria > Planctomycetota > Phycisphaerae > SM23-33 > FEN-1343 > JAWLCG01. The sequence goes on along the minus strand of JAWLCG010000153.1, from coordinate 7,320 downwards.
ACCGAGATGTCCATGTACTCGGCCTTGTGCAGGATCGGCACGACGAACATGCCCGAGAAGCTCACCCGCGTGCCGCCGGCGCCGTTGCGGATGAGGGCCTGGCCCTGCGAGACCTTGTGGTACCACTTGACGACCATCGCGAGGATGCCGATCCCGAACAGGACGGCCAGGGCCACCACGACGGCGAAGGTCTGTTCGGCAAATGCAGCAAGCATGGCTTATGCCTCCAAATCCACGGGCGCGATGATGTAGGCGCCCTTGCCTTCATCCCAGGTCACGACGACCGCCTCGTCCCCCTTGCGGAGGACCTGGCCGGCCTCGGCCACCACGTTCAGCAGGATCGGCGCCCCCGCCGTCGTCACCTGGGCCTGGCCCAGGCGCTCGGAGACGGTCGAGGTCGTCACCACGCAGATTCGCCCGACCACCTGGCCGGGGTTGTTGTAGTCCTTGTTCAGCAGGGCGTACGCCCGCCGCAGGGGCCGGGCCGCCACACGCACCACCAGCAGGCTGACGAACAGGCTGCCGGCCAGCACGCCCAGGCCCGGCACGATCGCCCGGGTGGGGTTGAAGTAGTGCTGGCCCAGCACGCCCAGCGTCCAGAGGCTCAGCACCCAGATGCTCGCCAGCACCATCACCGGCACCTCGCCGATGAACAGCCAGGCCAGCAGCGCCCGCAACGGGCCGCCGGCCGCCTCGCCGTCGGCGCCCAGGTCCGCATCGGCGTCGCCGGCGTCGACGTCGATGGCCTCGACGTTCAGGGCGCCCAGAATCACCAGCACCCAGTAGCCCGCCAGCGCCGCCAGAAGGGCGGTGAACAGGACGTTCCAGGGCGACAGGGCCTCACGGAGCAGTTCCATGGTCGGACTCCTTGGGCCGATCGATCCGCTGCTTGAGGGCCGCCAGCTCGGCCTCGACCTGCCACTGGCGGCTCCGCGCGTCCAGGTCGGCCTCGCCCATCGAGGCGGCGCGGATCTCCTCGCGGGCCTCGACCTCGGCCTCGGCCTGCAGGACGCCGTCCTCCAGCCGGTCGAAGGCGTCCGCGTCGGCGCCCGGTGCGCCTGCCCCGTCGAGCCGCTGGGCGAACGCGCGGTGGGCCTCGGCGGCCCGCTGACGCGCCCGCAGCTCCTCCAGCCGCAACCGGGCGGCCGAGAGCTGGTCGCCCAGCGCAGCGAGGTTGTCCTTGAGCTGTTCGTAGTTCGCCCGGCCCTGGGCCAGGCCCGGCTCCAGTCCGGCCAGCCGTTCGGATGACTGGAGCTTCTCGCCCAGGGCGGCCCGGGCGGCGGGCTCGTCGCCGGCGGCCAGGGCGGCCTCGGCCCGGGCCTGCAGGGCGGCGATGCGCTGGCCGAGCTCGTCGGCCTGGCGGGTCATCCGCTTGACGGTCGCGCCGTAGTTGGCGGCGCACTGTCGGCCCTCGGCCAGGGCGGACTGCAGCTCGGCGATGTGCTCGGCCAACTGCTGCTCGGGCGGGTCGGCCCGGTCCAGCAGCCAGTTGAGGTTCGCCCGGGCGATGCGTTGGATGCGTTCGAGGATGCTCATGGCGGATCCCCTTGGTTCCGCCGGCGGCCGCGGGGCCCGTGCGCACACAACGGGTCCTCGCGGGCTCACCGGGCGCTGCAGCGGCGGGTCTCCCGATCCCGCCGCCGAGGGTGACTCGGGTCAGGCCTGCGTCGGCTCGGTCGGCTCGGCCGGGCCGGGGCTCCGCAGGGCGGCCAAGCGACGCTCGACCTCGCTGTTGCGCTCCAGCTCGATCAGCCGTTGCTCCAGTGAGGCGGTCGGCTCGCCGTTGATCTCGCTGCGGATCTCCAGCTCGCTTTCGGTCTCGGCCACGCCGTGCTCGAGGCGGGCGACCGCGTCGAGAATGCTGTCGGTCGAGCCGACGGCGCCGTCGACGCTCTGGCTGACCTTCTTCTGGGCCTTGGCCACGCGGGCGCGGGCGAGGATCTCGTCCTTGCGGCTCCGCAGGTCCTGCAGCTGCTGGTGGACCTGCATCCGCGCGTCGGTGGCACGCTCCAGCGTCTGGCGGGTGCGGTCGAGGTTCTGCTGGGCCCGCTCGGCGGCCCGCTCGGCATCGACTTGGGCGCTGAGGGCGTCGCGGGCGGTCTGTTCCTGGCCCTCGGACAGGGCCAGCTCGGCCCCTCGGCCCAGCGTGGTGACGCGCTGGCGGGCCTGCTCGAGGTCCCGCTCGGCCCGCTTGACGCTGGCGGCGACGCTGGCCTCGGCCTCGGTCGCCGAGCGCAGCTGCGCTTCCATCTCGCGAATGAGCTGGGGCAGGATGACCTCGGGGTCCTCGAACCGCTTGAGGAAGGCCTCGATCCCCCCGACCGTGACACGATGAAGACGGGCAAGAATCCCCATGGCATGCTCCTTTCAAGGCTCCCGGGGCCGCAGCCACCGGGATCACCGGCGACGAGGGGCGACGTGCGACCCTCTGATCGCTTGGCGGGCTTCGGCCCGTTCCCGCGTCCCACCGCGGGGGCCGGCCCAGCTTCGGAGTCTTCATCCCTAAGCCTACACCGCCATCGGAGATTTGCAACAACTATTGGAGGTCCCAAATCAGAGTTTCTGCGACACGTCAGAACCCCCACCGGGCCGAGGCATTGGGAGCAGCCCGTAGGGCGGGCACGGCCCGCCGCCGATGGCGCCCGGCGCATGAGCTCCCGGGACAGGCGTCCGCAAAGTCCGTAGGGCGGGCATGGCCCGCCGCCGATGGCGCCGGGCGCATGAGCCCCCGGGACAGGCGTCCCTGAATGAGCTGAGTGGCGCCGGGCGCCAGCGCGGCGGGCCGTGCCCGCCCTACGGACAAGGTGTATAGGTGCGGGCCTTTTCGAGGAAGTAGAGGTAGTTCTCCAGCGGCACGTCGGGCGGGGCCTGGTGGTCGAGGCAGATGAAGTAGCCGCCGGTCTGGGCGAAGATCGGCAGCACGCGGTCGAGCTCTCGGTCGATGGCGTCCCGGCCCCGGGGCAGGACCCGCTTGTCAATGCCGCCGCGGATCACGAGCTGCTGGCCGTACTGGCGGCGCAGGGCCACCACGTCCATGTGCGCCTGCACCTCGAACGGGAACATTCCCTGCACGCCGCACTCCAGCAGCAGCGGGATCAGGGCCGATACGTCGCCGTCGCTGTCGACCCAGACGCCGAACACATCGGTATGGCTGCGCACGTGCTGGATGAGCTGCTGGTAGTAGGGCATCATGAATTCGCGGAACATCGCCGGCGAGATCAGCATGCCCGTGTTACCCGACATGTCCTCCATGATGTTCAGCACGTGGATGGGCATGCGGGCGGCGATGCGGTCGATGGCCGTGACGTTCATGTGCAGCCAGGTGCGCATGATGTCGTGGATCATCTCCGGCTCGTCGTACAGGGCCAGGTACATCCCCTCGTCGCCCATGAGGTGCCACAGCACGCGGAACGTGCCGGAGAGGGCCTGGATCACCGGGCGGTCCTCGCCATGCTGGGCATACCAGTCGGCCGAGGCGGCGAGCTTCTCGTAGCGGACCTCAATGGCCGGGTCCATCCGCTGCTTCACGCGCTGCCAGTCGGCCCGGCCGCGGACGGGGAACTCGAGGTACTCGGCGATGGAGGCGCTGACGACGTCCTTGCGCCGGCGGAGGACCCGCCCGTGCTCGTCGCGGATGACGGTGTAGGTGTCGTCCTCCTGGAGCAACTCGGGCGTCCATCGCGGGAAGAACGGGCTGAAGCCGTTGGTCCCCAGGTGCACGCCGGTGGAGGCCGTGGGGTCCTCGCCGAAGAAGTTCTTCTGTCCCCAGTCGGCCGGCAGGCCCTCGGTGCGCCAGCGGGCGTAGGTCTCGTCCCATCCGCCGAAGGTGTGGATCGGCAGGCGATCGAGCTTCCCGAAGGCGAAGGCGGCCCGGAAACGTTCCAGCGTGTTCATGGCGTTCCTTCGGGTGAGGTTCTACAGGGCGTCGCGCCCGTCGGTGACCCACTGGAGGTTGAAGCGGGCCAGGCGGATGGCGCGGTCCTGGAACATCCTTCCGCCGACCTGCCCGCACTCGTAGATGCACAGGATCGTGCCATCGGGCAGCACGCCGAGGTCGGAGTAGCCGCTGGGGCCCGGCTCGATGACCTTCTTGACCGGCCAGGTGCGGCAATCGTCGTAGCTCAGCTGCACTGTGAGGTTCTTGCGGTCGCAGTTGACCACGCCGGGGCGGACCATGGTCTGCTCGAGGGTGTCGGGGTTGGTGAAGATGACGCGCCCCGGGCCCTGCTCGGGCCAGCTCAGGCGCAGCAGGCCGCCCATGCAGACCGGCTCGAGCAGGGCGTCGTCGAAGCGGGCCTGGGACCAGCCGGTCGCGCCGTCGGGGCTGACGGAGATCAGCCGGCGGTGCTCGGGCGACTCGCTACGGATGTTCAGCAGGACGCTTCCGTCGGCCAGCTCGACGGCGAGGGTCTCGCTGGGGTTGATCACCCGGCCATCGGTAGTGACGACGAGGTCGCCGCGGTGCCAGCTCTGGCCGTGATCGTCGCTGTAGACGGTGCTGACGACGCTGGGCCGGTGCCCCAGCTTGCCGTGGCCGAACTCGGTGCCCGTGCCGTCGCTCATCCAGACGGGCACCACCAGTCGGCCCGTGGCGCGGACCTGGATGGCGTGGCCGGGCCCGACGGCGACGACCCGCCAGGGGTAGTCGGCGCGAAAGGCCTCGAAGGCGGCCGTCACGTCGCGCGGGGCGCTGAAGGTCTGCCCGTCGTCGTCGCTGCGGAGGTAGAACACGCGGGCATAGTTGTGGCAGACCAGGGCATGGACGGCCCCGTCGGACTCGTCGCGGATCATCACGAAGTTGTCCATCGGCCCGGGGCCGAAGTCCGCGGCGGCCGCCACAGGCCACGCCGGCTCCCACGTCTGCCCGCCGTCGGGGCTGCGGCGGAGCAGGATGTCGTTGGCGTCCCAGTCACCGCCGTGGCCCCGGCGGGCCTCGGTGGTGGCCAGCACCGTCCCGGCCGCCGTCACCAGCAGCCCGGGCACGCGGCAGACGTGGTAGCCGTCCTGGCCGGCCTGGAAGATGTCGCTCGTCGTGAACAAGGCACCGTCGGCGGTCATGGCGAAGTCCTCTCGTTTGCCCGCACGCCCCCGCCGGCGAACGAGCCGAGGGGAGGCGGACCGGCAAGGAATGGACTGATATATCAGCGAGGGTGCCGCCGATGTCAAGGCCGAGGCTGCAGAACCGCTCGGCGTCGCCGCGGCACGCAGAACCGCTCGCTGGCGCTCACGAACCTACGTGCCCTACGGGCTACAACTGGTCGGGGGTCCAGGCGTCGAATTGGGCGGTCTGGGGCTGGTAGACCGCTGACTCGTCGAAGCGGCGGTCGGCGCCATCGATGGGGACGTCGCCGAGGCGGTCGCGGATGGCGTCGAGCTCGCGGAGGAGCCGGGCGTTGGCGTTATGGACGCTGGTGAGCTGCCGGGCGGACGGTTCGTGCTGGAAACAGCCGCCGAAGGCGCGCTCGCAGGCGACCGCGCCGCCCTCGAAGAACCACGTGAACCGCCCCTGCAGCCAACGGGCCGTCCAGATCTCGGTGACCTGCTCGGGCGTCTGCAGCGTCAGCTCGATCCGCTGCACGGGGTGATGGTCGGCGTAGTCGATGCAGTCGTCGAGGCGGCTGGGCTTGCCGCTGAGGATGTACCGGATGCTGCGCATGACTTCACACTCCTGGCCCGACGGCGGCGCGGGCGGGGCGGGCGGAGGCATCCGCTGTCCCCCGGTCCGGCGTTCGGGGCCTATGGGATTCTAGGCCCGGCGGGGCTGGCCGGCAGAGGACGGATCGAATTGACCCGCTGGGCCGGCTGCGGTAGGATGCTGCGTTCGAATTCGTCACACCCGCCCGCCCCCGCGGGCGCCGCCGCCGGCGGAGCCGGCAGAGAGACCCCATGAGCACACCTGAATCCGGTCCGCCCCGGACCGGCCACTCCAGCCCGTACGAGGCCTTCCGGCATGCGGCGTTCCGTCGCTGGCTGTTCGGCTCGCTGTTCGTGCACATTGGCACGGCCGGCCAGAGCGTGGCCATCGGCTGGCAGATCTACAGCCGAACCGACGATCCGCTGGCCCTGGGGATGGTCGGCCTGGTGCAGGCGGCGCCGATGCTCCTGCTGACGCTGCCGGCCGGCTACCTGGCCGATCGCTTCAACCGCCGCAAGCTGCTGATGCTCAGCATGGCCGGCGCGACGCTGACGTCGCTGGCGCTGGCGGGCCTGGCCGTCGGTCAGGGGCCGATCTGGCTGATGTACCTGGTGCTGCTGATGGACTCCTCGGTGCTGCGGCTGGGCGGCCCGGCCCGCACGGCGATGCTGCCGCTGCTGGTGCCACCCGAGGTCTTCGAGAACTCCGTCAAGTGGCGGACCAGCCTGATGCAGATGTCCGGCCTGGTGGGCCCGGCCCTGGGCGGGTTCGTCGTGGCCTGGAGCGTGCCGGGGGCCTACCTCATCGCCGCGTGCAGCTCCATGGCCATGATCGGCCTGCTGACGACGCTAAAGCTCAGGCCCCAGGCGCCTTCGCCGCGGGGGCCAATGCTCGCACAACTCGCCGAGGGCATCCGCTTCGTCTGGCACCACAAGCTGGTGCTCGGGCCGATCTCATTGGACATGTTCGCCGTGCTTCTGGGCGGGGCGGTCTACCTGCTGCCGATCTATGCCCGCGACATCCTGGGCGTTGACGAGACGGGCTTCGGCTTCCTGCGGGCCGCGCCGGCCGCCGGGGCCATGTGCATGGGCCTGCTGCTGGCGCACCTGCCGCCGATGCGCAAGGCGGGCCGAACGCTCCTGCTGTCGGTGGCCGGCTTCGGGGCGGTTACCATCGTCTTCGGCATCAGCACGAGCTTCTGGCTGTCGCTGGCGATGCTGTTCCTCACCGGCGTGTTCGACAACGTCAGCGTCGTCATCCGCCACACGCTGGTGCAGATGGTCACCCCCGACGAGATGCGTGGGCGCGTCTCGGCCGTCAACAGCATCTTCATCGGTTCGAGCAACGAGCTGGGCGGCTTCGAGTCGGGCCTGGTGGCCAGGCTGTTCGGGCCGGTAGTCTCGGTGGTCAGCGGCGGTATCGGCTGCATCGGCGTGGTGGGGCTGTGGGCGGCGCTGTTTCCGCGCCTCCGCCGCTTCGGCATGCTGAGCGAGGCGAGGCCCGAGCGGGGCTTCCCCCTGGTCGTCCAGACCCCCGTCGAGCCCGTCGCCGCCGCCACCGAGGACGACGAGCCGGCCGAGTAGGGCGGGCACGGCCCGCCGTCGACGGCGCCCGAGGCTGCCTGGGCAATATGGAGTGCGGCGACAACGTCGCCGCTTTGGCTTGTCTTCCGGGTGCCATGGCCG
>JAWLCG010000152.1:0-10969 GCA_041687295.1 Phycisphaerae bacterium | reverse complement strand
AGGCCGTCCGATGGGGCGCTTCTCCCCAGCCGGACTGCGTCCGGCCTACGGGGCCCGGTCGTATGCGATCCAAAGCGGCGTCAAGGCCGCCGCACTCCATACGGCGCTCGCGCCCTGCGCCTCCATTGGCCGGTACGACTGACGAGTCGGCGCCGGACGGGGTGGAGCCGGCGGCGCGGCCCCGCCCGGGCGGGGTCCGGTCTACAAGCTTTCCCCGGGGGCGGACATCCGTACAATGCGACGGGACACGCCACCGGCGGGGCCGTCGGTCCCACGGCCGGGCTGGTGGCAGGGAGGTCGCGATGGCAGTCAGACGAACGCGTGGAGACTCGAACGCCCCCGACGAGGGGCCCCTGCTGTGCGAGGTGGCCTGGGAGGTCTGCCAGCAGGTGGGGGGCATCTATACGGTGATCCGCTCCAAGGCGCCCTCGATGGTCGGTCTGTGGGGCCCGCGGTACCTGCTGGTCGGCCCGTACAACGCCGAGCAGGCCGTCGCCGAGTTCGAGGAGCTGCCCGTGCCGGACACCCGCTTCGGCCAGGCCGTCCGGGCCATGCAGGCCGAGGGGCTGACGGTCTACTACGGTCGATGGCTCGTCTCGGGCGAGCCGCGGGTGGTGCTGATGGACACCCGCAGCGCCGCGCCCCGCCTGGGCGCCACCAAGTACGCCCTGTGGGAGCATCACGACATCAGCCTGCCCGGCAGCGACGGGCTGGTCGACGACGTGGTCGCCTTCGGGCACATGGTCGAGCGGTTCTTCCACCACCTGCTCTACCAGCCCGCACCGGCCGTCATCGCCCACTTCCACGAGTGGATGGCCGGCTCGGCCATTCCCGAGCTGCGCCGCCACAACGTGCCGGTCTCGATCGTCTTCACCACCCACGCCACCATGCTGGGGCGCTACCTGGCGATGAACGACCCGTGGTTCTACGACCACGTGCCCTTCGTCGACTGGCTTGCCGACGCCCGGCGGTTCAACATCGAGCCCCAGGTCCGCCTCGAACGCGCCGCCGCCCACGGCGCGCACCTGTTCACCACCGTCAGCCAGATCACCGCCTTCGAGTGCCAGTTCCTCGCCGGCCGAAAGCCCGACATGCTGCTGCCCAACGGGCTCAACATCGAGCGGTTCGTGGCCATGCACGAGTTCCAGAACCTCCACCGCACCTACAAGGAGCAGATCCACGACTTCGTGATCGGCCACTTCTTCCCCAGCTACACCTTCGACCTCGACCGCACGCTCTACTTCTTCAGCTCGGGGCGCTACGAGTACCGCAACAAGGGCTTCGACATCACCATCGACGCCCTGGCGCAGCTCAACTGGCGCCTCCGCGACGCCGGGCTCGACCGCACGATCGTCTTTTTCCTGCCGACCCGAAGGCCCTGCCGCTCGGTCATCGCCGAGGTCCTCCAAAGCCAGGCCGTCATGGAGGAGATGCGCCGCACCACCGAGGCCATCCAGGAGCAGATCGGCCAACGGCTGTTCATGGCGACCGTCATGAACCGCCCCCTGCGGCTGGACGAGCTGGTCGACGAGTACTGGCGGCTCCGCCTGCGCCGCCTGCGCCACGGCTGGCGGATCAGCCGGCTGCCGTCCATCGTCACCCACGAGCTGGTCGACGACGCCGGCGACGACGTGCTCAACCACGTCCGCGCCCGCGGGCTGATCAACCGCCCCGAGGACGCCGTCAAGATCGTCTACCACCCCGATTTCATCAGCCCCTCCAGCCCGCTGTTCGGCATGGACTACCCGCAGTTCGTCCGCGGCTGTCACCTGGGCATCTTCCCGAGCTACTACGAGCCCTGGGGCTACACGCCCGAGGAGTGCGTGGCCATGGGCGTGCCGTCGGTCACCAGCGACCTGGCGGGCTTCGGCAGCTACGTGCAGCAGAACTTCCCCGACCACGACGAGCGGGGCATGTTCGTCGTGCCACGCCGCATGGTGCCCTACCAGACCACCGTCGACGCCCTGACCGACGTGATGTTCAACATCGCCCGCATGGAACGCCGCGAGCGAATCGACCTGCGCAACCACGTCGAGAGCTCCAGCCCCCACTTCGACTGGCACAACCTCATCGAACACTACGGCTACGCCTACAGCGACGTCCTCCGCCGCACCGGCCGGCTGGGCTAGGGCCCGCGCGATCCGCCTGCGACGAGGAAACGACGGCCACAGAGGCCCCAGGATTCCTCTGCATATAGCCCCGGGCATGCCCGGGGTCTTTTCGGACACCGACCACCGCCCGGGTGCAGAGCGATCCAAAGCGGCGTCAAGGCCGCCGCACTCCATATTGCGCTGGCGCCCTGGGTCTCCATTGGCCGGTACGACTGACGAGCTGGGGCCCCACCGGCCCGCCCCGTCCACCATGGGCTGTACAACCGGGGGCGATTCGGTAGGATGGCCCCATCGCCCCCGGGCTGGGCCGGGGGTACCCTGACAGGAGCAGAGCCATGCGGGAACAGGTGGTGTTGATCGGGGCCGGCAGCGTGTCGTTCATGCGGGGGCTGACGGCCGACCTGATCGCCAGCGGCATGGAGGCGGACCTGGCGCTGGTCGACATCGACGCCGACGCCCTGGGCGTGGCCGAGGCCATCGCGCGAAAGATGGTCCAGGCCTCCGGGGCGAGCATCACCGTGCGGGCCTCGACCGACCGCCGCGAGGTGCTGCCGGGCGCGACCGCGGTGATCTGCACCATCGGCGTGGGCGGTCGGCGGGCGTGGGAGCAGGACGTCTTCATCCCCCGCAAGTACGGCATCTGGCAGCCGGTGGGCGACAGCGTCCTGCCGGGCGGCTCGTCGCGGGCCCTGCGGATGATCCCCGCCATGGTCGCCATCGCCCGCGACGTGCTGGAGCTGTGCCCCGACGCCCTGCTGTTCAACTACGGCAACCCGATGGCCCCCGTCTGCCGGGCCGTCCGCCAGGCCACCGGCGCCAACATCGTCGGCCTGTGCCACGGCGTGTTCGGCGTGGCCGACTACCTGGCCAAGCAACTCGGCGTGACGGTGGACCGGCTGAACTACTCGGCCGTCGGCATGAACCACCTGACGTGGTTCACCGAGGTCCGCGTGGATGGCCAGGACGCCATGGGGCGCCTGCTGGAGATCGCCGACGAAAAGCTCGCCGAGGCCGACGCCGCCCTGCCGCCCGACCGCATGCACGCCGTGACGCCCTTCAGCTGGTGGCTGCTGAAGACCTTCGGCGGCTTCCCCTCGGCCTGCGACCGCCACGTGGTGGAGTTCTTCCCGCACCTGTTCGCCCGGCCGGAGAGCTACTGGGGCACCACGCTGGGCCAGCAGGCCTACAGCTTCGAGAACTGCATCGCCGGCGGCGACCGCGGCCACGAGCAGATGCGCCGCGTCGCCCTCAGCGACGAGCCCCTGCCGCCCGAGTGGTTCCGCCACAGCGGTGGCGAGCACGAGCAGGTCATCGAGATCATCGCCAGCATCCGCGCCGACGCCGGGCGGATCTACTCGGCCAACCTGCCCAACGCCGGCCAGGTGCCCAACCTGCCGGCCGAGGCGATCCTCGAGAGCCCCGCGGTCGCCGACGGGGCGGGCCTTCGGCCCATCCTGCAGCCTCCGCTGTCGGCCGCCCTGGCCGGTACGCTGGCGACGCGCCTGGCGTGGGTCGAAACGATCGTCCAGGCCGCCCTCGAAGGCAGCCGACAGAAGTTCGTCCAGGCCCTCATCCTCGACGGGGCCGTCGGCTCGCTCGCCGTCGCCGAGCAGCTCGCCGACGACCTGCTCGCCGCCCAGGCGCCCTACCTGCCGCAGTTCGCGTAGGGAGAGAGGGAAGAGAAAAAGCAGGATGGGCCACAGAGGCACAGAGGGCACAGAGGTAAGACACTGAGAGTTGTAAGAGTTAAGAGATAGGCGATCAGGGCTGCGGCAGGACGTCTTCTCCACGCCCACGGAATGCCTTCCGTGGGCATCTCGGACGGGGCGCGCCTGCGGGGCACAACGCCCCATGGCGGCCCTGCCCGGTGGAGTCTACGGTATCGCGGTCCAGCATCGAAGACCCCGGGCAAGCCCGGGGCTCTATAGGGACCCGAGCGAATCGCCGGGCGCCATCGGCGGCACGCGGAACCTCGCCGGCGCTGCGCTTCGGCGAGAACCCACGTACCCTACGACTGGAGTGACACGATGACCATGCAGCTGCGGGTGCTGGGCGAGGACGGGGTCGCGCGGATCGACCGGGCGGCGCGGACGGTGCTGGAGCGGACCGGCGTGCTCGTGCCGCACGCGCGGACGCTGGGGCTGTTCGCGGCGGCCGGCGCGAACGTCGAGGGCGAGCGGGTGCGGATCCCCTCGACGCTCGTCGACGCGTGCCTCGCCCAGACGGCCCGGTCGTTCACGCTCTACGGGCGCGACCGGACGCGGACGGCCCCGTTCGGCCAGGGGCGGCGGAACTACAACTCCATCGCCGGCGAGGCCCACTGGCTCGACGGACCCCGTCGCCGCGCGGCCACGATGGCCGACGTGACGGCTGCGGCCCGGCTGGGCCAGCAGCTCGAGGGGCTCACGATCGTCGGGGCGATGGCCGACCCGGCCGAGCGGCCCGTGCAGGTCCGCTGCGTGGAGGTGGCGGCCGAGCTGCTGCGCAATACCACCAAGCCGATCACCTTCTGGTTCCACGACGGGCCCAGCGCGAAATTCGTGATGGAGCTGTTCGCCGCCGTCGCCGGCTCGGCCGAGGCCGCGGCGCAGTACCCCGTGGGCTACCCGTTCCTCGAGCCGATCAGCCCGCTGCGGTTCGCCCCGGCGGGGCTGGACGTGCTGTTCGAGACGGCCTGCGCGCCGCTGCCGGTGCCCATCGGGCCCATGGCGCAGGTCGGCATGAGCGCACCGGCCACGCTGGCGGGCACCGTCGCGCAGGAGACGGCTGAGATCCTCGCCGGGCTCTGCGCGGTGCAGCTGATCCGCCCGGGCACGCCGGTGGTCTTCGGCGGCATCGCCCACGCGTTCGACATGCGGACGACCCAGCTGATCTTCGCCGGGCCCGAGCAGGGCCTGATGGCCGTCGCCCTGACCGAGATGGGCCGGCACTACGGCCTGCCGGTCTACACGAACACGGGGCTGACCGACAGCAAGGCCGTCGACGCCCAGGCCGGCCTGGAGGCCGCCGCCACGCTGCTGATGGGGGCGCTGGGCGGGTCGGACATCTTCGGCCACCTCGGCATCAGCGGCGTCGACCAGGCCGCCAGCCTCGAGATGCTCGTCTTCCAGCACGAGGTGATCCAGTACGTCGAGCGGGTGATGCGGAGCTTCGCCATCGACGACGAGACGCTCGCCCTGGACGTGATCGACGCCGTCGGCCCCGGTGGGCTGTTCATCGACCAGGACCACACCCTCGACCACTTCCGCACCGAGGTGTGGATGCCCAAGCTGCTCGACCGGCGGTACTGGTCGGCCTGGGACGAGGCGGGCCGACCCGAGACGATCGACCGCGTCCGCCAGCGGCTGCTGGACCTCCAGAACGCCTACGAGCCCTGCCCCCTGCCCGACGCCACCGAGCGCGACGTCCAGCGCGTCCTCGCCGACGCCAGCCGCCACCTGCTGCGGTAGGCCGCTTTGCGGGTCCACGCAGGGGCCTGTCCCAAGCCCACGGATTGCCATCCGTGGGCATTTGGGGCTGAACCGTCCATCCGGCGGGCCAGTGTACCCGCACGTCCGATGGGAAAGTGGTCTGGATGATCCCGTAGGCCGGACGCAGTCCGGCGGGGGCGAGGCGCGAGATGGGGCGCCTCTGCCCAGCCGGACTGCGTCCGGCCTACTCACTCAGCAGGGCCCGCACCTGCTGGAGCAGCACGGTGGGGCTGAAGGGCTTGGTCAGCAGGGCCACGCCATCTTCGGGGCGGGGGCGGACAGCCCGCTCGGAGTAGCCCGTGATGAACAGCACCCGCAGGCCCGGGCGGCGCTGGCGAAGCTGGTCGGCCAGCTCCGGGCCGCCCAGGCCGGGCATCACCACGTCAGTGACCAACAGGTCGATGGGGCCGTCGTGCTCCTCGGCCTGGCGCAGGGCCTCGCCGCCCCGGTCGGCCTCGAGGACGGCGTAGCCCCGCTCGCGAAGCACCCGCGCGACCAGCTGCCGCAGGGAGGGCTCATCCTCGACCAGCAGGATGGTCTCGGCCCCGTGGTAGCCGGGCTCCGGGGCGGCGGGGCGCTCGACCTGGGCGGCCTCGCCCTGGGCGGCCGGCAGGTAGATGCGGAAGGTGGTGCCCCGGCCCGGCTCGCTCTCGACGGTGACCTGCCCGCCGCTCTGCATGACGAACCCGTGCACCATCGCCAGGCCCAGGCCCGTGCCCTTGCCCAGCTCCTTGGTGGTGAAGAACGGCTCGAAGACCCGCTCGACGGTCTGGCGGTCCATGCCGTGGCCGGTGTCCTGCACAGTGAGGCGGACGTAGCGCCCGGGGCGCAGCTCGCCGGCGCGGAGGGCCTGCTCGCCGCTGAGCTCGACGTTGTCGGCCGAGAGCGTCAGCGTGCCGCCCTCGGCCATGGCGTCGCGGGCGTTCAGGGCCAGGTTGATCACCGCCTGCTGCAGGTGCACCGGGTCGACGTGGACCGGGTCGAGCCCGTCGGGCGCCTCGATGTGCAGCTCGACCTGCTCGCCGAGCATCCGCCCGAGCGTCTTGCCCAGGGCCCCCAGCGCCGCGCCCAGGTCGACCAGGCGGGGGTTGAGCGTCTGCTTGCGCCCGAAGGCGAGCAGCTGGCTGGTCAGCCGGGCCGACTGGTCGGCCGCCCGCCAGATCTCCTCGACGGTCTCGCGGTGGGGGCTCTGGGGGCCCAGGTCCTGCAGCAGCAGCTCGCAGAAGCCGCGGATGATCGTCAGCTGGTTGTTGAAGTCGTGCGCGACCCCGCCGGCCAGCCGACCGATGGCCTCGAGCTTGGCCGCCTCGCGGAGCTGGGCCTCGAGGCGCAGCTGCTGGGTGACGTCGCGCTGGATCTCGACGTAGGCGGCCACCTGCCCCTCGGCGTCGAAGACCGGCGAGATCGTCGAGTCCTCCTCGTAGAGGCTGCCGTCCTTTCGGCGGTTGACGAGGTGGCCCTTCCAGACCCGCCCGGCCTTGAGGGTCTTCCACAGCGTCGTGTACAAGGCCGGCTCGTTGCGGTCGCTCTTGAGGATGCGCGGGTTCTGCCCGAGGGCCTCGGCGGGACTGTAGCCGGTGATCCGCTCGAAGGCGGGGTTGACGTAGGTGATCGTGCCGTTGGGGTCGGTGATGATGACGGCCTCGCCGGCCTGCTCGATGGCCTGGGCGAGCCGCTCGCGGGCCAGCTCCGCCTGCCGCCGGGCCGAGATGTCGCGCCCGACCGACTGGATCTCGCTCAGCTGGCCCCGCTCGTCGAACAGGCCCCGGTCGGTCCACTCCTGCCAGCCCACGCTGCCGTCGGGCAGGACCACGCGGTGGATGTCGACGGCGACGGGGTTCTGCGGCGTCAGGGCGGCGATCTTCTCGTGCACGGCCTGGCGGTCTTCGGGGGCCACCTGTGGCAGAAAGCTCGTGCCCACCAGGGCCTCGGCCGGCTGGCCGAAGGTGCGGCAGTAGGCCTCGTTGACGAAGCTCCGCGTGGTGTCGGGCCGAATGCGGACGATCATCTCGGTCTGGTCCTCGACGATCGCGCGGAACTGCGCCTCGCTCTCGCGCAGCGCCTGGCGGGCCCGCTCGCGCTCGGCCACCACCGCCGAGACCAGCTGCGCCGTCAGGGCGGCCACGATCAGAAAGACCCACAGCAGCAGCATGCTCTGCGTCAGGCCCTCCAGGGCGAACGGGCCGGCGCCGCCCACCGTGCCGATCGCCGCCAGCACTGCCACCAGCAGCGTCGCCGTCGCCGCCCCGCAGGGCCGAAACCGCGCAGCCGCCCACACCAGCAGCGGGAAGGGCAGGTACGCCAGCGGCAGGCCGCGCAGCCCCAGCATGTCCGAAAAGCTCAGATACGTCGCCGCCGCCAGCAGCACCGCCAGCCCGGCCGCCTCGACGAGCCGCCGGGGCCGCCACCGCGGGCGGGGCTGCACGGCCCAGCTCAGCAGCACCGGCGCCACGATCAGCCCGCCGGCGAGATTCGCCAGCCACCAGGGCCACCACACCCCCAGGACCGCCCCCTCGGGCAGCGTACCGAGGGCCCACAGGCCCACCGAGCCCACCGTCGCGCTCAGGGCCGTGCCCGGCACCAGCCCCGCCAGCGTCAGCAGGGCCACGTCCCGCACCCGCGCCAGGGCCGGCTGGAAGCCCA
The DNA here is from genome assembly GCA_041687295.1 of Phycisphaerae bacterium. GTDB lineage: Bacteria > Planctomycetota > Phycisphaerae > SM23-33 > FEN-1343 > JAWLCG01. Next base: position 2,745 of record JAWLCG010000152.1, on the reverse strand, counting down.
GCCACCGCAGCAGCCCGCCGCCGACGACCCCCTCCAGCACCGCCGCGGCCACGCTGAACGGCAGGAACGCCCACGGCGCCCCGGCCAGCACACCGCCCAGCAACGAGCCGACCGCAATCGCCGGCCAGAGCCGCAGCCCGCACAGCGCCACCGCCGCCACGCCCAGGCCCGTCGCCGGCCAGATCAGCGACACCTGTTCGCCCACGGCCCCCGTGGCGGCTGCGAACTTCAGCCCCAGCCACACCGCCAGGCAGTACAGACCGGCCACCGCGACCTGCTCCAGTGCGGGCCGAATACGCGGATCAACGCCTGTGCCATGGTTCTTCGTGGTCATGTGATACCCGTACTCTCTATGATATCCCCCTGGACCCGGCCGGGTTCTGCCCGGCTCGCATTGGCTGACGCCTCAGGGCAGATCGGCACTGGCAGGGGGCGCGAAAGGAGCACATAATGGAACTGCTGAACCAGCGAATGGCGAGCCTGGAGGCCCTGGACGTCCAGCCCAATCGCCCCGACGACTTCGACGCCTTCTGGGACCAGGCCCTCTTGGCCGTGCACAGTCGGCCCCTGAATGTGCAGGGGAGAACCGTCGAGCACCCGATCGCGATGATGGAGGTCCGCGACCTGAGCTTCGAGGGCCTCGATGGCACGCCGATCCGCACCTGGCTGCTGCTGCCGGCCCAGCGGAGCGGGCTCGTGCCGGCCGTCGTGAGCTACCACGGCGCCAGCGGCTCGCGCGGCCTGCCCAGCAGCCATCTGCAGTGGGTGGCGATGGGCTGCGCGGTCGTCACGCACGACTACCGCCTCCAGGGCGGCCTGACCGGCTCGAACAGCGGCTTCGCCAACGGCGCGGGCAACCCCCAGCTGACCACCCTGGGCGTGCTGGACCCGAAGAGCTGGTACTTCTACCACGCCTACACCGACGCCCTGCGGGCCCTGCGCCTGGCGAGGGAGGCCCCGGAGATCGACTCCGCCCGCGTCTGCGTCCAGGGCGGCAGCCAGGGCGGCGGCATGGCCCTGGCGGCGGCGGCCCTGGTGCCCGAGGTCGCCCTGTGCATGGCCGACGTCGCCAGCGCCTGCTGGCTGGAGAAGCGCCTCTTCGACCGCGCGGGCGGCTACGGACAGATCGCCGAGCTGCTCCGCCGACACCCCGACCAGCTGCCGGCCGTCCTGCGGACGCTGCGGATGTACGACAACCTCAACCTCGCCGACCGCATCCGCTGCCGTGTGCTGGTCTCGGTGGGCCTGAAGGACCCCGTCGTGCCGCCCGAGACCACCTACGCCGCCTTCAACCGCATCACCGCCCCCAAAGAGATCGTCGCCTACCCCTTCGGCGAGCACGATGGCGGCGGGGCCGTCCACAACGAACGCAAACTCGCCTTCCTCCGCCAGCACCTGCTCTCGTAGGTCGGGCATACTTGCCCGACACCGATGTCGGGGATGTATCCCCGACCTACTGGCTGCTGTAGCGCGGGCGCCAATCCGGACGCGTAGGCCGGGTCGAACGCAGTGAGGCCCGGCAGACCACTGGGATCAGCGAACGATCCAGCCAAAGCGGCGACGCTGTCGCCGCACTCCATACGGCCCCTGTGCCCCCCCCGTGCCCTTGGGCGCCTTCCAAGACCCCGGGCATGCCCGGGGCTATATGGGGCAACACGCTCGCCGCGCGCCCGCGGGTGGCAGCCTCGGGCCCTGTCCGCTATAATGGCCCGTTCCCACGAGCGAAAGGACAGGCAGATGCGTTTTACCAAGATGCACGGCGCGGGCAACGACTACGTCTACGTGGACGGCTGGGAGCACACCGTCACCGACCCGGCCGCCCTGGCCGTGGCCGTCGCCGACCGCCACTTCGGCATCGGCGGGGACGGCCTGGTGCTCATCCTGCCCGACGAGGCCGCCGACGTGCGGATGCGGATGTTCAACAGCGACGGCTCCGAGGCCCAGATGTGCGGCAACGCCATCCGCTGCGTCGCCAAGTACGTCCACGACCATGGCCGGTGCACCCGCAACCCCCTCCGCGTGGCCACGCTGGCAGGCGTTAAGACCATCACCCTGGACATCGGCCCCGACGGCAAGGCCCACGCTGCCACCGTCGACATGGGCGAGCCGATCCTCGCCGGGCGCAAGATCCCCACCACCTTCGACGGCGACACCGTCATCGACGTGCCGCTGGAGGCCCACGGCGTCACCTACGCCGCCACCTGCGTCAGCATGGGCAACCCCCACGCCGTGATCTTCCTGGACGACCTGACCGGCCTGGACATCCGCCGCGTCGGGGCCGCCCTGGAACGCCACGCCGCCTTCCCCGAGAAGATCAACGTCCACTTCGTCCAGGTGCACGGGCTCGATGAGGTGACCATGGCCACCTGGGAGCGCGGCAGCGGCATCACGCTGGCCTGCGGCACCGGCGCCTCAGCCGTCTGCGTCGCCGGCGTCCTGACTGGTAAGACCGGCCGAACCCTCACCGCCCACCTGCCCGGCGGCGACCTGGTCCTGGAGTGGCGGCAGTCCGACAACCACGTCTACATGACCGGCCCAGCCACCGAAGTCTTCACCGGCGACTGGCCCGATTAACTCCCACCGCCGCCCCCGCGCCGTATGGAGTGCGGCGAGAATCGCCGCTTTGGCTTGCATGCGAGCCGTGCGCCCCATCCCGTAGGCTGGGGCGCAGCGGCGCGAAGCCCCACCTTCGATGGCCCCGCCCGCGGCCTCCGAGCCAAAGCGGCGAATGCTTCGCCGCACTCC
>JAWLCG010000151.1:0-10989 GCA_041687295.1 Phycisphaerae bacterium | reverse complement strand
CGCCGCCGTCGCCGCGCGCGGTGCCCGCCCTACCCGGCTGCGCATCGTACACCTCCCCTTGGAGAATTATGCGCCACACGCAGGAGAAGTTGCGACCCGGCCATCCCGTAGGGCGGGCACGGCCCGCCGTCGATGGCGCCTGGCGCCCCGGCGACCCCCGCCGCCTTCGTGGCGGGCCGTGCCCGCCCTACCCGGCTACTCGGGTAGGGCGCAACTCAATATCCATGGCGGGCCGGTGTACTACGGGCGGGGCGGGGGCTCGAAGCCCTCGCGCCACCATGGGCCGGGCCAGTCGGTGGCGAAGGGGTGGCCGTCGGCGTCGGGCCCGGCGGCCAGGCCCAGTTGTCCCCGGCCGGTGACGCCGTGGCGGGCGGCGTCCTGGGCGGGGTCGGCGTAGCGGGCGAACCAGTCGGCCAGGCGCTGGCGCAGCTCGGCCAGGGCGGACCGGCCGGCGGGGTCGTCGATGCGGTCGCACCGCTCGCCGGGGTCCTCGGCCAGGTTGAACAGCTGGTCGGGGCCCTGGCCCGAGCGGGCGACGAGCTTCCAGTCGCGCGTCCGCACCATCCGCGCGGGGCCATACTCGTCGAAGACCACCACGTCGTCGCGGCCCGCGTCGGCGGCGCCGGCCAGGATGTCGGCAAAGCTTCGTCCCGGGCGATGGGCGGCGTCGGCGTCGGCCAGGCCGGCCAGCTCCAGCAGCGTGGGGTAGACGTCGTAGTGGCTCAGCAGGGCCCCGCTGACCCGTCCGCCAGCGACGCCGGGCCCGCTGACGATGCCGGGCACCTTGACGCTGGTGTCGTAGAGGTTCAGCGGCCAGGTGCCGTTGCCCTTGCCGCAGATGCCGTGATGGCCCATGTTCATGCCGTTGTCGCTGGTGAACAGGACCAGGGTGTTCTCGCGCAGGCCGAGCTGCTCGAGGCGCTCGAGGATCCGCCCGACGCCGGCGTCCAGGCCGGTGATGGCGGCGTAGTAGCCGGCGAGCTTCTCGCGGCGGCTTTCGGGCGAGTCGAAGAAGTCGGTGTTGCCGGCGTCGGGGTGGCGCGGCTCGTCGGGGGCCGAGCGGAACGGGCAGTCGCGGAAGTGGGGCTCGAACAGCTCCGGCGGGTGCTGCTGGCGGTACCAGGGGCTGTGCGGGGCGGTGTAGTGCACGCTGAGGTAGAAGGGCGAGGGGCCCTGGGCCTGGGCGTCGAGGAAGGCCAGCGCGTTGTCGGTGATGACGTCGGTGACGTAGCGCGGCTCGAAGTAGAGCTCCCCGTCGTCGCCGAGCATCGGGGCGCCGTAGTAGTCGCCGCCGGCCCGCAGGTAGGCCTTCCAGTATGCCAGGCCGTGCTGGGCGTGGTGGGCGTCGCCGAGGTGCCACTTGCCGCTGAGCCCGCAGGTGTAGCCGCCCTCGGCCAGGGCGTCGGTGTAGGTCCGCTGGCCGCGGAGGTACTCGATGAGCCGCCCGTCGCGCTCCGGCTCGGCGAGGCTGTTGCCCGCGCGGAGCCAGTCGTGCACGCCGTGGCGCGAGGGGACCGTGCCGGTCAGCAGCGACGCCCGGGCGGCCGAGCAGACCGGCGAGACGCAGAAGAAGTTCTCCAGCCGCACCCCGCCGGCCGACAGGCGGTCGAGGTTCGGCGTGCGCAGCTCGTCGTTGCCCGCACAGCCCAGGGCCCAGTAGCCCTGGTCGTCGGTGAGGATCACGAGGATGTTGGGCCGATCGGCCGGCATGGTGCGCCTCCTGCTGCTGGCTCTGGCGCCAGCGACCCAAAGCGGCGTCAAGGCCGCCGCACTCCATACTGTGTCTCGGCCGCTCTGTCCCCGCCTGGGGCCTGTCTACTTTCGGCCGGCGCGGCGTTGGAGGCCCCAGTCTTCCAGTTCGGTCAGGTGCTGGCTGGTGAGGGTGGGCAGGTCGCGCTGGCGGGCGGCGTCGACGACCTCGACGGGGTCGAACCCCGCCAGGCCGGCCGCCCCGAGCACGCCGGCGGTGGTCTGGACGCCGACGGTGGCCGCCTGGCCCAGCGCCGCGGCCACGCGGACGATGTCCACGTGCAGCACCGCCAGGCTGATCCACAGCTCCATGGGCACGTCCTGGTCCTGCTGGCGGGCCGACCAGTGCGCCGCCGCGATGGCCGGCACGTCCACGCCGCGCCACCGCAGGGCCAGGTACTGCCGCAGCGGCAGCGGCGTGCCCAGCCGGTGCAGCTTGAGCCACGTCCACAGCGCCCCCAGCAGCCCCATCGCGACCAGGCCGGCCGCCACCGCCACGAACAGCACCGCGCTGCGCCAGAAGCTCAGGGCCAGGATCGTCGCCGGCACCTCAGCCCTCCGCCCCCACGGGCCGAACGACCACGTTCATCCCTGACGCGCGGATGACTTCGACCGTCTCGCCGGCGCCGATGAACCCCGCCTCGGCCGAGGCCGGCACCCGCACGCCGTCGATCTCGACGAACCCGCCGGGCCGAAGGACCCCGACGGTCTGCCCGCGCTTGCCCACCAGGGCGGTAAAGCCCCCCGACTCGGGCAGGCTCTCGCCGGGCGGGGCGCGAAACTTGCGCGGCATGAGCCGTCGGCCGATCGGCGTGTTGGGCATCACCCTCAGGGCGAAGGCAATGACGAAGGGCATGCCGATCAGCAGGCCGATGATGGCCGCCACGCCCAGGGCGCTGGAGATCTCGAAGCAGTAGTAGACCATCATTCCGAAGCACACGACGGCCCCCACGGCCAGCAGGCCGAAACTCGGCGTGATGACCTCCGCCATCGTAAGGGCCAGGCCGCCCAGCAGCAGCACGAGGATGAGGAGGATTCGATCGGTCATTCGCATACTCCGGCCGGGCCGACGCCCGGCCCTGGGGACCCACGTTCGCCCCCATCATACGGCCCGGCGGGGCCGCTGGCCAGTAGTAGGGCCGCACCTGGAGGCGCATCGCCGGCTTATCGCAGCGCCAGCCTCGAAGGGGCGAAAGAGTTTAGCCGGGGGCGCTACGGGCCGTCGAAAGACCCCGGGCATGCCCGGGGCTATATGAAGACGCCGGGCGTCGCTGTGCTCGACCCGCCCTACGCTTTCTCGCTGCGTTTGACGCGGAGGCGGTTGCCCTCTCGGCTGAGGGCGACGACCTCGGTGCCGGCGGGCAGGAAGTCGCCTGCGGCGACGACCTCGATGAGTTCGCCGGCGAATCGTGCCCGGCCTGTCGGGCGGCAGGGGGCCTCGATGACGCCCACGTCGCCGACGCGGATGCGGGCCAGCGGCGGCTGGTCCTCGCGCGACTCCTCGACGGCGACCGAGTGGCCATGCACCGGCGCCAGGATCAGCCGGTGCGTCAGCGGGGCCTTGGGCAGCACCTTCGCCAGCAGGGCCATCAGCACCACGCCCAGCACCAGCGACACGCCCAGCACGAACAGCCAGTCGAGGAACATGTCCATCTCCAGGCCCACCTCGGGGATCGGCAGCTTGTCCGGCGCGTTGGCCACGCCCACCGCCAGCATGCCCGCTACGATCAGCAGGAGGCCCGCGATGCCCGCGACGCCGAAGCCGGGGATCACGAAGATCTCCACCGCCAGCAGGACCAGGCCCAGGACGATGATGGCGATCTCCCACCACTGGGCCAGGCCGGTGAGGTATCGGCTGCCCAGCAGCAGCCCCAGGCACACCAGCGCCAGCACGCCGAAGACGCCGAAGCCCGGCGTGTTCATCTCCATGTAGCCCAGCACCAGCAGGCCCAGCACCAGCAGGCTCGAGATGGCCGGGCTGGTCAGGAAGTCCGCCAGCGTCTCGCTCCAGGTATCTTCCAGGACGACGAACTCGCCGGTGACGTTGTACCGCTCGGTCAGGCCCTCCCAGGTGGGCACGACGGCGGCGACGAAGCCGTATTCGACAGCCTCGGCGGTGGTCATCGTCAGCAGTTGGCCGGCAGGCACGACCACGCGGATGAGCTCCCAGTCGGCGTCGGGGTTGCTGGGGGCGGTGGTGGCGGCGCTGCCGGTGCGGACCCGCCCGGACCAGTCCTCGCGCTTGACGTACTGCTGCTCGCCGGTGCGGGTGTTCTCGACGAGCCAGACCTCAATGTCCGCGCTGACCATGGCCTCGGCCAGGGCGACGGGGTAGTTGTTGGCCTGGGCCGAGCCGCGAAACTCGCTGCGGAGGTAGGTCTCGATCTTCTCGCGCTCGACGCCCTCGAGCGTGCCGCCCATCAGGATCGGGGCCGCGTCGCCGATCTTGCCGCCGGGGGCCATCACGATCTCGTCGCACGCCAGCGACAGCAGGGCCCCAGCCGAGATGGCCTCGGGGTTGACGTACGCGACGGTGTGGATGTCGTCGAGCTCGCGCCGAATCAGCCCGGAGATCTCCAGTGCGGCCGCCACCTCGCCGCCGGGGGTGTTGAAGTCGAAGATCACCAGCTTGCCGCCCTGGGCCTTGATCTGCACGACCTTTCGGCGGATGCCGTCGGCCAGGGCGCCGCTGATGACGCGCTGGTCGTTGATGGGGATGACGTAGGCGGTCTGGACCGTATCGGGCAGATTGGCGCGGTTGCCGGGTGCGTCCTCGCGCGGCTCGGCCGGAGCGGTGGCGGCCTGGGCGGCGGGCGTGGCCGGCACTGGCGCGTCGTCCAGCGACTCGGGCAGTTCGGGCAGGCGGTAGTGGACGGCCAGGCCGGCCAGGTTGTCGACGACCGCCTCGGCCAGGCCCAGCTCGAGGGCCTCGCGGGGCGTGGCCAGCAGCGTTCGGCCGGTCTCGACGACGGTGGACAGGTAGAGCCACTGGGCGGCCGGGCTGTCCGCCTGGCCCGGGGCGCCCTCGACGCCGGGCGCGCCGGCCCGGACGTAGGCCGCCTCGCCCCCGCCCCGCGGACGGACCCGCCAGACGGCCAGGTCCGGGTCGACCATCGCCTCGGCCAACGCGGCCGGGCGGTCGTGCAGCTCGGCCAGCAGGCGGAACTCGGTCCGCAGCTCGTTGAGCCGGCGCGTGCGGGCGTACTCGCTGAGCCGCTCGCCGAAGGCCTCGACCGAGGCGTCGCCGATCTTGCCGCCCCGGCCCATGACGATCTCGTCGGCGGCCAGGGCGATCCAGGCCCCCGGCCCGACGGCGTCGCCGCGGACGTAGGCGATCACCGGCCGATCCAGCCGCCGCAGCAGCCGGGCCAGCTGCTCGGTCGGGCCCAACTCGCCGGCGTCGAGGTCCAGCTCCAGCACCACCAGGGCCGCGTCGAGCTGCTCGGCCCGGCCCAGGGCGTCCTGCACCCGCCGCAGGGCCCGTGAGGTGAGCGGCTCGTCGAGCACGACCCGCACAGCCGGCCCGTCGGGAGTTGGGCCCACCTCGCGCAGGCCCTGGGCGCGGCTTGGCCCCGGGGCACCGGCCAGCAGGGCCAGCATCACGAACAGGACACCCCGAACAAGGCGACGGCGGACGGGCTGGGCGGCGGAACGTTTCATAGGACGGGTTCCCTCTTCCAGTTAGACCGCTGTTATTCTAGGGCCACCCCCCCCACCGCCACAAGCGCGCGGACAGGGCACGCCAGTCCCTCTTGCCCGGCTGACACCGTCGGCCGGGCCCGAACGGGCGTGCCCTGTCGCCCCTGAACGGGGCCTGTGGCGCGTGCGGACTACACGGGCGAGAACATGTCCTTGCTGGCGCCGCACTCGGGGCAGACCCAGTCGTCCGGGATGTCCTCGAAGGCCGTGCCGGGGTCCACCCCGCCGGCGGGGTCGCCAACGGCCGGGTCGTAGACCCATCCACAGGCATCGCAAACGTACTTCTGCATGGTCGACTCCTTTCGGGAACCTCTATGGGCCCAGCCGGGGGGCCGGGAGCTCTCCGACGGCCCATGCCGCCAGGGAAACCTGGATCGGTGCGTCCGGACGGCGGCGGCGAAAGACGCTCTTGGGGTACCCGCAGCCCGGACAGCGGTAGTCCGCCGGCTGGTCCTCAAAGGCCACGCCCCCGTGCAGCCGCGGGTCGTAAATGTACCCGCAGACGCGGCACTGCCACTGCTGGTGCGAGGGATCAGGCATGGCGAGTCCTCATCAGCCCCGGCCGGCCGAACGAAGGCTATTGTAGCGAATCCGTCCGTTTCGCCAAGCCCGCACCTCCAGCGGCGTCAGACCCCCAGGGCCGCAGACTCTGCCTTGGCCGAGGCGCCCTCAGCGAGTATCATCCCTCAGGAGCGAGCCCCGGCAGGGGCCCTGAAACGAGGCGAGCCATGAATCGTGACCAAACCATCGCCATCCTGACCGCTCACCTGGACGAGCTGCGCCAGCAACATGGGGTGCGGCACCTCTGGCTGTTCGGCTCGGTCGCCCGCGACCAGGCCACCCCCGCCAGCGACGTCGACCTGATCGTGGAGTTCAGTCGGCCAACGGGCCTGTTCGGCCTGTTCCGCCTGCAGGACCGCCTGGCCGAATTGCTGGGCTGCTCCGTCGACGTCGGCACGGTCGGCAGCCTCAAGCCGCGCATCCGCGACCAGGTTCGCCAGGAGTGCGTCGATGTCGCCTGGAGTCTGGCAGACCGTGCACGAGGATTTGCCCGCGCTGGTTGCGCCGCTGCAGGCCCTGCTGCAGGGGTGATGGCCGAAACCGAAGGCCCAGGAGTAGGTCGGGGATACCTCCCCGACACGGACACGACAGGGCAGTTCGGTGTCGGGGAAGTATCCCCGACCTACTGAAGCGCTGGCCCCAATCGCTGGAGCAGGCCCCGAAGGAGGCCCCCATGGGCGAGCCGTTGCCGTTCTATGACACGTGCGTCCGCATCGGGCACTCGCGGGCGCCCGACCCGCCGGGCAACGTCGCCGGCGTTGCCGAGCTGCGGGCGGAGATGGCGAGGCTGGGCATCGCGGCCTCGGCCGTCGAGCACGCGGTGGCCCGGGAGGCCTCGCCGCGGCTGGGCCATGAGCTGCTGGCCGAGGCGCTGGCCGACGAGCCGTCGCTGAGGCCGGCGTGGCACTTCATGCCGGCTCTGAGCGATCGCATCGAGCGGGCGTACACCGACCCGGCCGAGCTGCTGGAGGCGGACGTGGCCCTGGGGCGCGTCGACGCCCAGGACTTCCTGGCCGGCGGCGGCGACCGGGCGTGCTTCGCGCCGGTGCTGGAGGCCTGCTCGGCCATCCGCCTGCCGGTGTTCCTGGACTTCCGCAGCCAGGGCAATGTCGGCAGCTTCGACTTCGACCTGTGCCGCCGCTGGCCGAACGTGCCCTTCGTCATTGAGGGCTTTGGCGGCTACCCGCTGCACCGCGTGGTCTGGTGCCTGCGGGAGTACCCCAACCTCTACCTCTCGACGGTTCGGCTGGCCGTGTTCCACGCTGTGCCGCTGCTGTGCGACCTGGTGGGCCCTGAGAAGCTCATCTACGGCTCCAACTGGCCGGCCGAGACCATGGGCCTGTCCATGGGCGTGGTGCTGCTGGCCGACGTGGACCCGGCCATCCGCCGGCTGGTCGCGGGCGACAACTTCCGCCGGCTGCTGGGGCGCGTCGGCCCCGAGGAGGCCCAGCCATGACCACCCCGCGCGACGCGATCCTGCAGGCCTTCCTGGCCGGCGGCCCGCTGGCGGGCGTCGACGTGGTCGACTGCCATAGCCACATGGGCCCCGCCCTGTACCAGCACGTGGCCGAGCACGACGCCGACGGGCTGGTGAGCGTGCTGGACGGGTTGGGCGTGGCGATGGCGTGCGTCTCGCACGGCGTGGCCATGGTCAGCGACTGGCAGCTGGGCAACACGCTGCAGATCGACGCCTGCCGGCGCTACCCCGACCGCATCTTCGGCTACGCCTTCTTCAACCCGCGCTACCCCGACGCGATGGCCGCCGAGCTGACCCGCTGCGCCGCCGACGGGCTGCGAGGGCTCAAGGCCCACCCGGACTTCCACAACACGCCGGCCGACTCGCCCCTGTACGACCCACTCTACGCCCGCGCCGAGGCCGAGAACCGCCTGGTCCTGTGCCACTACGGCGGCAGCATCGGCGGCCGGGCCGGGGCGGACCACTGGCACAAGGTGGTCCAGCGCTTCCCCCGGGCGACCTACATCATGGCCCACAGCCTGCCCGGTCGGCCGGCGGTCGACCTGGCCGTCGAGCTGTTCGGCCAGCGGGACAACGTCTACTTCTGCCTGGCCAACGCCTTCGGGCCCGGCGTCATCGAGTACGCCGCCCAGCGCCTCGGCGTCGGTCGGCTGCTCTACGGCTCCGACGGCGGCTGGGGCTCGATGGCGCGTCGGCTGGGCCTGGTCTGCGCGTGCAGCCTGGGCGAGGCCGACAAGCGCCGCATCCTCGGCCAAAACATGCGCGACCTGCTGGCGACCGTGGCGTAGGCTCGTAGGCCGGGTCGAGCGGAGCGAGGCCCGGCAGCGAACGCGCCAGGCGAACCCTGGGCCGTTTGGAGTGCGGCGGCATCCACGCCGCTTTGGCTGGTTCTGGCCCCGGCGAGCCAAAGCGGCGTCAGAGCCGCCACACTCCATACGGCGCCCGCGCCCTGGAGTGTCCATTGGTACGTGCAGCCCCCGGTCCGGCGGCCGAAGGGCCTGTGCGCCAGCCCGAAAGCGGAATAATCTGCCTGGATTTTCAATTGAGGGACGATTTTCCGCGATCTTTTGTCAGGTTGATGCTATATATGAGATAGGAGCGGAGCTGACCTCGGCAACGCTCTGCTTCGGGACGAGAGGCCGTGAAACAGCCCTCCCCCGGGGCGGGTCCTCGGAGGCGTCCGAGGGAAGGTAGCCCGGCGGCCCTGAGCGGGTGACGGTTGGGCAGGAACCTTATTGTAGAGGAGGTGATCCGTGGGACAATATTGCATAGGTGACCTGCGTTAGGCAGGAGACGCGCCTGCCGAAACGCAGGACACGATCTACGGGCCGGGCTCACGAGGGTTGCACAAACGCCTTCGGAGCCCGGTCTGTTTTTTGCGCCCCAAACGCCCCAACCGAGTCCTCTATATAGCCCCGGGCTTCCCCGGGGTCTTCCGAAGGGGTACAAGGCGCTCATGTCCCCAACCGTCCTCGAGACCGACCGTCTGATCCTTCGGCCCCTCGGGGCGGAGGACGCCGACGACCTGGTCGCTCTCGACGCCGACCCGGAGGTGATGCGATACATCACCGACGGTCAGCCCGTCACCCCCGAGGCCGTCCTCGCCGGCCTGGCCCGTCGGCTGGCCGGGGCCGACGCCGAGGGCTGGCACGGCTTCCTGGCCGCCCTGGACCGCGCGACGGGCGAATGGCTGGGCTGGTTCCACCTGGTGCAGGACCCCGACCGCCCCGGCACGTGGGACCTGGGCTACCGGCTCAAGCGATCCGCCTGGGGCCGGGGGCTGGCCACCGAGGGCAGCGTCGAGTTGGTCCGCTACGCGTTCGAGGTCCGCGGCGCCCAGCGCGTGACGGCCCGAACCATGCTTGCCAACCGCGCCAGCCGCCGCGTGCTGGAAAAGGCCGGCCTGCAGTGGGTGGGGCAGTACATCGAGGACCGCTTCCCCGGCCCCGACCGCCGGGCCGTCCGCTACGCCCTCGACCGGGCCGACGGGCCCGCCCAGGAGCCGGCCCCTCGCCGGCCCCATTTGCCGGGTTGACGGTTCGCCCGACCCGTGGTAGTCTGGACTTGTCGCGCTGGCCGAGGAGGTCCACGTCGTAGCGCCGGCCCGTCGAGGGAAGAGGGGTTTCTATCCGTTCGACTCGCTCTTCCGTCCGGTAATGGGCTGCGCCGCGTGCCATTCAGGCCGGCCTGGCGAATCCTGACCCAAAGGAGAAGACGATGCGGAATCTGCAGCGGCTGGCTGTGACGGCCCTGGTGGCGATGAGCCTGGCGAGCCTCGCTCAGGCGGATGCCTTCAACTGGAACCTCGACGGCGACGGCGCGTGGGCCGATGGGGCCAGTTGGTCGCCCGACAGCGACTTCCCCGGCAACGGCGACGACGCGACCTTCGGGCCTGTCTTGATCGGCCCGGCCGCCGTCAGCGGCGGCAACCAGACCGCCAGCAGCCTGACCTTCGACTCGGCCCAGCCCTACACGCTGAACCTGACGGGCCTGACGGTGCAGGCGGCCAATCCGACGGCCGGCCTGGCTGTCGTGCAGGGCCACCACACGATCAACGCCCCGGTCATTCCGGCCGGCAACGGCGGGCTGCTCGTCAGCATCGCCGACGGGGCCTCGCTGACCGTCGATGGGACGTTCCTGGCCCCCGCCCAGAGCGGCCGAGGCTTCCGCATCAAGAGCGGCGGCGGCGAGTTCCGCGTGACCGGCCAGGCCGCCACCAGCGGCTGGTTCGGCATGGAAGTCCAAGCCGGCACGATGGCCTTGGAGGGCGGGCTGGTTCTCCGCAACAGCTACAACGCCCAGAACAACAAGAACCTCACCGTCTCCAGCGGCGCCACGCTGCGAGCGGGCGGCACCTTCGGCAGCGACACCAACGTCTACGGCAGCCCCAACCTGATCCTCAACGGCAGCCTGGACGTCTTTGGCGAGCTGCTCTGGAGCGACGGCCACCTCAACCTCGCCAACGGCCAGCAGATGCTCTTCGAGGTCGGCACCGACGTGCTGAAGTACTACGCCGACTCGGCCGGCAGCGACGGCACCGCCAGCCCGACGCTCACCGGGCCCAACGGCTCGACCATCGAACTGGTCCTCAGCGGCACCGGCGTGACCCCCGGCGTCTACGACCTGATCGACTGGACCGGCGGCACGAACATCACCGTCAACAACCTCGACCTGGCCGACTTCACGCTGACCATGCCCGCCGGCTGGGCCGGCCAGCTGCAGTTCGACGACGCCCAGGCCGCCGGCAAGCTCCAGCTGGACCTGACGGCCGTGCCCGAGCCGGCGACCCTGGCCCTGCTGGGCCTGGGCCTGCCCGCCCTGCTCCGCCGTCGCCGCTAGACGCCCCCCCCCGCATCGACCCCAGCGGGCGGTCCGACCCAGTCGGGCCGCCCGCTGCCTTTGCGCCGCCCGCCCCGCGGCGAAACGAACCCAGTTCGCTTGAGACCTGGTGCCCGATGGAGGGTCAACGTCGCGGACGCAGTATGGAGTGCGGCGGCCTTGAC
>JAWLCG010000150.1:0-11015 GCA_041687295.1 Phycisphaerae bacterium | reverse complement strand
CGGGTCGCGCGCAGCGAGGCCCGGCAGTTCCGAGGAAAGCCTCCCGCCGAATCTGCCGGGCCTCGCTTCGCTCGACCCGGCCTACGTTGCCTCCAGCGCCGCCAGACCCTTTGCCGATGGACCAACGGCCTGGGTGCCCCGGGCAAGCGGGGCGTCAGCACCGCTCGCCCGGTCGAGGGCGGAGGGGGTCCAGCCAGGCGATCCAACCCCGCCCCCGGCCGGGCGAGCCTGCGGCTTGCCCGGGGCACCCAAAGCCGTGGCACGCGCTCCGAACCGCACCCCTCCGGGGCTCCGAAGCGCGGCCCTTCGGGGCCAGAGGACCCGCTACAGATCCTTGAGCCCCTGGCGGTCCTTGACGGTGATCTGGCGGTAGCCCACGTCGATCAGGCCGTCGCGTCGCATCTGGGCCAGGGCGCGGGTGACGGTCTCGCGACTGGCGCCGATGAGGTTGGCCAGATCCTGGTGGGTGGGGGCCTGGAAGACGGTCAGGCCCTCGGCGGTGGGGACGCCCTCGGCGTCGGCGAGCACCCGCAGCGTGCGGGCGAGGCGGCGCGGGACGCTCTCGAACGTCGCCGAGTCCAGCTCGCGAACCAGCCGAAAGATCGTCCGCGCCATCGTCTGCATCAGCGCGAAGCACAGCGCGGGCTGGGCGAGCACCTCGCGGCGGAAGGCGTCGTGGTTGAGCACCGCCAGCAGCGAGGGCTTCTCCGCCCGCAGCGTGACGGCTGAGCCGGCGTTGGTGATCATCTCGGCCAGGCCGAAGTGCATCCCCGGCTTGAGCACCGCGACCACGCGCTCGCGCCCCTCGGGGCTTCGGCGGATGGCGACCATCTCGCCGCGGCACAGGATCAGGAAGCTCCGCACCGGCTCGCCCTGGAGCAGGATCATCTCGCCGGCGTCGGCACTGGCCGGCACGAACAGCCGACACAACGCCTGGCGGTGCGCATCGTCCAGCCGGCTCAGCAGCGGCACGCGCTCCAGCAGTGCCTCGATCTGAATAGTTCGGCCCGTAGACGCCATGGCCCCAGCATACCGTCGCCTCCCCCGGCCGGGAAGCCCTCTATGACGGGGGCCGGGGTCGTCCATCGCGGGCACTGCCCGCCGCGATGGCGTCAGACCCCATGGCGGGTGCCTGCCTCAGCCCAAGCCCACGGATGGCAATCCGTGGGCTTGGAGGACCTTCGGGCAACCCACAGGCGCAATCGCGAGACGGGCTAATAGCTCACGGCGTAGAGCAGCAGGTGCAGGGCGAGGCGTTGGGCGTCTTCGTCGACGTAGCCCGCGCAGGCGTAGGGCTTGTCGCCCTGCAGGCCGCAGGTGAAGTCCAGCGGGCTGTAGAGGATGGCGGTTCGGCCCTCGAGGAGGCCCTGTTCGAGCGGGGCGCGGTCGAGGACGGCCCGGCCCATCCTTTCGGCGGCGCGGTCGCGGAGGCGCATCGGCCCCAGGGCCTGGCCGGCGGGGCCGGCGTAGACGGGGTGGTCGGCCGGGACGGGCTCGAGCGAGCCCCCGTCGAGCAGTTGGCCCGCCAGGGCGCGGAAGGACTGGTCGAAGACCTCGCGTCCGCAGCAGGCCTCAGCCAGCAGCAGGCCGCCCCGCTGCAGCCAGGTCCGCAGGGCCTGGACCTCCTCGTCGGGCAGCTCGAAGGCGTAGTGGCTGGTCATCAGGGCGACGGGGTGGTCGTACAGGGCCGGGTCGGTTGCCCGCAGACCGCGGTCGCGGGCGACCATGTCGACGCGGGCCTGGGCGCTGGCCAGCTCGGCCAGGCGGACCAGGGCGTGGGGGTCGGCGTTCCAGTCGCCGCCATGGGCCAGGCGGACGATCTCGACGGCCCCCCGCGCGGGCAGGGCGGCGGCGCCCGCCGTCGCGTCGGTTCGGGCCGACGACTCGGGCAGGTGCACCTCGACGAGGCGGTCGCCCAGCGGCTGGGCACCGGTGGCGTAGGCGGCCAGGTTGGTCCCGAAGCGGAAGGCGAAGTCGACCAGGGCCTCGTGCCCGCGGACCTCCCGCTGCTCCCACAGGCAGCTGACGTCGTTGGGCAGGAAGAACACGCTGGTGCGGCAGCCTACGTCCAGGCCCATCACGCCGTGGGTGCGGTCGAGGCTGTAGCGGGCGTGAAAGACCGGGTGGTCCGGCGGCAGGGCCCGCAGCTCGTACTGGGGCCAGCACTGTTGCGCGAAGGCCGTGAACCCCGCCGCGAAGGCCGGCCGGCTGCAGCAGGCCTCGAAGACCAGCGTGCCGCCGGCCTCGACGAACTGGCCGAAACGGGCGATGTGGGCGGCGGTGAACGTGGGGAACTCGTGGCCCTGCACGAACAGGACCGGGCTGGTCAGCCATTCGCGGACGTCGGCGTCGACGGGCACGGCCTGCCAGCTCACCGGCTGGCCCAACTGGTCGCTGATGAAGGTGGTGAGGTTCTCCAGGTCGTGGCGGTCGGGGTTCCAATGGCCGGCGTACTGGAGCTTCTGGAACAGGATGGGGCGAATGCCCTTGGCCAGGAACAGCAGGGCGAAGTTGGTCTCGACCAGGTCGCCCCAGCCGCCCCCCGCCCGCTGGGTCTGCACCAGGTGGGCGGCGCCGTGGCGGAACCAGTCGTAGGGCCCGATGCGTGCCAGGCCGCCCGCCATGCCCACCCGCTCGAGGGCGTAGAGGTAGTAGTGGTGCCACGTGCTGCCGCGCCTGGGGTTCTGCTGGACGCTGAAGTGGGCCGCCAGCCAGCGGATGCCCGCCAGGACCGCGCGGTTGGGCTGGTAGATGCCGCAGCCCGGGGCCCCGCCGTTGACGTACCCCCGCTCCGTGCCGCCCAGGGCGCCTTCGCCGGTGATGAAGAGGCTCGCCACGCCGGCCGCCGTCATCGAGCCGTACGAGGCCGGGCCCTGCGGGCTGCTGTAGACGTACGTCCAGCCGCCGTCGGGCAGCTGGGTGGTCATGAAGTGGCGGTGGCTCCGCTGCCAGACGGTGCGGGGCACGTGCATGCCGGCCTTGGCGGCCTCGTGCAGGCCCAGCAGGGCGAACTGGGTGTTCGAGTTGTCCCCCCGCCGCCGGGTGGGCGAGTAGCCCCACATGCCGTCGGCGTTCTGCAGTTCCACGAGCCACTGGACGGCCTGGACCAGGGCGGCGCGGTCCTGCGGCCGACCGGTCGCCGCCAGCACCATGCACTTGAGCGAGACGACGTAGACGTCGCTGTTGGCTAGGCCGTGGAGCACCTCCAGGCCACGGGCGACGGCTGGGTCGTCGGCGGTCAGGCCGGCGTTGAGCATCGCCAGCAGCGTCAGGGCCGTGCCGCCGCCGGGCTGGCCGGAGTCGGCCCATCGGCCATCGGCGCCCTGGCGGTCGCGGAGGTAGGCCAGGGCCTGGCGGATGGCGGTGGCCACCTGCTCGCTGCTGACCGCCGGGGCCACCGGCGGGACGGGCTGGGCCGACGCCACGCTGCCCAGGCGAGGCCCCCAGGGCGCCAGCAGGTACGCTGCCGCCCCGCTCATCGCCAGGCCGTGCAGGAACCCCCGCCGCGTCAGCCCTTTGCCGCTGTCCTCGCCCAAGTCCTCGCCTCCTTGCTCCAGGCCCGCATTGTACGAAGCCCCGCCCGTCCGATCCAGAGCCCTCCGCTTGTAGCCGGCGAGTCCTAACGCTACCATGGGCCTTGCGTTCGTCCGCGGGGAGTAACTGGCGAGGGAGACGGCATGGCCAAAGAGAGTTTCGAGACGGTCCTGCGGGAGTTTTCCCGCACGCGCGATATGCTGCGGCGGGAGCTGGGCAAGGCCATCATCGGCCAGGTCGAGGTGCTCGACCAGATCTTCGCCGCCGTCCTCAGCCGGGGCCACTGCCTGCTGGTCGGCGTGCCGGGCCTGGCCAAGACGATGATGGTCTCGTGCCTCTCGCGAACGCTGGACCTGCGGTTCAAGCGGATCCAGTTCACCCCCGACCTGATGCCCTCGGACATCACCGGCACCAACGTCATCGACGAGGGCCTCGGCGGGCGGCGGGAGTTCCGCTTCGTCAGCGGGCCGGTGTTCGCCAACATCATCCTGGCCGACGAGATCAACCGCACGCCGCCCAAGACCCAGGCCGCCCTGCTCCAGGCCATGCAGGAGCGCGAGGTCACCATCGGCCAGGAGACCCACCGCCTGCCCGACCCGTTCTTCGTCATCGCCACGCAGAACCCCATCGAGCAGGAGGGCACCTACCCGCTGCCCGAGGCCCAGCTCGACCGGTTCATGTTCAACATCTTCGTGGACTACCCCAGCGAGGCCGAGGAGCAGCGGATCCTCTCGGCCACCACCACCGGGCAGGTGCCCCAGCTGGAAATCGTCTTCAACGCGCGGCACATCACGAACATGCAGCGGATCGTCGCGCAGGTGCCCGTGGCCGACTACGTCGTGCAGTACGTCACCCGCCTGGTGCGGGCGACCCGACCGGCCGACCCGACCGCCCCGCCCTTCATCCGGCAGATGGTCGACTGGGGCGCCGGCCCGCGGGCCGGGCAGTACCTGCTCTGGGGCGGCAAGGCCTTCGCGGCCATGGACGGGCGGGTCACCGTCAGCCTTGAGGACATCCGCCGAGTCGCCCTGCCGGTGCTGCGCCACCGCCTCGGCGTGAACTTCTCCGCCCAGAGCGAGGGCCTCGACAGCGTCGGCCTGATCCGCCGACTCCTCGAGGCCGTCCCCGAGCCGGCCGTGCCCAAGTACGCCCCCCGCCCCGACACCGAAAAGGCCAACCCGTAAGGCGAAAAGCCGGCCACAGAGGCACAGAGGGCACAGAGAGAAACCACAGAGGGTTCTCTTGCTCTTCATATAGCCCCGGGCATGCCCGGGGTCTTCCGAACTCCGCACAGCGTCCGAGCCAAGACGGGTGCCGTGGCTGCGCCGTTCGCAGCCACGTCTTCGGAGCGTAGAAGACGACGCGCCATCGACACAGTGCAGAGCCCATCGGGCGCAGGGCGCCGCCGCGCACCCCGCACGAGACCCCCACGGATTGCATCCGTGGGCTTGGAGAAAGGGCGCCCGTCACGGGGCGGGACGGTCGGCCACGGACAAGACCCTCTGAGAATACCTCTGTAAGTCTTTCTCTGTGTCCTCAGTGGCCCATCTTCGGTCGGTCCGGGCGAGATTTTTCCGGGCGGGGGCGTTTTCTGGCGGGCGGACCGCTTGACTTTCCAGGCCCAGTCAGTACACTAACGAATCTTCGGGTACGCATTCCGAAGTCGCGGCTGTGGCGGAATTGGCAGACGCGCAGGCTTCAGGTGCCTGTGGCCTTTACGGTCGTGGAGGTTCGACTCCTCTCAGCCGCATCAAGGGCCGTCCCGCGGGACGGCCCTTTTGCTGCGCGGCCTGGCGAAAAAACCCTTGCAGCCCGCCGCCAGACAGGTATACTACGTGGCTCTTTGTGCAGCGGGCGGGCCCGTTGGGGCCCACCCACAGACAGACCAACGCCGCAGCGAAACCGAAATAGACGGAGCAGGACAATGTCGCGCAAATGCTACTTCACGGGCCGTCGGACCACCGCCGGGCGGCAGTACACCCGCCGTGGCCGGGCCAAGTACCTCGGCGGCGTGGGCCGGCGCATCACCAGCAAGACCAACCGGACCTTCAAGCCCAACATCCAGAAGGTGCGGGCCATCATCGACGGGCAGCCCGTCCGCGTGCGGGTCTCGGCCAAGGCCATCAAGATGGGCCTGATCGTCAAGCCCCTCAAGCGGGAGTGGACGCCCGAGTCGGCCGAGTAGGCCCCCGCCCCGCGAGCGAACTTCCGCCCCCAGCCTCCGTACGGATGGTTGGGGGCGTTGCTTTGCGCGCCCCTTTGCGTTGTGGAACCCCTGGGACCACGATAGGATACAGACGCCGCGGCCCGCGGCGAGGTCGAGCCGCCGTCGGACTGCCTGCACCGAACCCACGGACGGCAGTCCGTGGGCTTGGGGAAGGCGAGATTCGACAGCGGCGCTTCCGACGCGGAGACGAGACCCCCGCACACTGATCCGGGAGAGACCTATGCAGCGTACGTACATCGCCCGTGCCCTGGCCGGCGAGGGGCTGGGCCAGGAGATCACCGTCGGCGGCTGGGTGCGGACCCTCCGCGCCAGCAAGGGCGGCTTCGCGTTTCTCGCGCTCAACGACGGCTCGTGCCTGGACGCCCTGCAGGCCGTCGCCCCGGGCGAGTTGGGCAACTACGACGAGATCCTCAAGCTCTCGCCCGGCGCCAGCGTCCTGGTCACCGGCACGCTGGTGCCCAGCCAGGGCAAGGGTCAGCAGTTCGAGCTGCAGGCCCGCGAGGTGCGGGTGCTGGGCCATTCCGACGCCGAGCGCTACCCCATCCAGCCCAAGCACCACAGCTTCGAGTTCCTGCGGACCCAGGCCCACCTCCGCTGCCGGACGAACACCTTCGGCGCCATCGCCCGCGTCCGCAGCGCCATGTGCGGGGCCATCCACGAGTTCTTCCAGACCCGCGGGTTCCTCTACGTCCACACGCCCATCATCACCGCCAGCGACTGCGAGGGGGCTGGGCAGATGTTCCGCGTCTCCACGCTGGACGCCGAGCAGCCCCCCCGCCTCGACGGCGATGGGGGCTCCATCGACTACGGCCAGGACTTCTTCGGCAAGCGGACCAGCCTGACCGTCAGCGGCCAACTGGAGGCCGAGACCTACGCCTGCGGCCTGGGCAACGTCTACACCTTCGGGCCGACCTTCCGGGCGGAGAACTCCAACACCAGCCGACACCTGGCCGAGTTCTGGATGGTCGAGCCGGAAATGGCCTTCTGCGACCTCGCCGGCGACGCCGAGCTGGCCGAGGCCTTCGTCAAGTTCATCTTCGGCGCCCTGCTGGAGCGCTGCCCGAAGGACATGGCCTTCTTCAACGAGCGAATCGACAAGACGGTGCTGGAGACCCTCACGCACATCGTCGAGACGCCCTTCGAACGGCTCAGCTACACCGACGCCGTCGAGATCCTCCAGGCCAGCGGCCAGAAGTTCGAGTACCCCGTCAGCTGGGGCATGGACCTCCAGAGCGAGCACGAGCGGTACCTCACCGAGCAGCACATCCGCCGGCCTGTGATCGTGACGGACTACCCCGAGGCGATCAAGCCGTTCTACATGCGGCTCAACGACGATGGCCGAACCGTGGCCGCCATGGACGTGCTGGTGCCCAAGACCGGCGAGATCATCGGCGGCAGCCAGCGCGAGGAACGGCTGGACGTGCTGGAGGCCCGCATGGCCGACAAGGGCCTGCGCAGCGAGGACTACTGGTGGTACGTCGACCTGCGCCGCTACGGCTCGGTCCCGCACGCCGGCTTCGGCCTGGGCCTGGAGCGGACCATCCAGTTCGCCACCGGCATGGCCAATATCCGCGACGTGATCCCCTTCCCGCGGGCCCCGCGCTCCGCGGAGTTCTAGGGGGCTGGGCGATGGGACAATCCGTTGACTGTGTAATGCCTTAATGCGTTAATGCGTAACACATTATAACCGCTTCTCCGGACCTGCGAGCGCGTTGTGCCTCCGGATGGATCGCCCGCCCCGATGCCCACCCATGCTGGTGGCCCCAAAGCGGTAAATCCCGGGGGTGTGGGGGCAGAGCCCCCGCGCTGCTTCTTCCCAACCGCCGGCCCGCGGCATGGATTCGGGTTGGGTTGCGGGCGAAGCCCGCGCTGGGCCCTCCGTGGACGTCGTGGCTTCTGTTTTTGCAGAGGTTTACGCCGAGCCGATCTTGGTTTCGAGCAGCTTTTTCACCTCGGCCGGCGGGGCGGCGCCGCCGGAGGCCTTCATCACGTGGCCCATGAGGAAGCCGAAGGCGGCCTTGGCCTTCTTGTCGCCCGTGCGGATCTGCTCGACGGGGCCAGGGTTGGCGGCGATGGCCTGGTTGACCCACGCCTCCAGCTGCCCCAGGTCCTTGACGGCCAGCAGGTTGAGACGCTCGGCGACGGCCGCCGGCTCGCCGCCTTCGTTGATGATCGCCTCCAGGACCCGATCGGCGGCGGTGGCGTTGAGTTCGCCGGCCTCGACCATCGTCGCCAGGCTCGCCAGTTGCTCGGCCGAGACCCCCACGCCGGCCAGGCTCACGGCCCGCTCATTGGCGGCGGCCGCGATTCGGCCCAGCAGGAAGTTCGCCAGCCGTTTCGCCGACGCCCCCGCCGCCACGGCCTGGTCCAGCAGATCGCCGCTGGCGGGGTCCTGCGTGAGGGCGTCGGCCTCCTTGAAGCTCAGGCCCAGTTGCTCGACGTACCGCGCCCGTCGGGCCAGGGGCAGCTCGCCGATCTGGCTGGCTACGCGGGCCCGCCAGGCGTCGTCGACGGCCACCGGCACCAGGTCGGGCTCGGGGAAGTAGCGGTAGTCGTGGGCCTCCTCCTTCTCGCGCTGGAAGACGGTTCGGCCGCTGTCGACGTCGTAGCCGCGGTTCTCCTTGCCCACCTTGGCCAGGGTGTAGTCCGGGTCGCTGCACCACTGCTCGTACTGGCGCTCGATCTCGTAGGCGACGCACCCCTCGAGGCTGCGGAAGCTGTTGAGGTTCTTCACCTCGACGATGGGCGTCTTGTAGACCACCCCGTCGCGCTCGATGTGCAGGTTGATGTTGGGCTCGAAGCGCATGTGGCCCATCTGCATGTTGGCCTGCGAGACGCCCAGCCAGCGCACCAGCCGTTGCATGGCCCGCCCGTAGGCGCCGGCCTCCTCGGCCGAGTGCATGTCCGGCTCGCTGACGATCTCCAGCAGCGGCGTGCCGGCGCGGTTGAGGTCCACGCCCGTGTGGGCCGGGAAGTCGTGGATGTTCTTGCCGGCGTCCTCCTCCAGATGGGCGCGGAGGATGCGGACCGTCTTGACCGACCCGTCGGGCAGCGGCACGTCGATCGAGCCGAGGGCGTTGAGCGGCAGGTCGTACTGGCTGATCTGGTAGTTCTTGGGCAGGTCGGGGTAGTAGTAGCTCTTGCGGTCCCACTTGGTCAGGTCGGGCACGGTGCAGCCCAGGGCCAGGCCGACCTTCATGGAAAACTCGACCGCCTGGGCGTTCATCACCGGCAGGGCCCCGGGCAGGCCCAGGCAGGTCGGGCAGACGTTCGTGTTGGGCGGGTCGCCGAAGCGGTTGCGACAGCGGCAGAACATCTTGGTCTGCGTGTCCAGCTCGACGTGAATCTCCAGCCCGATCACGGGCAACACCTTGTCGCGTGTGTCAGTCATGGTTGTGTGCCTGTCGTCGCGTTTGTCAGGGGCCGGGGTCCGGAGCCCCGAAGGGGCGAAAGATTTTAGCCGGGGGCGTAAGCCCCCGGACCTGAGCCCCTTATAGCTGTGAGCCCTGAAAGGGCGAAAGAATCCTATCTCCAGATGTACCGTTCGTCATACTCGATCCCATGTCTTTTCAGCAGTTCCAGGAACTCCTCTTGGAAGCTCATCTTTCGATGATGTTCCTGCTGAGCCTCGATGTATTTCACCACGGCCCCAAGGCCCGACTGCGACACCGTAAACGCCCCGTAGCTTTCTTGCCAGCCCCACTTGCCCAGCGAGGGGGCCTGCTCGTGAAGCCACTTGGACGAATTCGTCTTCACCACGCGGACCAGGTCCGACACCGCCATCGTGGGCCGGAGGATCACGGCCAGGTGCACGTGGTCGGTCGTGCCGTTGACGCAGATGGCGGCGGCGCCCATCTCGCGGATGATGCCGCCCATGTACTCGTGCACCCGCGGGGCCAGGTCCGGGGCCAGCAGGCCTCGCCGCTCCTTCGTGGAGAAGACCACGTGGTAGGCGAGATTCGTGTAGGCCATGGGATTCTTTCGCCCTTTCAGGGCTCTGGATCGTAAGAGGCCGTTCTCCGGGGGCTTACGCCCCCGGCTAAAATCTTCCGCCCCTTCGGGGCTCCGGAAGCGGCCCCTTCGGGGCTCAGGTCATAAAACACGCCTTACCGGGGGCTTACGCCCCCGGCTAAAGACTGCCGTCCCTTCGGGGCTCCGGACAGGTCGCCCCTTCGGGGCTCCGGACGAGTCGCCCCTTTGGGGCTCCTGAATTCAGGATCCTCTATTCCGGGGGCTTACGCCCCCGGCCAAAGACTGCCGACCCTTCGAGGCTCCGGATCGGCGGCGTCTTGGGGCGTCACGGCGTTACCTTTTGCCTGCCTGGCCCTCCACCAGCGGGGGGGCGGGCAGGGGGGGGGTGGCTTTTTCGTACACCCTGGCGGCCCGGAGGAGTTTTCTCTCCTCGAAGACCCCGCCGAGCAGCTGGATGGCCAGGGGCAGGCCCTCGCGGCTCAGGCCGGCGGGCAGGCTGATGGCGGGGATGCCGGCGAGGTTGACGCTGATGGTGTAGATGTCCGAGAGGTACATCGTCAGCGGGTCGGCGGTCTTCTGGCCGGCGGGGAAGGCGATTTCCGGGCTGGTCGGGCCCAGCAGGATGTCGGCCTGGGCGAAGGCGGCGGCGAAGTCGTTGGCGATCAGCCGGCGGACCTTCTGGGCCTGGAGGTAGTAGGCGTCGTAGTAGCCGCTGGACAGGGCGTAGGTGCCCAGCATGATCCGCCGCTTGACCTCTGGGCCGAGCGACTCGGCACGGCTTCGGCTGTAGAGTTCGAGGATGTCGCCGACCTTCTCGGCGGTGCGGTGGCCGTAGTGCACGCCGTCGTAGCGGGCGAGGTTGCTGGAGGCCTCGGCGGTGGCGATGATGTAGTAGCAGGCCACGGCGAAGCTGCTCAGTCGGCCCGCCTCGTCGACGTCGATGCGGCTATGGGGCAGGGAGACCTCGACGATCTCGGCCCCGGCGTCGCGGAAGACCTCGACGGCGCGGTCGACGGCGGAGCGGACCTGCTCGTCGAGCCCCTCGGCGTGGAACTCGCGGACCAGGCCCACCCGCAGGCCCCGGGGGATCTCGTCCAGGCCGGCGAGGTAGTCCGGCACGGGCCGATCGACGCTGGTGGTGTCGCGGTCATCATGGCCGGCGATGACGCCGGTGAGCAGGGCGGCGTCGGCGACGTCGCCGGTCAGCGGGCCGATCTGGTCGAGGCTGGAGGCGTAGGCGACCAGGCCATAACGGCTGACGCGTCCGTAGGTGGGCTTGAGG
>JAWLCG010000149.1:0-11075 GCA_041687295.1 Phycisphaerae bacterium | reverse complement strand
CCTGGACCTCCTCGTCGGGCGCGCCGCGGTGGCGGGCCTCGCGGAGGTGCTCGACGGCCTTGCCCGGCTCGCCGGCCATCAGGGCCAGCTCACCGGCGGTGCGGTAGAGCACCGACGCGCCGTCGACCATGTCCAGCTTGCTTTCGACCAGCTGCAGGGCCATCGGGGTCTGGTCCATCGCCACCAGCACCTCGGCCGAGGCCAGCACATACGCCACGTTCGCGCCGTCCAGGGCCCGGGCCTTCTCGTACAGCGTCAGGGCCTGCTCGTACTGGTGGCGTTTCTCGGCCACGACGCCCTGCAGATAGATCACCGAGGGCGCGTTGGGCGCCATCTCGCCCGCCTGGGCCAGGTGCTTGTCGGCCAGGGCGTAATCGCCCTGTTCGATCGCCACCCGCCCCAGCAGCACGTGGGCCGTCGGCATCATCGGCGCCAGGGCCAGCGCCTCGCGGGCGTGGTTGCGGGCCTTCTCCAACTCGCCCACGCGGAACTGGTCCTCGCCCAGATTCAGCAGCACGCTGGCCCGCATCTCGGTCCAGCGCTTGTGGGCGTCAATCTTGGCCTGGCTCTGGGTGGTCTGCGGGCCGCAGCCAGCCAGGGCCGTCATCACGACCAGTCCAAGGATCAGGGCGAAAGGTCTCATGGGACTTCTCCTGTCGCGTCGCTCTTGTGCAACTCTCCCAGAGGACCCAGTTTGACAGCCAAGGGCAAAAAAAAGCGCGATGGCTGTCAAACGGGTCCTCCAGGGGTCAGGGTTCAGTTACTCCAGGATCTCATCGGCGGGCAGATCGGCCGGCTCGTCGGTCTCGGGCAGGAGGATGTCCTCGGGCTCGAGGGCCTGCTCGGCCGGCGGATCGACGAAGATCACTTCGCCTTCATCGACATCCGGGGGGGCCATCTCCAGTTGCACCGGGCCGACATCCTCGCTGGTGGGCTCGATGATCATCGGAGTGTCCAGGCCGATGCCCAGGGCCTCGCGGACCTCCAGGGGCAGCTCGTTGGCGTCCAGGGGCTTGTTGGGCACCCGGACCAGCGAGGGGTCCTCGCCCAGCTCGCGCATCACCATGTCCTGGACGACCCAGCGCACGCTGCTGACGCGGGGCTCGTTGCTCCAGATGGCGCGGTTGGTCAGCTGCTCCTTGAGCTCCAGGGCCTCCAGCAGCCGCGGCGAGAGGCTCAGGGCCATCTCGACGTTCCACAGGGCCTTCTCGGTGTTGCCCACGGCGAGGCACTCCCTGGCGTTGCGGACGTGCGTGGCGGCCAGGCGCGATCGGCCCCACCAGGCGAGCTGCTGCCGCGCCCCGAGGCGCATCCGCTCGACATCGTCGCGATACTGCTCGCTGACGACCTCGTCGTTCTCCTGCCGGATGATGCGCGGCGTCAGCAGGATGATGACCTCGTTGCGGACTGTCGTGTCGCCGGTGCTGCGGAACAGCGTGCCGGCGTAGGGGATGTTGCCCAGCAGCGGCACCTGGCTGCGCTGGTTGACCGTCTCCTCGCGGAACAGGCCGCCGATGATGATCGTGTGCCCGTCCTTGACCATGACGTTGGTGGTCACCTCGGCCGTGGTCTCGCTGGGCAGGCCGTTGGCGTCCACGCCGCCGGTGGAGACCTCGGGGTGGACCTCCATGCGGACGTAGCCGTCGTTGCCGATGTACGGGCGGACGATCAGGGTGGTGCCGGTCTCCAGGAACTCCACCGTCTGTGTGGCGGCCGTCTCAGTCACGACGGTCGTCAGGTAGCCGTTGCGGTCGCCCACGAGGACCTCGCCTCGCTGCTTGTTGACGACCAGCAGCTTGGGGTTGGCCATGACGGTGGTGTCGGTCACGGCCTCCAGGGCCTTGACGAAGACGGCGATGTCCGTGCCGATGTAGCCGAACTTCAGGCCGGCCTGGCCAGGCGAGGGCGAGGGGAAGAAGGTGCCCAGCTGGGCCTGGCTGTCATCGAGGGCGTCGACGCCGACAGTCGGGAAGGCGATGTTCGACAGGCCGGCGCTGGTGGCGCCGAGCTGGCTGAAGTCCACGCCGGCGACGGTGCTGAAGTCCACGCCGAGGACGTTGTCCTCATTGAGGGTCGCCTGCAGGATGGTGGCCTCGATGAGCACCTGCGCCGGGCGCATGTCGATCTCCCGGAGAATCGCGGCGACCTTGTCGAGGTTCTCGGGGTAGTCGCGGATCAGCAGCACGTTGTCGGCCGCATAGTCCAGGCCGCCCGTCGACGAGTCGCTCGTGCCGATGCCGGCCTTGGCACCGGGGGTGATGGCGATCAGGGCGTCACTGCTCAGGGCCGGGCCGATCAGGGCCTGCGCGTCCTCGGGCTGGACGTAGCTGAGACGGAACAGGCGGCTCTCGGTCTTCCGCTGGGCCTTCTCGATCTCCGCGAGTTCCTTGATGGTATAGACGTAGATGAAGTTGCCCTTCTCCACGTACCCGTAGCCATTGGCCTCGAGGATGGCGTCGAGGGCCTCGCGGAAGGTCACGTTGAACAGGTCGGTGGTGACCTCGCCCTTGACCGAAGGGCTGGGGATGATGTTCTTCTGGCTCATCATCGCCAGCTGGCGCAGGACCAGGCGGATCGGCGCGTTCTTGAGCGGCCAGTGGGTGATCATGCCGTCCATCGACGGCGGGGCCAGGTCGGCCTCGTCGGTGACGGGGGCGAGATCGTCGACCGCCTCTTCCTCGGCCGGCGCGGCTGCTGGCTCGGTCGCCTCGACCCGGGGCTGCTCGGGCAGCGGGGCCTGGGCCTGGTCGACGAGCGGGCTGTCCAGCTCGGCCTGGGCCAGGGGCGCCGGCAGGTCCTCGGCTGGATCGAGGGCGTCGGTCTGCGGGGCGGGTGGCGCGGCCAGATCGGCCAGGGCCAGGCCCCGCGGGGTAGACGCCGACTGCTGGGCCCGGCTGAGCGGCGGGCCCAGCCAGGGACCGGCCACCGCACCGAGTACGGCGATGGCCATTACAGGTCGCCAAAGTTTCATCGCTCACTCCTTACCAGGTTGCGTCCGTCGGCGGCTAGGACCGCCGGCAGACTGGCACAAATGCCCGCTGACACGAAAGCGGGCTACTCCATCGCCAGTGTCACTTCGACACCGTCCTTCTCCACGACGCAGTGGCCCCGCGTGATGCGGACCACCCGGAAGCCCTGGATCGTGTCGTCCAGAGCGAGAATCTGCTCGTTGATGATCGCGCTGGGGCGCTCCCCGACGATCGTGCTCTGCAGGCGCAGGGTCTGGGCCTGGGCCTGCACGGCCAGGATCATCGCCTGCTGGTGGGCGGCCTGGGCTTCGAGGCTCAGGCGGGCCTGCTCCAGGAGGCGCCGGCGGTCGGCGTCGGGGTCGTCGGCGGGCTGGGGCTCGACGACCGGGTACAGGCCGTACTCCACCGCGAACAGGTCGCGCCGGACCGTGCGGTCGATGTTCGCCAGGTAGCGGCTGCCCTCGGGGTCGTCGCGCAGGGCCAGGTCGGCGCCCTCATCGGCGGGGTTGACCGGACCGGCCAGCAGGGCCGCCCCGGCGGCGGCCGGCATGGGCCCGCCCTGGCTGAGGAACTTGACGGCCAGGCCACCGGCCACCAGCAGCAGCACGGCCATGACCGCGCTTTTGCGCGGGTCGGCCAGCAGCTGGCTGCGAAGCCAGAGCGTCAGCGGGCTGGGGGGTTGGGAATTGGCGTTCATGGCACACCCTAGCTTTCGGTGAAGTAGATGTTCATCTGCAGCTCGACCTGCAGCCGGGGGCTCTCGGGCCGAATGGGCTTGACCGTGATGGCCTCGATCCGCGTCAGCCGCTCCATCCGGTCCATCCGGGCCAGGAAGTTGCCCAGGCCGGTGAAGCTGCCCTCGAACTTCAGGATGATCGGCAGGCGGTTGTACAGCGGCCCGCGGGTGGGGTTGCCCGGCTCGATGACCTGGTTCTCCAGCCGCTCGGCGAGAATGGCCGTCGAGATGTCCCGGATGAACTCGCCGAGCTCCTTCTGGCGGGGCAGTCGGCGGTCGAAGTCGCGGAACTGCTGCTTGAGGTCATCGACCTGCCGGACCATGTCGGGCAGGCAGGCGGCCTGCGCCTGCTCGCTCTGGAGCTGCTGGCGGGTCAGGACGGCCTGCTCGCGCAGGTCGTTGAGCCGGTTCCGCTGGGGCCGGTAGACGGTCAGGACGAAGGCGGCCACCAGGGCCGCCAGCACGCCCAGCACGATCCAGTTGTCTCGCATCATCCGCATGGGAGCTCCCTGAGTCTTAACGGGCCAGCAGACAGCTGACCTCGAAGCTGCGGGCCTTGCGCTGCTTCTGGTCAACCATTTCGGTCTTGGCGTAGCCCATGTTGACGTCCTCGAACAGCGGGCAGGCCGAGAGCTGTCCGATGAAGTTCGCCACGTCCACGTCGGTCGGGCAGATGCCGGTAATCAGCAGCTTGACGCGCGCCTCGGTGGGCGCCTTGAGCGTCAGTCCGCCGGCCGAGGCCGCGCGGGCGCCGCCGGTGAGCATCGAGGCCGTGGGGCGCAGGCTCACCTCGACGGTGCGGCACTCGAGGCCCGTCAGGGCGGCCGAGGGAGGCAGCAGGCGTGACAGCTCGGCCAGGACGGCCTGCAGGTCGAGTCGGCTGCCGAGTTCGCGGCTGATGCGGACCTTGACCTGGCCGGCCTCGAGCTGGCGTTGGTAGTCCGGGATCAGGGCGATCTGGTTTTGCACGGCCTGTCGGCTGCCGGCGAGGGCCTGGCAGTGGGCCTCGGCCTGGTCGATGCGGCCCTGGTTGGCCCAGGCCCACAGGCCCAGCAGGCCCGCGACCAGTCCCAGCAGCACGGCCTGGCGCTGCAGGGCGGCCCGGCGGCTGCGCTGGTGGCGGATCCGCTCAGGCAGAAAGTCGATCGTGTTCATGCGTCGTCTCCCGCGTGCCCAGTGCGTCCATGCCCCGCAGGGCCAGTCCCACGGCGACGGCCCACTCGCAGTGGACCCCGCGCCGGTCGTCGCCGAGGTCGACGCCCGACAGGTCGATCTTCCACAGCGGCTCGCCCAGGACGCACTCGAGGCTGAGCGTCTCGTCCAGCAGCTTGCGCAGCGTCGGGTCGTAGGCCTCGCCGCCCACCAGCGTCAGGCCCTCGGGCTTGGCGCCGCGGAAGGTCACCGCGTAGTAGCGCAGGCACAGGCTGATCTCCCGGCCCAGCTCGTCGACGACCGGGCGGATGGCGTCGTAGATGGCTCGGGTGGTCTGCTCGTTGCCCTCGGCCAGCTCGCCGCCGCGGCCCAGGTCGCGCATCAGGCCCAGGCGGAGCTGAGCGGCCTCGTCATGGGGCATGTTCAGCTGCTCGGCGACGGCGGCGTTGAGCTGCCGACCGCCGATATCGATCGTCTTGATGAAGGCGACTTGGCGCCCCCGCCCGATCACCACCCGGGTGCCGCGGGCGCCCAGGTCGACCAGGACCGTCACCTCGCTCTGGTCGTCGCGCCGCCGCAGGAAGCGGTCGAAACAGCGGAACAGGCAGACCGGCTCGGCGTCGATGGCGTCGGGCAGCAGCTTCATCTCGTCCAGCATGGCCACGTGCTCGTCGATCACCTCGGGCCGAACGCCCAGCAGGATGATCTCGTCGCGGACCTCGCCGCCCTGGCGGATCTCGCCGGCGACAAGGTGGTTGAGCTGGTCGGGCGCCAGGCGGAGGCCGAACCGCTCGGCGGCCTCCCACTGCACGGCCGAGCGCAGCTCGTGCTCGGACATGCGGGGCAGGCGGAGCTGCTTGATCATCAGCTCGTCGGCGCCCAGGCAGCTCACGACGCGCCGCCCGCGGAAGCCGCCGCTGCGCAGCAGGCCCCGGACCGCGTCGACGGCGAATCGCCGGCGCAGGGCCGGCTCGTCGCCCACGTTGTCCGGGAAGCTCCACCGCCCGCAGGCGGTGGC
Organism: Phycisphaerae bacterium; assembly: GCA_041687295.1. Lineage (GTDB taxonomy): Bacteria > Planctomycetota > Phycisphaerae > SM23-33 > FEN-1343 > JAWLCG01. Next base: position 5,200 of record JAWLCG010000149.1, on the reverse strand, counting down.
CGAGAGCGTCGTGCCCACCGCCGCCAGCTGGATCATCTTGATGCCGTCATGGCCGATGTCCAGCCCGATCGACGAGGGGCGGGGACGCAGTTGGTTATACAGTTTCCGCATGTGTGTCATCCGTGCTCAGGGATTCAGCGATTCGACGGTTACCCGCCCGGTCACCGGTGCCAGGCTCACCCGATAGCTGTAGCCGTTGGCCACCACGGTCACCGAGCCGCCCCGGTTGGGCGAGCCGAGCGTGTCGAAGGTCACCTGGCTGGCCCCGCCGAAGTCCGCCGTCGTCAGGCGCACCTGGCCGAAGTCGGCCATCTGCGGGAACAGCCGCTGGAAGGCCGCCTTCGTCAGCGGGTGCTCCAGGGCGCCGTCGGCGTTGCTCAGGGCGTAGCCGTGGGCGTCCGTGTCGAACGTCACGGTCACCGGCCTCTGCGTCACCACCGACTCGTTCTGCGCGTACTGCAGATCGGTCAGGACTACGCGGGCGGCCGAAGAGGCCTGCATGTCGCCCAGTGCGGACATGTGTGGCACCACCATGGCTGCTGCGATGCCCAGGATCACCACGACCACGAGGATTTCCACCAGGGTGAAGCCTGGCCGATGAGCGTTACTGATTGGGGACCTCATGCGTGGGCACCTCGTTCCTAGTCTCGGCCGGTACGACCTGCACCTTTACTTGCCCTTGGGCCAGCAGGGCGCGGATCTAGGCCAGCTCGTCTGAAATCTGCCGCAGCTGCACGATCATCAGGTCCCGCTGCACGGCCGAGTTGGGCAGCACCGCACCGGGAACCTCATGCGCGGGCACCGGTTGCGCCTCGGCGACCTGGGGACCCGCCCCCAGCCGCCCGGACCACAGGCCCGCCACGCCCAGCGCCAGCAGCACCACAATGGCCGTCAGGCACGCTCGACTGTAGCGATCGGTACGCTCGCAAGTCCTCTCCGAGTCCATCATTGCACCTCCACGACCGGCCCGGGGCCGATCAGTTGCTCCACCGGACCACCTCGACCTGCCCGGTCCCGCCGCCATTCGGCGGGACCACGTCGGCCAGGTCGGCGTCATATTCAAGCGTATGCACACCCGCCAGGCTGGCCGAGTACCCCTGCTGCTGGCAGACCAGCGTGCCCTGGATGTTCGTTCGGCTGGCCGTGGTGGTGCCCGAGGGCTGGATGCCCAGCGGGCTGAACACCGCACCGGTGATGTCGGCCCGGGCGCCGTTGCGGACGAAGACCGCGCCCTCGACCACGATGGCCGGGAACCGCGAGGCCGTCTCCAGATCGATGTTATTGCCGTTGAGCACCAGGTGGCCGCGGACGACCAGGGTGCCCTCGAACCGGAAGTTGTCCGGCAGCCAGACCGCCGTCTGCCCCTCGGGCGGGCTGACGATGACCACGCCGGCCGGGTTGCGGATCGTCACGGCGTCGCCCTTGGCATAGGGGCCGTTCTTGTCCAGCAGCGAGGCCGTCAGCTCCAGCGCCTCGCCGAGTTGGTTCTCGTGGCGGTAGAGCACGAAGGCCTCGGGGTCCATCTGCGGGATCTCGACGGCGTCGGCGTACCACGTGGGCGACTCGGTGAGGGTGCCGTAGTTGAGCACCCAGCCGGTCGCGCTGGCCGGTCCGGTGATCCGGCCGAAGTTGAACAGGTGCCCGTTGACGTGCATCGGGCCCTCAATGGCCGCGCCGGCTGGCACGTAGCAGATGCCGCCGCCGACGAGCACGCCCTGGGTCAGGCCCAGGCCCGCGTCGCTTCCGGTGCGTCGGATGACGGTCTGGCAGGCCTGGTTGGCCCGGCCGCTCTGGGCGTGGCAGCTCAGCACGTACTCGCCGTCCACGATCGTCGCTGCCGCCGAGAGGCTGTAGCCGTCGCCGCGGCCGTCCACGGTGAACGGGCCCAGCGGGGCGCCCTCGCTGCCGTTGAAGATCTCGGGGTTGTGCCGCAGCAGGTACAGGCCATGCTGGGCGCCCGATTCGGCCAGGTACCGCGCCCGGACGAGATCGCCGTAGCCGCTGGCGCCGACGCGGGTGATCGCGGCGCTGGCGAGGTAGCTCATGCCGAGCACCACGGCCATGGCCAGTACGATCAGCACCAGCAGCAGCGCGAAGCCTCTGTCTTGGGTTGTCAGGTTCCTGGTCATCTGCGCTCCCGGATGGGGACTCTCAAGTCCGCTCTGCAGGCCCGCCCTAGCGGCCTCGCCCGCCGCCGCGGCCGTTGCCGTTGCCGCCACCGTTGCCGCCCCCGTTGCCCCCGCCATTGCCGTTGCCGCCCCCGTTGCCGCCGCCATTGCCGTTCCCGTTCCCGTTGCCGTTGCCGTTGCCGTTGCCACCACCGTTGCCGTTGCCGTTGCCACCGCCGTTGCCGTTGCCGTTGCCGCCCTGGTCGGGCGGGGCGCCGACGTCGCCGGCGGGGCCGTCCTCGACGACGGGCTCGAGCAGTTCGTACTGGCCATTGGCCACCGTCACGCGGTCGACCACCTCGGCCCGCAAAGCCACCGAGATCGGCAGGCGGACGGTCTGGCCATTCCGGCTGAACTGGCCGACCATCGACACCGAACGCGCCAGCGGCGCGTTCTGGGGCAGACTGAAGACGAAATCATCCACGTCCGTCGCCACTACCCTGCTGACGGTGTAGGCCGTGTTGCGGGTCGTCTGCGTTGCCGACGCCGTCGAGTTCACCTCGCTCAGCCGAACCGTCAGGTTCATGCCTGCCTTGACGGTCGCATTGAGCGTGTCGGGGTACTCCACCCATCGGGCGACGATGGTGCGGTCCTCGGGCACGTACTGCAGGATGACCACCTCGTCGAGGTTGATCCTGCCCACGTCCTGGGTGTCCTGCACCCAGAGGACCAGTTCGGTGGAGGTCGCCGCCGTCACAAGGCGGGCGCCGCGGATGATCCGCTGGACGCGTTCCATTGACGAGCGGGCCGTCTGGAGCGTCGCGGCGAAGCCGTCCGAGCGGGCCTGCGCCATGGTGATGGCGCTGGTCACCCCGGCCGTGGCCAGGCCGATCATCGTCGTGATCGTGATCGCCAGCATCAGCTCGGCCAGCGTCATGCCCTTGTCGCGGGTTCGCACGGGCGCCTCCTACTCGTTGGCGTAGACCAGACGGGTCAGGCAGGCCATCTCGTCGCCGTTGTGCCGGACGGTCACGATGACCCGGCAGAAGCTCGGCGGCTGGCTGAGGTCCTGCCCCGCCACGTAGATGTACTCGACGGTCGCCTCCCGGCTGAGCGTGGCGCCGACCGGGTCGGTCAGCGGCCCGGTCAGGTAGGGCTGAATCTGCCCAGCCGGCTCGACGAGGCCGTGGTAGTCGTCGATGTTGTCGAAGTCAGCCCGGGTGCTCTCGCCGGCGTCGGGGCCGGGGTGCTGGGCGCCGTCGTCGGGGTCGCTGAAGGGCTTGGCGAGGATCTCCTCCATCAGGTCCTGCGCCAGCGTCACCGCCAGGGTCTGGCGCGACTGGGCCAGGTCGTTCTGCGCGCCGGCGACGAAGGGCACGACCATGGCCGAGACAGTCATCGAGAGGATGACCGCGGCCAGCAGGGCCTCCATCAGGGTGAAGCCTTTCCTGGGCTTTTTGCGTCGCAGGCGTGTCATGAGGGTTCCGATGTCGATTCGGCTGCACCGTCACCGGCGCAGCGCGCGAGGAATCCTGTCGGATGCGTTGTCGGTACCGGTCGGTTAGTAGTCGAAGTAGCGTCGGCCCTGGTCGTCCTGGCCGAGGCAGTCGGCCTTGAAGCTCAGCGAACCGGGGTGGTAGATCCACCCGTGGGTGTTGGCCGGGTCGGTCGGCAGCGGGTCGGCGGCGCCGAGAACCCGGACGGTGGTCAGGCCGTTGATCGGGTTGGCGGGGATCTCCCGCAGGTAAGGCCCGTAGCGGTAGCCGGCCGTGCCGACCGGGGCCGTCGTGCCGTCGGGCTTGCTGGCCTGGGTCATGTGGGCGACGAACTGGGTCTCGGTGGCCGGGCCGCCGTCGGACGGAACGCCGGGCGCCAGCCCCAGGTGCTGGGCCTGGAAGCCCGCCACCTGCATGCGGATAATCCGCAGGTCGTCGGCCAACATGCTCGCCCGCGCCATGGCCGAGGCGTTCGAAAGCCCCGGCAGGGCAATGGCGGCGAGGATCCCGAGGATCAGCACGACGATCAGGATCTCGACCAGCGTGAAGCCTTTGTTCCTGTTGTTCATAGTTTGCCTACCTGGCGATTGCCACGACCTTCAGTCGTCCCCTCCGGCCAAGGCCGGCGTGTGGCAGTGGTGCGGCGAGATGGCACGGCCCGGCCGACCCGATCGGGCCGGCCGGGCCGCTGCCGCAAGACCGTTCAGGACTAGTTGCCCGCGTGGGCAGCGTCGGCCGGGGCGATCCGCCCGGTGGCGGTGTCGAACCACCAGCCGAAGGTGCCGTCGGCCGGGTTGGTCGCGCCGAAGCTGACCTGGTCCTTGTTGGCCGAAGCGAACGGGTTGGTCGGGAACTTCTGCAGGTACGGGCCATACTTGCCGGCGGCGTTGATCTTGCCGTCCTGGTCCGTCCGCCCCGTCAGGCGGGCGATGAAGTTCGCCGTGTCGGCCGCACCCGTCTCATCGACGGCCGGGCTACGCTCGAGGTGCTGCACCTTGTACAACTCCAGCTGGCTGCGCATCGTCTGCAGATCGCTGGCCAGGCTGGACTCCCGGGCGTCGTTGCTCGCCTCGGTGAACTGCGGGATCACGATCGCCGCCAGAATGCCGAGGATGATCACCACGATCAGAATCTCAACCAGCGTAAAACCCTTGTTTCGCATCATCTCTGGAAACCTCCGTTGCAGTTGGGGACTGAGGGACACAACGCTCACTGGATCTCGCTCCGCTTGTTTGCGACATGGAGGCGGTCTTCGCCGTCCGCCACGCCGATCCGATACTGGCTAAGGGCCTCGCGGGCCCGAGTGGGTCTGCCGCCCGCCGATGGCCCACCTCCTGACTCTCAGGGACCGGCCCGCCCCGTCGGGGGCGAGCCACCGGGCCTTCTCTCTCGGCCCGCGATGAGAATCGGCGACTAAGGCAGCGACCTTAACTAAATTCCACCAGAGGCCCGCTCCAGGCGGAGCAGGCCGACCGGTCGGAGCGCGTGCGGCTTGTCCAGACAGCATCCACATCCTGCCGGCCCTATCGGCCGACACCCGGAACCTAAGATTCAGATCCCCACCCGTCAAATTGGGCAACTTCGGCAAGAAGGGAG
>JAWLCG010000148.1:0-11109 GCA_041687295.1 Phycisphaerae bacterium | reverse complement strand
GCGGCTCAGGGCGGGCTTGATGAGGTTGCCCGCGCTGATGGCGCCCTCGGCCGCCCCGGCCCCGACGACGGTGTGCAGCTCGTCGATGAACAGGATGATTTGGCCGTCGCTGGCGGTGACCTCGGAGATGACGGCCTTGAGGCGGTCCTCGAACTCGCCGCGGAACTTGGCCCCAGCCAGCAGGGCGCCCATGTCCAGCGCGACGATCGTCTTGCCGGCCAGGCCGGTCGGCACGTCGCCGTTGACGATCCGCTGGGCGAGGCCCTCGACGATGGCCGTCTTGCCCACGCCCGGCGCGCCGATGAGGACGGGGTTGTTCTTCGTCCGCCGGCTGAGGACCTGCATGCAGCGGCGGATCTCCTCGTCGCGCCCGATCACCGGGTCGAGCTTGCCTTGGCGGGCCATCTCCACCAGGTCGCGCCCGTAGCGCTGCAGGGCCTGGTACTTGTCCTCGGGGTTCTGGTCGGTCACCCGCTGGGAGCCGCGGAGGTCCTTCATGGCCGCCAGGACGGTCTGGGCCTTGACGCCCAGCGTCGTCAGGACCTGCTTGGCGGTGCTGTTGACCTCCAGCAGGGCCAGCAGCAGGTGCTCGGTCGAGACGTACTCGTCCTTTAGCTTGTCGGCCTGGCGGAAGGCGGCCAGCAGGACCTCGTTCAGGGCCGGGTCCATTTGCAGGCCCGCCTGGGTCGACTGCGTGGGCAGCCGGCCCAGCTCGCTCTGCACCACCCCGCCCAGACGGCTGACCGGCAGGCCCACCTTCTCCAGCAGCGGCCCGACGATGCCGCCCTCCTGCTCCAGCATCGCCGCCAGCAGGTGCAGCGGCTCGACCTGCGCATGGCCCCGCTCGGCCGCCAGTTGCTGGCCGGCCTGCAGGGCCTCCTGCGCCTTGACTGTCAGCTTGTCCATTCGCATCGTTGCCTGCTCCTGATCTATCCACCCCGGCGGCCGCGCAGGCGGCCGGGCTCTTGCGTATCAATGGAAGACGGCCACGCCCCACAAGCCGCCCGGGGCGCTCCCTCCACTGAAATGCAACACTCATGCCACTGCCTGTAAGTCCTTAATACGTATTCGACAGTCCCCCCGTTCACCTGCCAGGCCCGCCCCCAACCGCCCCCCTCTACGCCATTCCGGCAGGCCCCCATGACGCGTGCCATAGCCAGCGGCAATCGGAGGCGGATGGGCCGTCGCGATCGTAACCGGCCGTTCGCGGGCTGGGGGGGCACCCGAGAAGGTGGGGCTTCGCTTTGCTGCGCTCCAGCCTACGGCGCAGGCCATCTTCGTAGGCTGGGGCGCAGCCCCACCTTCGCCCGGGCCAAGGCTGCCCTCAGATTGGGTGGGTCAAACGGTATGGACCGTTTGCCCGTCGGACGTGCGGGTGCGTTGGCCGGAGGATGAAAGGCCCGTCCAGGATGCCCACGAAAGGCATTCCGTGGGCTTGGTCCGAGCCTGCCTTGCGGACCCGCAGGCGCAATCGGTCTTTACACGCCCGGCCCAAATCGGGACAATGCGACTCAGCCGGTGGGGTGTCCGAGCGGCTTAAGGAGCCGGTCTTGAAAACCGGTGGGCGGTACCCCCGTCCCGTGGGTTCGAATCCCACCCCCACCGTTGGTCTGCTCTTCGTGGGCGGGCTGCGCCGGGCCCGCCCATCCGCGTCGCAGAGGCCTATGCCCCGCCGGCGGCCTCGCGCATGCGGCGGCGGACCACTTCGTAGACCAGTTTGGGGCGGCGGTATTCGTCGACGGTGCCCTTGTTGTTCATCGTGCGGGGACGGGTCTTCCAGTGGCCGTCGGTGATGCGGCAGTCGGCGAACTGCCAGATGGCGGCCCCGACCAGGTCGCGGTGGTGCAGGTAGACGCGGAGGCACTCGTCGAGCACGTCGCACTGGTACTGCTCAGTCCAGTGGGCGCGGTTGGGGTGGCGGTGGCCGTAGAGGCCGCCGGCCCCGAACTCGCTGAGGATGACCGGCTTGCCCTTGCCGCCGCTGGCGTCCGAGCCCAGCCAGGCCAGCAGCTCGCGCAGGGCCGGCTCGATGTCCGCCGGCGCCCCGCCGTACCAGCCCGGGTAGCAGTTGAACGAGACGATGTCGACCAGGTCGAGGCACAGGTCCTTCGTGCCCTTGTTGGTCGCGAAGGTTACCGGCCGCGAGTCGTCCAGCGAGCGGAGCAGCTCGATGACCCGGCGGTGCTCCTCGCGTCCCGGCTGGCTGGCCGAGTCGCACTCGTTGAGGCAGCCCCAGATCAGGATGCACGGGCGGTTGTAATGCCACTGGACCATCTCGCGGGTCGAGTCGGCGATCTGATCGCGGAAGCGGGGAGCGTCGAAGGGCACGCCGCGGGCGTGCGACTCCTCCCAGACGGCCAGGCCCAGCTCGTCGCACAGGTCGAGGAAGCGCTGGTCGTTGGGGTAGTGGCAGGTGCGGACGAAGTTGCAGCCCAGGTCGCGGACGAGTTCCAGGTCGTGGGCCATCGCCGCCACCGGCAGGGCGCAGCCAAACTGCGGATGGTCCTCGTGGCGGTTGTAGCCCCGCAGGCGGATGGGCTGGCCGTTGAGCAGCAGCTTTCGGCCCAGCACCTTCACCTCGCGCAGGCCGATGCGGTCGATCTGGTCATCCACGATGGCCGGGCCGTCCAGCAGCTGCGCCCGCAGCGTGTGCAGAACGGGCGCGTCCAGCGACCACGCCGGCAGGTCGAGGCCCTTGAGCGTGGCGGCGATTTCGGCGTGGCCTCCAGCCGGCACCGTCGCCTCGCCGAGGTCGTGGGTCGCCTCTGCCAGCTGCACCCGGACGCGCCGCCGCTGGGGTTGATCGCTCCAGTTGGCCAGGCGGATGCGCAGGTCGAGCTGCCAGCGCCCCCGCAGGCGGCGCGGCCGGGCGTGCAGAAGGTCGATGTACGCCTCGCTCAGCTGCTCGGCGACGACGGGCCGGGCGATGCCGCCGTAGGTGTAGTAGTCGTTTTCCTTGTGCAGGGCCGAATGGGGCCCGAAGGTGTTGTCCACCTCGACGACCAGCTCGTGCTCGCCCTCGGCCAGGCCGGCGACCACGGCCTGCCAAGGCGTGAAGGCGTCGTAATGGCTGGCGACGGGCTGGCCATTGAGGTAGACGGTGCCCGTGTGCGAGACCCCGCCGAACACCAGCCGCAGCGCCCGGCCGCTCTTGGCGCGGACCCTCGTGCGGAACCACGCCCGCCCGCGGTAGGCCTCCAGGCCCGGCAGCATCTCCCAGACGCTGGGCACCTGGATCGAACGCCCGTAGCGGCGGGGCAGCTTTGCGCGGCCTGTCCGCTCCTCGGCCGTCACAAAGTCCCACCGCCCGTCGAGCGACTCGACCGGGCGGACTTCGTGTTCGCGAAACGTGCGGAGCATGCGTGCTCTCCTGTGGGTTCAGGGGCTGAAGCGGCAGTGGATCGTCCAGTCAAGGATGACACACGCCCGCCGTCCCCAGGGCTACAAGCCCTGGTCGACACCCCGCTGAGCGGGGCCAAGGCCGGTGAACCGGCCTGAAGAGAGCCCAGGGCCGTCAGTCCGAGTAGCCCGGGATGTGCTGGTCGGCCCAGGGGTGGTCCTGGACGAGCAGGCCGGCGTCGGGGTTCTCGGCAATGCGCTGCGTCGGGAAGACCTTCCAGTCGCCCTTGTCCAGGCCGCCCGTCTCGCCGCCGGCGAGCAGGTGGTCGATCAGGGCCCGCTTCATGGCGTTGTGGGCCTGGCGGCTGAAGACGTGGCCGGCCTGGTTGCGGGTCTCGCGGGGGTCGCCCACGCGGTCGAAGAGGATCTCCTTGTTCTCCGGCGCGTTGTAGAAGTACTTCCACTCGCGCGACACGGCCATGTAGGTGGCGCCGGGGCCGTTCTGGTGCTGGCCGAAGACCATCTCGCGGTCGCAGGTGCCGCTGGCGACGTCGGCCAAGTTCACGCCGTCGAGGCTGTGGCTGCTGATGGCGGCCCCGGCCGCCGCCAGGGCCGTCGGGGCGATGTCGACCAGGCTGGCGGGCGTCTCGCAGACTCGCCCGGCCTCGAACGTGCCGGGCAGCCTCGCCAGCATCGGCACGCGCGAGGCCGAGTCGTGGAAGCTCCGCTTGCCGAAGCAGCCGTAGTCGCCCAGGTGCTCGCCGTGATCGCTGGTGTAGAGGATCAGCGTGTTGTCCAGCTGGCCCGTCTGCTCCAGGGCCTCGAGCACTCGGCCGACTTGGTAGTCGATGAACGAGATGCAGGCGTAGTAGTAGGCCTTCATGTTCCGCATCAGGTTCAGGTCGAGGCCCTGGTCGCGGTACTTGTAGCGGTTCTGCTGGCGGTTGATGTGGATGTGCAGCGCTTCGTACTGCGGCGGCAGGTTGGGCAGCGGCATGCGGGGGCTGCGGTAGAGCTTGTGCCACGGGTTCGGCGGCGCGAACGGCGGGTGCGGGTGGATGAAGCTCGAGAAGAGCATCCACGGCTGGTCAGTCTTGGCCTGCTCCTGGACGAACTTGACGGCCTGATCGCCGATCCAGTGCGTCGGGTGCAGCCGGGCGGGCATCTGCGCGGGCTGGGGGATGTAGTACATCTCCCCGCGGATGCCGTGCGGGTCGCACACGTGCTTAAAGCCGGCCCCGTGGAGGTCCTTGAGGTAGTCGTCGACGTCGGGGTCTCCGACGATCTCCTCCTGGACCTGTCGGCTCTGGAAGCCGCGCAGCGCCCAGGGGTCGGGGCTGAAGTGGCACTTGCCGATGCCGTGCGTGCGGTAGCCGGCCTCGGTGAGGGCGCCCATGAAGCTCTGCCGCCCGTCGGTGGGCATGGGCGTGTTCTCGTAGCAGCCGGTGTTCAGCGGGTACTGGCCGTGGATCATCGAGCAGCGGGCCGAGATGCACACCGGGCTCGGCGAGTAGGCGCTGGTGAAGGCGGTGCCCTCGCGGGCGAGCCGGCGGAGGTTGGGTGTGCGGATGACCGGGTTGGTCAGCCCGCCGATGGTGTCGTGGCGCTGCTGGTCGGTGAAGAACAGCAGGACGTTGGGACGACGCTGGGGCATGGGGTATCCTTTCGGCTGAACGTCGGGGGGCCTACCGCGGCCGACAGCCTGCCACTGTAGCGACTGGCGGGCCAAAGGCAAGACCGCGCGGGCCCGCCTGGGGGCGGTGGGTCTGCAGGGCCTGGCGCGGCTGGAGGGGCGCCCCTTCACAAGACGCACCGCATGGGCCGGTTGTGACGGTTGTGCGGGCGCGCGGTCCGTTGACAAAACGGGGACTGGCGGGTATCCTCATCTCTGGCTGGAGGAGACGTCTTGCCGTCCGCTCTGTCAGGAGGCCCGCATGGACACGTCCGTACCGTCGCATGGCCCCTGGAGGCTTTTCGCCCTCGCCCTGATCCTGGCGCTGACGGTCGGTGCCCTCGCCCTGCCCGCCCACGGGGCCGAGCTGACGCTCGACGCGGTGCCCAACTACCCCTGGACCCATGGTTGCGGGCCGACCGCGGGCATGATGGCCCTGGGCTATTGGGACAGCCGCGGCTACGACCAGTTGATCCCCGGCTCGGCCGACTGGACGACCAATCGCGACGCCATCGTCGCCGCCATCGCCAGCGCCGGCCACGTCGCCGACTACGCCCTCTATGAGGGCGTCAACGACGCGACCACCGGCACGGTCCACCCGGACCTCTCCTCGCTGGACCCCGGCAGCGCCCACGCCGACGACAGCCTGGCCGACTTCATGAAGACCTCCTTCAGCGCGCTGAACCTGACCTACGGCGGCGCCCGCTCGTCGAATATGGTCACCGGCCTGCAGAACTACGCTGCCTGGCGCGGCCACGGCTTCGCCGCCACCAACGTCGCCACCGCCACCTGGGCGGGCCTGCTCACTGAGATCAACGCCGGCCGGCCCGCCCTGCTCGCCGTCGACAGCAACGGCGACGGCGTGCTCGACCACGCCGTGACGGCCGTCGGCTACCGCGAGCAGGACGGCCAGCAGCTCTACGCCAACCACAACACCTGGGGCTCGCTGGTGTGGAAGGAGTTCCGCCCCCCCTCGGCCGACTACGGCTGGGGCGTCGGGTCGATGATCACGCTTCGGCCCGCCGACAGCACCTGGCTGACGGCCAATGACGGCATCTGGGGCTCGCGATGGCACTGGGACAGCCGTAACCCCAGCGGCGAAAGCCTGGCCGGCGTGCCCTACGGCAAGGCCGTCAGCGTGAACAACCCCGCCTCGGCCCGACGGCTGATGAACCTCGGCACGGTCAACGTCGGCGCCTCGATGTTGCTGGTCGAACTGGACAATGCCTCGACCGGGCAACTCAACCTGCACGCCGGCGAGCTGACGCTCATCGGCGAGGCGGTCAACGCCGGCACCGTTACCCAGCACGACGGCGCGACGCTGACGGCCTTGCAGGGCCTGCGACTGGCCCCGGCCGAGACGGGCACGCCGCTCTACCGCCAACTGGGCGGCTCGGCCAGCGTGGCCGGCGCGCTCGAGCTGACCGGCCCGTCGCGTTACGCGCTGGACGGCGGGACGCTCTCGGCCGGCGCGGTCAGCCTGGCCGGCTCGGCCCGGTTCTCTCAGACCGGCGGCGAGGCGGCCCTGGGTTCGGCGAGCGTTCGCGACGCGGCCTGGCTGGAGGTGGGCGGGGGGCTCTACGGCCTCAACGGCACGCTGGAGCTGGCCTCGACGCCCGACGGCGGCGTGCGGGTCGGCGCCGGTGAACTGCGGGCCGCCCGCATCGACCACACCAGCGGCTGGCTGCACCTGGACTCGGCGGCGTCGCGCGTGGTAATCCGCGAGTCGTGGCGCCTGGGGCCGACGGCCCTGCTGACCGCCCAGCGCGGCTCGGCCGTCCGCCTGCAGGGGGCCGACTTCGTCAACGAGAGCGGCTACGAGATGGCCCTGGCCGGCCTGGCCGACCTGACGATCGCCTTCGACCCCAGCGAGGTGCTGGCGAGTTTTGAGCTGGGCGGCACGGACCTGGGCCGATCGCTGACGGGCTTCACGAGCAACTTCGCCCTGGCCGGCCTGTCGCTGGCCGACGGGGCCTGGGTCGCCCTGGCCGATGCCTTCGACAACGGCAACCGCGGGCCCGATGGCCTGGCCGAGGCCCTCTACGTCGAGACCCTCACCCTCGCCGCCGGCGCCCGGCTGGACCTGGCGGGGCTGAACCTCTACGCCCTCAACATCCTCGACCTCGGCGGGCAGATCCTCAATGGCTCGCTACGGAGCCTGCTGGCCGGCGACGCCGACAACAGCGGCCGGGTCGACGACGCCGACCTGAGCATCCTGCTGAGCCACTGGGCCAACGACGGCTCGAGCTGGGAACAGGGCGACTTCAGCGGCGATGGCCGGGTGGACGACTCCGACCTGAGCATCCTGCTGAGCCACTGGGGCGACGGACCCGTCAGCCTCGCCGCCATCCCCGAGCCCGCCAGCCTGGCCCTGCTGGCCCTGGCGGCCCTGGGCCTGCGCCGGCGGGCTTAGCCGCACAGTAAGGCACGTGGGTTCTCGCCGTAGCGCCAGCAGAGGCGAGGTTCCGCGTGCCACGATGGCGGATTGCTCTTCGACGCGCGGTGCGCCATCGACACCTGGTCGCGCTGCGAGCCAAAGCGGCGTCGTTGCCGCCGCACTCCATACCCCCCAGGCGGCCTGTGACGCCGTCGCGAGAACCCGGGCATGCCCGGGGCTCGATGAGGCGCCGCGCGGGAATCGCTCGGCGATTTGGTATACTCCCGCGACTATGACGGACGCGATGCACACGACGTTTCGGCCCGTACGGATCGGGCCGTTGGAGATTCCCACGCCGGCCATGCTGGCGGCGCTGGCGGGTTACAGCGACCTGCCGTACCGACGGATCTGCCGACGGATGGGGGCGGGCTACTGCTACACCGAGGTCCGGCTGGACACGTCGATCAACCTCTCGCCCAAGCTTCGCCGCCAGTTGGTGCACCTGCACGACGAGGACCACCCGCTGGCCGGGCAGATCATGGGCTGCACGCCCGAGACGATGGCGACGGCCGCGAGGCACCTGGTGGCGATGGGCTGCGACGTGGTGGATCTGAACTTCGCCTGCCCGGTGCGAAAGGTGCTCGGCCGGGGCCGCGGCGGGCACATGATGCGCGATCCCCAAACCGCCATCGCCATGGTCCGCGCCGTGCGGGCCGCCGTCGATGTGCCGGTGACGCTCAAGCTCCGCCGCAGCTTCGAGGAGTCTGACACGACGTGCGACAACTTCTGGCGGATCGCCGAGGCCGGCTTCGATGCCGGGGCGGCCGCCATCTGCCTGCACCCCCGCGCGGTCGAGCAGCGCTACAGCGGCCCGGCCGACTGGGCGTTCCTCGCCCGCGTCCGGCAGCACTTCGCCGATCGCACCCTCATCGGCTCGGGCGACCTCTGGACGGCTGAGGATGGTTTGCGGATGCTCCGCGAGACCGGCGTGGACGCGTTCACCTTCGCCCGCGGGGCGCTGGGCAATCCGTGGATCTTCCGCCAGTTCCACCAGCTCGCCGCCGGGCAGGAGCCCACCGCCCCAACGCTGGCCGAGCAGCGGGCCCTGCTCCGCGAGCACTACGCGATGGCCGAGGAGACCTACGGCCCCGCGCGGGCCGGGCGAATGATGTACCGCTTTGGCATCAAGTACTCGCACGTGCACCCGACCCCCAAGGCCGTCCGCCACGCCTTCATCGAGTCCGGCGGCACGAAGTTCCTCGACCTCGTCGATCAGTACTACGCCCAGCCGTAGGCCGGGTCGCTCCGTAGGCCGGGTCGAGCGCCAGCGAGGCCCGGCACCGATGGCGTCCCCGCTCCCCCGCGTCACTGCGTCACCGCGTCACCGCGTCACTGCGTCACCGCGTCAACGCGTCAACGCGTCACTGCGCGGGCGCGACAGGACCTCGCCGATCCCATGCGCCGCATGCCGAGGCGCCTCCTTCCAAGCCCACGGAATGCCTTCCGTGGGCTTCTCGTGCGGGGCGCCCGATGGAGGCTCAACATTTCCGCCGCCTGCGCAGACAGCGAGGCCCGGTCGTCCGTGCAGGACGGCCGGGCCTCGTGATATTCACAGACGCAGGGCGCCTACCGCTTGGCGGCCTTGCGGGTGGTCTTGGGGGCCTTGGCCTTCTTCGCTGCCTTGGTCTTCTTCGCTGCCTTGGGGGCGGCCTTGGCCTTCTTGGCAGTCTTGGAACGCTTGGCGGCCTTGGCGGTCTTGCCCTTCTCGCCCAGGACGCGCTTGAGCTCGGCGGTGGCGGGGTTGCGGAGGTCCTCGGCGCCCTTACGGCCCTTGTCCTTGATCAGGCCGGTGATCATCCGCTCGACGGCGAGGTCACTGAGAGGCAGCTCGACGGGCTTGCCAGTGAAGCCGGCCATGTAGATCGCGTCGCACAGCTCGATCTCGTTGATGCCGTCCTGCCCGCTGGCGACGGGGGCGGCGCCCTGGTGCATCACCTTGACGAAGTTGGTCACGATGCCCATGTGCCCGAGGTCCTTGCCGGTGACCTTGACGTCCTTCCAGGTGACCTTGGGCTTCTCGAAGCCGCCCTTGGCCGTCTGGAGGTGCTTGTCCAGCGGCGTGGCGAGCTTAGCCATGCTCAGCGTGCCGCCGCGGTAGAGCAGCGTGCCCTTGGTGCCGACGACCATCATCTCCTCGGTGCCTGGGGCCTCGGCCGTGGTGGCGTAGATGTAGCCGATCTTGCCGCCGCCGAAGTCGATGATGGCGTTGGCGGTGTTCTCGACTTCGATCTTATGCTCGCGGGTCTGGATGCTGGCGGTGACGCTGTTGGGCATCTGGCCGGCCATCCACAGGAACAGATCGAGGCTGTGGGGCGCCTGGTTCATCAGGATGCCGCCGCCTTCGCCGATCCACGTGCCGCGCCAGCCGCCGCTGTTGTAGTACGACTGCGTCCGCAGCCAGTTGCTGGCGACCATGCTGATGCGGGAGATCTCGCCGAGCTGACCCGAGTCGATGATCTGCTTCATCTTCTGCATGGCCGGGCGAAGCCGCTGCATGAACATGACGGCGAAGTGCACGCCGGCGTCCTGGCAGGCCTGCACCATGGTGCGGGCATGGCCCACGGTGACGCTGACGGGCTTCTCGCAGATCACGTGCAGCCCGCGCTTGGCGGCCGCCACCGTCTGCGGCGCGTGCCAGTAGTGCGGCGTGGCGATGAGCACCGCGTCGACCAGGCCGCTGTCGTAGAGCTCGATGTAGTTCTGGAAGAACGGTACGCCCAGCTCGTCCGCCAGCGCCTTCTTGGCGGGGTCGATGTCGCAGATCGCCCCGAGCGTCGCCCCGCGCCCCTTGCCCTGCTTGAGCCACCGCGAGTGGGCCGCACCCATGTTGCCTACGCCGATCACACCGAATCGCACCTTGTTGGCCATGGCTGGTCTGTCTCCTTTTCAAGCGGACCGTAAACCTGTGCCGTTACAGCGAGTCTACACCGCTGAGCAGTCGCTCGCAACCACCAGAACCGATTGCAGAGCATGGAATGGGGTGCGCAGGCTCTCTACGAACATCGCAAGCGCGTTGGCCGGGTTGAGCGACCGCGAGGTCTGGCGCCATCGATGCCGGGCCTCGCAACGCTCGACCCGGCCTACGGGCGTATGGACTTTTGCGGGCGCGATTGCTAGATTGGGTCGGATCATGGAACAGGCTTACTTGAGACGGCGGTACCTGATCAGTTTCGAGGCGCGGCGGGTGCCGCACATCTTCACCGACGTGCTGGTCATCGGCGCGGGCGTGGCGGGGCTGCGGTCGGCCATCGCGGCCGCTGGGTACGGCGAGGTGATCGTCACCAGCAAGACCCGCCTGGCTGAGAGCAACTCGGTCTACGCGCAGGGCGGGGCAGCCGCCGTGCTCGACGAGCGCGATTCGGTCGAGGCCCACGTCGCCGACACGCTGGCCGCCGGCGGCGACCTGTGCGACGAGCCGGTCGTCCGCGACATCGTCACCGAGGCCCCGCGCCACATCCGCCAGCTCAGCGACTGGGGCGCCCGCTTCGACCTGCAGGACGGGCAGCTCGCCCTGACCCGCGAGGGCGGCCACGGCGCCCGGCGGATCGTCCACGCTCACGGCGACGCGACCGGGCGCGAGCTCGTCGACACCCTGATTCGCAAGGCCCGTACCGAGCCCAACGTCAAGCTCTTCGACGAGTGCATCATCCTGGATCTGCTG
>JAWLCG010000147.1:0-11128 GCA_041687295.1 Phycisphaerae bacterium | reverse complement strand
GGGGCGGAGGGCAAGCTCTTTCGGCCGCTGGCGTTCACCAAGACCTTCGCGCTGGTCAGCTCGATCGTCATCGCCCTGGCCGTGCTGCCCCCGATGGCCCTGACGCTGCTGGGCACGCGCGGGTCGCGCCGCCGGGGCCGGGCGGTGCTGTACGGTTTGGTCATCGCCGGCGGGGCGGCGCTGCTGGCCTGGGGCGTGTCGGCCGGGTCGGTGGTGATCGCCCTGGGCGGGCTGGCGGTGGTGGCCTTGGGCGTCTACAGCCTGCTGGCCCCGAACCTGCCGCCCCGCCTGACGCGCTGGGCGCCGTGGGTGGCCAACGCGGTGGCCGTCGGGCTGGTCGGCCTGCTGCTGGCGCAGGACTGGGAGCCGCTGGGGCCGGCCCCCGGGCTGATCCGCAACGTGCTGTTCTTGGCCGGCCTGGTGGGCGGGCTGCTGGGCTTCTTCCACCTGTTCCGCTACGTCTACCCCTGGGTGCTGGGCTGGGCGCTGCGGCACAAGGCAGCCTTCGTGTCGGTCATCCTGGCCATCCTGCTGATGGGCGGGCTGAGCTGGCGCGGCTTCGAGGGCATGCTGGGCTGGGTGCCCGCCGCCACCGAGCGGGTGGGCCTGCCCGCCGAGACCGTCCGCTCGCGCACCTTCTGGGTCGAGGGCACGCACGCCTTCCCGGGCCTGGGCCGCGAGTTCATGCCCCCGCTGGATGAGGGCTCCTACCTGTACATGCCCACCACGATGGTCCACGCCTCCATCGGCGAGGCCCTGGACGTGCTGGCCAAGCAGGACCGAGCCATCCAGGCCATCCCCGAGGTCGAGTCGGTCGTCGGCAAGATCGGGCGCGTCGAGAGTCCGCTGGACCCGGCCCCGATCTCGATGGTCGAGACCGTCATCAACTACCGCCCCGAGTACATCACCGACGCGTCGGGCCGGCGGATCAACTTCCGCTACGACGAGCGGGCCGGGCAGTTCGTCCGCGACGAGCACGGCGAGCTGATCGCCGACCCCGACGGCCGGCCCTTCCGCCAGTGGCGCGAGCACATCCGCACGCCCGACGACATCTGGACCGAGATCGTCGCGGCCGCCCAGGTGCCCGGCTCGACGTCGGCGCCGCGCCTGCAGCCGATCGCGGCCCGCCTGGTGATGCTCCAGAGCGGCATGCGGGCGCCGATGGGCGTCAAGGTGCAGGGACCCGACCTGGCAAGCATCGAGCGGGCGGGCCTGGCCATCGAGCGGCACCTGCGCGAGGTGCCCGCGGTGGCGGCCGACACGGTCATCGCCGACCGCATCGTCGGCAAGCCCTACCTCGAGATCGTGCCCGACCGCGAGGCGATGAACCGCTACGGCGTGAAGATGGCCGACTTCCAGAGCGTCGTCGAGGTCGCCATCGGCGGCCGGACCGCCACGACCACCGTGGAGGGGCGCGAGCGGTTCGCCGTCCGCGTCCGCTACCCGCGCGAGCTGCGGGACAGCATCGAGGCCTTCGAGCGCATCCTCATCCCCGGCGCCGCCGGCCAGCAGGTGCCCCTGGAGCAGATGGCCGAGATCCGCTACGTCCGCGGGCCGCAGGTGATCAAGAGCGAGGACACCTTCCTGACCGGCTACGTCCTGTTCGACGGCCGGCCCGGCATCGCCGAGACCGACGTTGTCGAGCAGGCCCGCGACTACCTCGCCGCCCGCCAGGCCAGCGGCGAGATGGTGCTGCCCGCGGGCGTGAGCTACCGCTTCGCCGGCTCCTACGAGAACCAGCTCCGCGCCAGCCGAACGCTGATGATCGTGCTGCCGCTGGCGCTGGGGGCGATCTTCGTCATCCTCTACCTGCAGTTCCGCTCGGTGGCCACGACGAGCCTGGTGTTCGTGGGCATCCTGGTGGCCTGGTCGGGCGGGTTCGCGCTGCTGTGGCTCTACGCCCAGCCGTGGTTCCTGGACTTCAGCGTCTTCGGCACGCACATGCGGACGCTGTTCCAGGTGCACCCGATCAACCTGAGCGTGGCCGTTTGGGTGGGGTTCCT
This sequence comes from Phycisphaerae bacterium, assembly GCA_041687295.1. Classification (GTDB taxonomy): domain Bacteria; phylum Planctomycetota; class Phycisphaerae; order SM23-33; family FEN-1343; genus JAWLCG01. The sequence goes on along the minus strand of JAWLCG010000147.1, from coordinate 9,125 downwards.
GGCGCTGTTCGGCATCGCCAGCGACGACGGGGTCGTCGTGGCGACCTACCTCGACCAGACCTTCCGCGATCGGCCCACGACGAACGTCCGCGAACTGCGGGCCGCCACGATCGAGGCCGGCCAGCGGCGCGTCCGCCCCTGCCTGATGACCACCGCCACCACCATCCTCGCCCTGATCCCCGTGCTCACCAGCACCGGCCGAGGCTCCGACGTGATGGTGCCCATGGCCATCCCCAGCGTGGGCGGCATGATGATCGAGGTGCTCACCATGCTCACCGTGCCGGTGCTCTACTGCCTGATCAAGGAGATCAAGCTCAAGACCAACATGACCGACGCCGTCCTAAAGACCGCCGGCACGCCGGCCGCCCCGCAGGACGACCCGACGCAGAGGTAGACCGTCCTCCGATCGGATGTACGGGTGCGTTGGGCCCCCGAATGGACGTGGATCGGAGCCCCGAAGGGGCGCCAGTCTTTAGCCGGGGCCGTGAGCCCCCGGAACAAGCGTCCCCCAATCTGGAGAGCCCCGAAGGGGCGGCAGTGCCGCACCGTGGCGCACTGCCGCCCCTTCGGGGCTTGGGTCATAAAATACGCCTTACCGGGGGCTTACGCCCCCGGCTAAAGACTGCCGCCCCTTCGGGGCTCAATACAGAATGGGGACCGCTGTTCCCCGCTCTGCGCCCGGGCCTGCATTCGGCCGCCCCTGATGGAGCTACAGGACTCGTGTAGATGTCACAGGAAGGCATTTCGTGGGCTTGGGCCAAGTAGGGCGGGCCCTGGCCCGCCGTCGATGACGCCAGGTGCCGCCCGGGCGGCTACGCCGGCGAGTGGCCGCGCTTGCGGCGGTAGAGTTCTTCGAGTCGGCCCTGGGCGAGGAACTGCTCGAAGGCGGGCAGGTCGGGCAGGATGGCGTCGCTGTAGGCGCGGACGACCCAGTTGGCGGTCATGGGGGTGAGGGCGATGACGACGGCCCCGTTGCGGGTGGCCTCGTACATCTCGATGGCCGTGCCCATGGACGCCTCCGGCAGCCAGCAGATCACCACGTCGCTGGCGCCGGCCCGGGTGTTGCCGTCCTCCAGCGTCTCGACGATCATCGGCAGCTCGTAGGCGATGCTGTTGGGGTGGGCCTCGTAGTGGCAGTAGACGGTGGCCTCGGGGCAGTGGCGGGCCAGGGCGGCCCGGATCGGCGTCCGCCAGTCCTGCGGATGGATGCGAGCCTCCGCGAGCGAGCCCTGAATGATGCCGGCGAGGAATATGTTCATGGGGGGGGGTAGGAGTTAATGGGTTAATTGGTTAATGGGTTAATTGGTTAATTGGAAGAAGCGTCACTGCGTCACTGCGTCATTGGGGTCACTGGGTCGCGGTCGGGGGCCGCATTTCTCCAAGCCCACGGCTGGAGACCCGCGCAGCGGGGCGCAATCCGTGGGGGTCGGGGCGGGCTGATCCTATCTCGACCCCGGCCTACCGCGCGTCCGAACTCCCTTCCCTCTGCCCCTGCCATTGTGCCGCGCCGCCGACCGAAACGGAAGCCCTCTCCCGTCGAAACGCCTCCGCCTGGGCCTCGACGTCGGCCAGGCTGGGCGCCTGCAGCGTCAACCACCGTTCGAGTCGGCCCGGCCGGGCAGGGGCCCCGAGCTGCTCGTGCGTCCAGCGGGCCAGCTGGGCCAGGGCCTCGCCGTCGCCGGTGAGGCGCAGGGCGTAGTCGTTGGCCTGGTGCTCCATCCGCCGCAGCCAGGCCAGCGCGATCGGCAGCCAGGCGGTCAGGCCCAGGGCGTAGCCCAGGACGTACAGCCCCACCGTCCGGGCCGGGGCGAGCGGGCCCGCATCGCCCAGGGCGGGCAGGCACAGGAGAAGCCCGCCCAGCAGGCCGGCGGCGATCTGGAAGAACGGCATCCGCCGGGTCCACTGGACGTGCCGGGCCGCGTGGTGGCCCAGCTCGTGGGCGACCAGCATGCGCTGCAGGTCCAGCGGCAGCGTGTCGCGGGCCTGGGCGCTGAGCAGGATGGCCGGCTCGCCGTTGACGGCCTGCAGCATGGCCGGCGCGGGTAGGGCCTGGGCCACGCGAAGCTCGACCACAAAGCCCGTCTCGGCCAGCAGCGCCCGCAGGGCCGGGTGCGGCGGCGGGGGGACGGCGGCCGGCAGGGCGTAATCCTGTGGCCTCGGCCGAGGGATCAGCCGGAACACCCCGCTCACGACCAGCGGCACCGCCAGCGACAGCCAGGTGCCCGTCAGGTAGCACAGCAGCAGGCTGCTGAGGGCCAGGCCCATCAACAAGCTTGCGATCAGCACCAGGCTCAGGGGCCGGCGGAGGGCTGGGTCGGGTACGGAAAGCCGCAGCCACAGCGGGCTCGACAGGCGGGGCAGGGCCAGTGCGCCAAGGCCCGCCACCACGATCAACTCCCGGGCCCAGGCCAGCGGGACAACCCCCAGCAGGGCCCGCATCACCGGCTGGGCGAGCAGGAGGAAGGCCAGGGCGGCGGCCAGCAGGAGCAGGCGGTCGGCGAGCAGATAGCTGGTGGGGGGCGTGCGGGCGGGGGCGGGGCCGGGCGTCATCGCCGGGCGGTCCGGGGCCGGCTTTCGGCGTCGGCCTTGGCGGCGTCGGCCTCGATGCGGGCCTGGTGGAGGTAGGCGATCATCAGGATCCCCACGCCGACGACCAGCAGCACGTCGGCGACGTTGAAGATCCAGGGGTAGTGCAGCGGGCTCAGGTCGAGAAAGTCGCGCACCTGCCCGACGGCCTCGGGTCGGCCCGGCAGTTGGACGCGGCCGAAGAGGCGGTCGTAGAGGTTGCCCAGGGCCCCGGCCAGGACCATGCCCAGGGCGGCCTGCGTGAAGCGGGCGCAGGCTGGGCTGGTGGCGAAGAAGACGCCGATGACGATCACCGCCAGGCCCGAGGCCGCGATCACCAGCGTCGGAGGCAGGCGCAGACCGAAAACCACCCCCGGGTTGGTCGAGAGCGTCAGGCGCAGCGCCCCGTCCACCACAGGCACCGACGGGGGCCGGCCTTGCGGGTCGGCCCGCAGCACCGCCTCGAAGGCGGCGTGCTTGGACCACAGGTCACCCGCAAGGCCGGCCGCCAGGGCGATCAGGAAGATCGCCCACGCCGTTCGGCTGCGCCACGCCGTTCGTATCTGCTCGGCCATGGTTGCCCTAGAGCTCGTCGTCCTCGTCGTCCACGGCCTCCACGTCGGCGGGCTCGTCGGGGCTGTCTTCGGCGAAGTCCACCTCGTCCTCGTCCTCGTCGTCAGCGATGTCGTCGTCGGCCGAGCCGGCCGTGTCGTCATCGCCGAACAACTCGTGGCCGTAGGGCGGGAAGCCCCGGGCCGAGCCGCCATTGCCTCGCTTGACCAGCCCCTGCTCGAGCAGGCGGGCGTATTCGATGCAGTACTTGGCCCAGGGCTGGGCCCGCAGGCGGGCCTGGCCGATGACCTTGCCGGTGCCCAGGCAGATGCCGTAGGTGCCGGCGTCGAGGCGGCCGAGGGCTTCATCGATGTCGCGCAGGAGCTTGCGCTCGCTCTCGAGCAGGCCCAGCGTGAACTCCTGCTCGTAGTTGTCCGTGCCGACGTCGGCCATATGCACCGGCATGGTGGACAGGTCGCCCTGGTCGGCGCCGCGGAAGGCCTCGTTGTGCATGCCGGTCATGTCGCCGACGAGCATGCGGCGCTTGTCCAAGAGCATCTGGCGGAACTCGTTGAGCTCCTTTTTGGTCAGCGGGCTCTTGACGGCCTCGGGGGCGGTCTCGGGCTTGGCCGAGGCACGCGGACGGGCCTTGGCCTTGGTCGGCGTAGTCTTGCTGGCCTTGCTGGACTTGGCCCCCTTGGACCGGCTGGTCCGGCCAGCGGTATTGCGAGATGACGGTGTCTTGGCCACGCGTAGTTCCCTCAAGAATTCCAAATACTTAAGATACAGTTACTTAAAATCCCGGGGCGGTACGAAACCCAAAGCCCCGAAAGTGTACCCTCCCAGGTACGGGTCTGTCAAGTTTACGCAAGTCGCTCGGGCGACGTTCGCCCAGGTCCAAGAAATTCCAGGCTTTGCGACAAACCGGACCGCCCGGGACAGGTGGCCTGGCCCGGGCGGGCAATTCTCACAGACAGTCTCACTAACCCCTGGGAGGTCCCGGGGTGTCTGGATAAGATGCTCAGTTTACCGCGCGATCAACAAAGCCGGTGCAGTTGTGGAGAGAAAAATGCATAAAGCTGTGATTTGGATTGTGCTGCTGGCCGGGCTGAGCCTGGCCGGTTGTGCGGCCCGGCCCGCCTGGCCGGAGCAGCCGGCCGTTCGGATGGGCTCCGACTCGGCCCCCTCCGCCGACATGTGGGAGCCCCGGGGCCCCGGCGGGGGGCGCTACCTTCAGGTCTACCGCGAGGGCGTCAAGCGGGCGCTCTACGTCGACGCCGACGGCAGCGGGCAGTACCGCCCTCTGGCCGACCTGGACGCGCCCGACCCGGCCCGGGTTCGCCACGTGGTGATCCTGCTGGATGGCGTGCCGGCCGAGCTGATCGAAGAGCTCTACGCCCAGGGCCACTTCCGGCTGTTCCACCGGCCGGCGCGGCTGATCTCGACCTTCCCGTCGCTGACGGAGGTGAGCTTCCCGGCCATCCTCGGCGTGCCGGGCACCAGCGCCCTGGAGGCCTGCTTCTACGACCCGCACGCCAACCGGCTGCACGGGGGCTGGTCGGTCTATCTCAAGGGCGACAACGAGTACTGGGCGCACGGCCTGGACTACCGCCAGCCGCTCTGGGTGGACGGCCTGAGCTACCTCTGGTCCGTCCATATGACCCGGCGGGAGTGGGGGGGCATGTTCGCCAAGCTGCCCAAGGTCCTGCAGGCCCTGCCGCCCGGCCAGACCGTCACCGTCTACGCCATTTCGCCCGACGCCGTCGGCCATGACGGCGACCGCGAGGGGGCCCGCGCGGTGCTGGTGGAGCTGGACCGCTGGATCGAGCGGCAGCTCTACCGCAGCGAGGGACACGGGGCGGTGACGAGGCTGACCGACCACGGCAACAACTTTGTGCCCGACTGCCGCCGGGCCGATCTGGAGGCCTCCCTGATCGGCGCCGGCCTGGTGCCGGTCCACGAGGGGGGCTTCGAGAAGCCCGGCGAGGTGGTCCTGCCGCGCTACGGCCTGATCAGCGCCGCGCGGGCCTGGTGCCAGAGCGAGGCCGACCGCGCCGGCGTCGTCGAGGCCTGGGCGGCTGCGCCGGGCGTCGAGCACGTCATCTGGCGGCAGGGCGACGTGGTGTACGTCCGCGGCCAACTCGGCCAGGCCCAGATCCGCCACGCGGCGCTGCCTCGGCCCGACGGGTCCGTCGAGGAGCTTTTCAGCTATACGCCCACCGACGGCGACCCGCTGGAGCTCTCGGCGATCCTGGCCGGGCTTCCCGGCGTCGATCCGCCGGCCGAGGGGCCTGACCCCGCCGGCGGGGCCCGCTTCTACCGCGCCGCCGACCTGCTGGCCGCCTCAGCCGAGCACCGCTGGCCCGATGCCCTGTGGCGGATCTGGCACGGCATGGACGACCATATGGCCGCTGTGCCCGACGTGGTGGCCTCGCTCGAGCCGGGCTGGTACTACGGCGCCCCGGGCATGGACCGCTTCACGACGCTCCACGGCACCCACGGCGGCCTGGCCTACGGCGACAGCGTGGGCTTCTTCATGAGCACCGTCGAGCAGCCCCCGCCGGTCATGCGAACCGTCGACGTCCTGGACCAGGTCAACCGCCGCTACCACTGGAACCCCCGCCAGCACCTGCCCGAGACCAACCCGGTCGACGCCTACTTCCTCCGCCCCGGCCTGGTGGGCCGACGGAACCTGGAGTAGCCGGGCGGCCCCGGCCCGCCCCGATGCCCACGGAAGGCATTCCGTGGGCTTGGGCCGAGCCTGCCCTGCAGACCCGCAGGGACGATACCGTCCCGTCGGGGCTCCGGGCCAGCCTGGCCGATATGGGGGCCATCTGACGGGGTGGCCTTGACTTGTGGTCGGGCGTGGGAATACTTTTTACGGATGCGCTGGCCAGACTGCCAAACCGACGCCGGGTGCGGGGGCGGTGTCGGCCTGGGTGCAGCGTGATCCCTGGCCGCCGGGCGGGGCAGGGGCCCCGTCGGCGAGACGTACCACCCACGACTCGAAAGGAGCCTTCCATGGCTGATCTGTCAACGTCCTACATGGGGATCCCCCTGAGCTCACCCGTCCTCGTCGCCGCCTGCAGCGTCTCGGGGATGATCGACAACATCCGCCGCTGCGAAGAGGCCGGCGCCGGCGCCCTGGTCATCCGCTCGCTGTTCGAGGAGCAGATCCAGCTCGAGGGCCAGCGCCTCGACGAGCAGCAGGCCGTCGGGTCCGAGCGGTTCGCCGAGTCGCTCAGCTACTTCCCGCCGCTCGAGCACGCCGGCCCCCGCGAGCACCTGATGTGGACCGAGAAGACCCGCAAGGCCGTCTCCATGCCGCTGATCGGCTCGATCAACGCCGTCCACACCGGCCAGTGGGTCAAGTACGCCCGGCAGATGCAGGACACCGGCGTCAACGCCCTGGAGCTCAACCCCTACGCCGTGCAGACCGACGTGGACCGCTCGGCCAGCGACGTCGAGGCCGAGCTGCTTGAGGTCGTCCAGAGCGTTCTGGACGCGGTGACGATCCCCGTGTCGGTCAAGCTCAGCCCGTTCTATACCAGCGTGCCGCACGTCGCCCACCAGCTCGACGAGCGGGGCGTCAAGGGCCTGGTGCTGTTCAACCGCTTCCTGCAGCCCGACATCGACCTGGACACGATGAAGCTCCGCCAGACGATGAATTGGAGCCGCCCGGAGGAGGCCCGGCTGGCCCTGCGGTACGTGGCGATCCTCCATGGCCGGGTCGGCGCCGAGCTGGCCGCCACCGGCGGCATCCACGACGGCCAGGCCGTCGCCAGGCAACTGCTCGCCGGCGCCCAGGTCGTCCAGGTCGCCAGTGTCCTGTACACCAGCCCCAAGAAGCTCGACGTGCTGACCAGCCTTAACGACCAGCTGGGCGGGTGGATGGACGAAAAGGGCTACGCGAAGATCGAGAGCTTCCGTGGCCGGCTCAGCCAGGCCCAGATCGGCGACCCCTACGCCTTCGAACGGGCCCAGTACGTCCAGCTGCTCATGAAGCAGAAGATGTAGAGGCCTTCGGCCCGTGGCCGGTAGCCCGTGGCCAGGACCCAGGGCGGTCGGTAATCGTAGGGCGTGCAACTTGTTGCACGCGCAACGGGAGGTGGAGGACCCCCGCTGCGCGAGCCACGAGTGGCACGCCCTGCGAGGTTCGGCCCGGCCCGGCAATCGACAATCCCAAACCAGAAACCAAAAATCGCCCCCCGATCCCTCGGGCCGGCGGCGGCGTAGACTATCGAAGGGCCTGTCGTCCCCCGGGACGGCGGGCCCTTCGCGTTGTTGCGCGCGGGGGCGGCGGGAAATCGCGCTTGCCGCGAACTGCGGGTTTGAAATCAACCTCCTCAGCCAGTAGAGTACGGCTCCATGGAAACCCCAATGGACCTCCTGCAATCGATCAAGGATCGCTCGGCCGACACGGAGTTTTACACCCCCTTTCCTCCCGGCTACCAGCGCGGGCGCACGAAGTTCGTCGTGATCTTCGGCACCGTGATGAGCGGCCTGGGCAAGGGCATCTTCAGCTCCAGCCTGGCCAAGCTGCTCAAGGACAAGGGCCTGTCGGTCGCCCCGATCAAGCTCGAAGGCTACCTCAACGTCGACGCCGGCACGCTCAACCCCGTCCGCCACGGGGAGGTCTTCGTCCTGGATGACGGGATGGAGACCGACATGGACCTGGGCACCTACGAGCGGATGCTCGACCAGAACCTGGGCCGGGCGAACTTCACCACGGCCGGCCAGATCTACTCGACCGTGCTCAAGAAGGAGCGGGCGGGCAGCTACCTGGGCCGCGACGTGCAGATGATCCCCCACGTGACCGGCGAGGTGAAGCTCCGCCTCCGCCAGCTGGCCATGGACAGCCAGGCCGACGTCGTCTTCGTCGAGGTCGGCGGCACGGTGGGCGACTTCGAGAACGGCTTCTACATCGAGGCCCTGCGCGAGCTGGCGTACGAGGAGGGGCCCCAGAGCACCGCCTTCGTCGCCCTGACCTACATCATCGAGCCGCCCACGCTGGGCGAGCAGAAGTCCAAGGCCGCCCAGCTCGGCATCAAGCGCCTGATGGAAGTGGGCATTATGCCCCACATCATCGCCTGCCGCGCCACCGAGCCGGTCGAGGAGAAGGTCCGCCAGAAGATCAGCGTCTACACCAACGTCCCCGTCGAGCGCGTCTTCAGCATGCACGACCTGCCCAGCATCTACATGCTGCCCGAGGTCATGCGCCGCGTCGGCCTGGACAACCAGGTCGTGCAGATCCTCGACCTCGGCCACCGCGCCAACTCCGCCCAGGACGCCGAGGCCGCCATGCGCTGGCGCGAGTTCACCAGCCGACTGGCCCGGCTGCGGGGCGAGGTCACTATCGGCGTCACCGGCAAGTACACCTCGCTGCGCGACAGCTACGCCAGCATCATCAAGGCCCTGGAGCACGCCAGCGTCGCCGCCGACACCAAGGTCAACATCGAGTGGATCGACACCACCGACCTGACCGAGGCCTCGGCCGCCAAGGCCCTGGCCGGGGTGGACGGCATCATCGTGCCCGGCGGCTTCGGCAAGCGAGGGGCCGAGGGCAAGATCGCCTGCGTCCGTTACGCCCGCGAGAACCAGCTGCCCTACCTGGGCATCTGCCTGGGCTTCCAGATGGCCGTCATCGAGTACGCCCGCCACGTCTGCGGCCTGGCGGGGGCCAACTCCACCGAACTGGAGCCGCAGTGCGACGCGGCCGTCATCGACATCCTGCCCGAGCAGAAGAAGATCGAGGGCCTCGGCGGCAACATGCGGCTGGGCGGCAAGGACGTCGTCCTCAAGCCCGACACGCTGGCCTGGGAGCTCTACGGCCAGGCCGAGACGATCCGCCTGCGCTTCCGCCACCGCTACGAGGTCGACCCGCAGTACATCGAGACGCTCGAAAAGGCCGGCCTGGTTTTCAGCGGCCGGCACCCCGAGTACCCGATCATGCAGGTGCTCGAGCTGCCGCGGGACGTGCACCCCTACTTCATCGGCACCCAGGCCCA
>JAWLCG010000146.1:0-11148 GCA_041687295.1 Phycisphaerae bacterium | reverse complement strand
CATCCTCGCCAGCGACCACGGCGAGATGCTCGGCGACCACGGTCGCTGGCACAAGGCCGTCTGGCACGACCCGTCCAGCCGCGTGCCGCTGGTCGTCAGCGGGCCCGGCGTCGAGGCCGGGCGCGTGGACGATCGGCCCGTCGAGCTGATCGACGTCGCCGCCACCATCCTCCAGGCCGTCGGCCAGGAGGTGCCCGGCCACATGGACGCCCGCAGCCTCTTCGGCACGCCCCGCGAGTACACCGTCAGCGGCCTGGGCGGCGCCGACGTGCGGGCGGAGTCCCCCCAGGGCTGGCACATGATCACCGACGGGCGGCATAAGCTCGTCCGCCTCGGCGGCGACCGCACGCTGCTCTACGACCTGACCAGCGACCCGACCGAGACCGCCCCGGTCGAGAACGCCGACACCCCCGACGCCCGCGCCCTCGACCGCCAGCTGACCGAGGCCCTCGCCGACGCCGACCGCCCCGTGCCGGCCGGCGCGTAGGGCGAACAGCGACGGCCGCGATGATGCCCGGCCCTCCCGTGGCAGCGTAGATAGCCCCGGGCTTGCCCGGGGTCTTCGAAGGCGTCGGCAGGTCCCGCGTACCGTCGCTCCCCCAGCGCCCGGGTGCCGGGGCTGCGGTTTATGCAGCCACCTCTTCAGGCGCGGGAGCCAAAGCGGCGTCGTTGCCGCCGCACTCCATACGGCCCAGGGGCGCGGTAGCGCCTTCGCGGCGGGCCTTGCCCGCCCTACGAATCAGGATGGGCAGCCAGTCGCTCCCCAGCCCGGCAAAAAAGCGGCCGGGCGCTGGACCTGGGTCATTCAAGGGTCAAAGCCCTTACTAGGTTGCGAGCTCGTCCCGAAGGACGGCTCAATGACCCGTACGGTCCGGTGCGCCCGGCCTGTCCACATTTTCCGTCCGCAAGGGTCAGGCCGCAAGGATTTTCCCTCTGGACCGTTTGCCTATGGGTGCGTTGTGCCCAGGCGAAGGTGGGGCTTCGCTGGCGCTGCGCCCCAGCCTACGGGCCGACGAAGAGCGCCAGGCCGCACTCGGGGCAGCGGTCGCCGGGCAGGCCGGTGAGGTTGTAGCCGCAGCCGTGGCAGCGGGGGCCCGGGTCCTGCCGGTGCAGGCGGCAGCGTCGCAGGGCCCAGAGCCCCCCGGCGACCGGCACGCCCAGGACCATCGCCAGGGCCAGCACTCCCAGGATGGCGTACATCACGTCCCCCATGTCCAATCCTGGCCGGCGGGGGGCCGAAGTCAACACGCGCCGGCGGCAGGGGGGCTACGGCTGGTCGAGGGGGAAGACCTTCTGGGGCTCCAGCCGATTGGTGTAGGGGCTTCGGCGGGCCAGGGCGACCAGCGTGCCGGCGCCGTCGAGCAGGACGACCGGCCCTGGCGGCGGGGCGGGCTCGGGGGCCTCGACGGCCCGGCCCATGCGGATGTCGGCGATGGCGGGGTCGTCCAGCGTGACGGCGGGCCAGTCGGCCACCGCCAGCCGGGCCGGCAGGAGGTGCTCGGCGATCGTTTCGGGGCTGACGGCGTCGGCGGGCAGGGCGTCGTCCAGCGTGAAGGGCCCGACGGCCGAGCGCGTCAGGGCCGAGCAGTACCCCCCGCAGCCCAGGGCGAGACCGAGGTCGCGGGCCAGGGCGCGGATGTACGTGCCGCCCCCGCAGTCGATCCGCAGGCGGGCCCGGCCAGCCTCGTAGCCCAGCAGCTCGACGGCGTCGATCCGCACCGTCCGGGCGGCCAGCGTCACCTCCTGCTCCTGCCGGGCGAGCTTGTAGGCCCGCTGGCCCTGCACCTTGATGGCCGAGTAGGCGGGCGGCACCTGCTGGATCTCGCCGACGAAGCGTCCCAGGGCGTCGCGCAGGGCGGCCTCGCGGGGCGGCGGGGCGGCGGTGGGGGTGAGCTCGCCCTGCGAGTCGTCGGTGGTGCTGATGGCGCCGAAGGTGACCTCGGCGAGGTACTGCTTGGGCTGGCCGCCGACGTACTCCGCCAACCGGGTGGCCGGGCCGATGCACAGCACCAGCACGCCGGCGGCGAAGGGGTCCAGCGTGCCGGTATGGCCCACCCGGGTGCGCCTCGGTAGCGCGCGGCGGACGCGGGCGACCACGTCGTGACTGGTCGGGCCGGTGGGCTTGGCGACGTTGAGCAATCCGAACATGGCCCCAGCATACCGCCCGCGTGGCCCGGCCGCCAAGGGCTGGCCGCCCGACGAGTCGGCGCCTGCACACTCGACGCCGGACCGCCGCGGCGGTAGAGTGCTTCCACGGGTGCCACGGCCCGCGAGTTTCCCGCAACCGGAGAGATCGAATGAAGCGTCCGAATATCCTCTTCGCCTTCGCCGACGACTGGGGCCGATACGCCAGTATCTACAACGCCCTGGACGGCGGCGACACGCCCAACGCCCTGGTCCGCACGCCCAACTTCGACCGCGTGGCCAGCGAAGGCGTGGTCTTCACCCGGGCGTTCGTGCCGGCCCCGTCGTGCACGCCGTGCCGCAGCTCGGTCTTGTCGGGCCGCTACTTCTGGCAGACGGGGCGCGGGGCGATCCTGCAGGGGGCCCTGTGGGACCAGAGCATCCCGAGCTACCCGCTGATCCTGGAGCAGGGGGGCTACCACATCGGCTTCACGTACAAGGCCTGGGGCCCGGGCCAGCCGGCCAATGCCCCCTACGGCGGCAAGCGGACGAGCTACGTGCCGGCCGGCGTGAACTTCGGGCGTTTCAGCCACTGGGTCACCGAGCACGCGGCCGAGCTGGGCGGCGTCGAGGCCGCCAAGCAGGCCCTGTACGACGAGGTGGCGGGCAACTTCGACGCCTTCCTGGCCGACCGGCCCGAGGGGGCGCCGTTCTGCTACTGGTGGGGCCCGACCAACACACACCGCACCTGGGAGCGCGGCAGCGGCAAGGCCCTGTGGCACCTGGAGCCCGACGCGCTGCAGGGCCGACTGCCCGCCTTCCTGCCCGACGTGCACGAGGTCCGCGAGGACGTGGCCGACTACCTCGGCGAGGCGATGGCCTACGACGCGGGCCTGGGCGTGCTGCTGAGCCGCCTGGAGGCGATGGGCGAGCTGGACAACACGCTCATCGTCGTCAGCGGCGACCACGGCATTCCCGGCTTCCCCCGCGCCAAGTGCAACCTGTACGACATCGGCTGTCGAACCGCCCTGGCGGCCAGGCTGCCCGGGCGGATCCCGGCCGGGCGGGTGGTGGACGACCTGGTGAACATCATGGACCTGGCCCCGACGTTCCTCGAGGCCGCCGGCGAAGAGCCCGACCCCGGCATGACCGCCCGCAGCCTGATGCCGCTGCTGGAGTCGGGCGCCTCGGGCCAGGTCGAGGCCGACCGCACCTTCGTCGTCATGGGCCGGGAGCGCCACGTCGCAGCCGCCCGCGAGGGCAACCTGCCCTACCCCCAGCGGGCGCTGCGGACGGGCGACTACCTCTACATCCGCAACTTCGCCCCCGACCGCTGGCCCATGGGCGACCCCAAGGGCCTGGACGACCCGACGACCGATCCGCCGCCCTTCGAGAAGCTCCAGTGGGACACCTTCGTGGCCTACCCGGACCTGGACGCCGGGCCCAGCAAGGCCTGGATGGTCCACCACCGCGCCGAGGAGCGGGTGCGGCAGCTGTTCGAGATGGGCTTCGGCAAGTTCCCCGCCGAGGAGCTCTACGACCTGCGGACCGACCCCGACTATATGCACAACCTCGCCGAGGACCCCAAGTACGCCCCGGTCCGCCGGCACCTCAGCGAACAGCTGATGGCCGAGCTGCGCCGGCAAGATGACCCCCGCGTCACCGAGCCCGACTGCCGCTTCGAAAGCTCGCCCTTCACCGACCCGGTGAAGTAGGGCGGGCATGGCCCGCCGTCGATAGCGCCAGGCGCCGCCGTGGCGGGCCGTGCCCGCCCTACGCGTGCGCCCCTTTCGGAGCAGGCCACAGAAGACAAGAGGCCCGACCTGGAGCCCGAAGGCACGGGCGACCCCTTGCCACCGGTTTCAGGCAGCGTAGAATCAGGCCCTTGGCCGCGACGTTCGTGGCCGAGCGAGTGAGAGCCAGGCCCGCCGCGGCCTTGGGCGGGCACCAACGCAGGAGCGACAGGGCGACCATGACAGTCAACCCCACGCCGTTTGTCGGCACCGAGGAAGAGAAGCAGCGCATCGCCAACGCAGTCCCCAAGCAGGCCCCGGCCCAGCCGAAGAAGGCTCGCAAGCTGCTGGTGACCAGCCTGAACATCCGCGACGGGGAGCCCCGCAAGGGCCACGCCGCCATCCCCTACGGCAACCTCGCCCTGGAGCTGATGGGCAAGCAGACCGGGGCGTTCGAGCCGGTCTTCGACAACGACATCGACATGTTTCTGCCGCAGAATCTCCAGCAGTTCGACGCGGTGTTCTTCAACAACACCGTCGGCGTGCTGTTCGAGGACGCCGAGCGGCAGCAGGCGTTGATGGACTTCGTGACCGGCGGCAAGGGCCTGGTGGGCATTCACGCGGCCGGGGCCACCTTCTGCCAGTACCCGCGCTACGACCAGTGGCCCGCCTTCGGCGAGATGCTCGGCGGCTACGAAAACGGCGGGCACCCCTGGGGCATTGACGACACGATCACCATCCGCGTCGAGGACCGCAGCAGCGCCCTGACCCGGATGTTCCAGGAGGAGGACTTTGACATTCAGGACGAGGTCTTCCAGTTCAAGGATCACTACAGCCGCGAGAAGCTCCACGTCCTGCTGCGGATCAACACGGACAAGACCGACACGGGCCCCAACCGCCGCATCCTGCCCGACCGCCGCGCCGACATGGACCTGGCGATGAGCTGGATCCGCCAGCACGGCCAGGGCCGGGTGTTCTACTCGTCCTTCGGGCACAACCCCAAGCTGTACTGGGACGAGCGGATCCTGCAGCACTTCCTGGCCGGCACGCAGTACGCCCTGGGCGACCTGGCCGCCGACGCCACGCCCAGCGCCCCGCTGAAGCCGTAATCGGTCGCTGAACCTGCGGAGGGCCTCGGGCGAGCGGGCCAGCCGGCTCGCCCGAGGCCCTCGGACTTTGCGCACGGATGGGGCGGGGGGGGGCTGCGCGGGCGGTCACGTTGTGCGGGGGAATCTGTATTGTCGCCAGGACGCTTGCGCGGTACACTGGCTCCAAACGCATCCTGAGCGCATTCTGAATGCGTGGAGCAGGCATCGATTGGACGCAGGCCGCCCTGGCGGGTCGAGTCCACCCTTCCGCAAGCCTGGTTCGTTTGGGGCCGCGGGGATCTGTGGCTGTCCGTTGTGGGCGTATGCATTCTTTTGGAGTGGCGATATGTCCTACCGTAGCCCCGGCCCTTCCGCGTCGTACCCCTCCTTCTCGCCCCTGGAAACCCTCGAGCCGCGGCTGCTGCTCTCGACGGTCACCCTCCTGGACGCCGGCGCGTCGGCCCGTTACCTCGTGCCCACCGACAGCTCGCAGGACGCTACCTGGTTCCAGCCCACCTACGATGACAGCGGCTGGCTGACGGGCGCCACGGGCATCGGGTACGACACCGGGGGCGACTACAGCCCCTGGATCGAGACCGACGTGCGGGAGGCCATGCACACCAAGGCCTCCAGCGTCTACATCCGCCTGGACTTCACGGTCGACGATCCGGATGGGGTCAACTGGCTGATCCTGGACATGATGTGGGACGACGGCTTCGCCGCCTACCTCAACGGCCAGCGGGTCGCGTCCAACCTGGCCCCGGCCACGCTGAGCTACCAGTCCGTCGCCACCGGCTACCACGGCGACGGCATTACGACCTACGCGGGCTTCAACCTCGACGCCTACCTGGGCCTCCTGCAGCCGGGCGAGAACGTGCTGGCCATTCATGGCCTCAACCAGCGGCTCGACAGCTCGGACCTGCTCATCCTGCCACGCCTGCGGGCGGACGTGGACGAGACGGCCTTCGAGGTCACGACCATCAGCCCGGCCGACGGGACGGGCCTGCTGGCGGCGCCGTCGGCCATCACGGTGGAGTTCGCCGAGCCGATCGACCCGGCCAGCGTGCAGGCGGGCGACCTGACGGTGAACGGCGTGCCGGCGACGGGCTTCACCATCATCGACACCCACACGATCGCCTTCACGCCGCCGGCGGTGGGGTCCGGCGAGCACACCATCGCCCTGGCCGAGGGGGCCCTGACCAGCACCACCGGCCGAACGCTGGCCGCGTTCACCAGCCGCTTCTCGCTGGTCACCCCGCCGATGGTGGCCGTGTGGGAGGCGACGGGCATCTACGCCAACTACGCCCGCCTGAACGGCTCGGTCCTGGAGACCGGCGACGAGGACCCGCTCGTGCAGATCGTCTGGGGGCGGACCGACGCCGGCACCGACATCGACGCCTGGGAGAGCCGCATCTCGCTGGGCACCATCGGGGCCGAGAGCTTCTACACCGACGCCGTCGACCTGCTGCCGCAAACGACCTACTACTATCGCGTGGTGGCGACGAACGCAGCCGGCGAGGACTGGAGCGACGTCGAGAGCTTCCAGACCGAACCCGTCCAGCCCGCCGCCATCAGCACGCTGCCGGCCAGCCACGTGCTGCCGACCTCCGCGCGGCTCAACGGCCTGGTGGGCAACACCGGCGGCCAGGCGCCGCTGGTCTTCATGGTCTGGGGCAGCAGCGACGGCGGGACCGATGCGGGCGCGTGGGACTACGGCGCCAGCCTCGGCACGGTCGACGGCGACGCCTTCTCCCACAACCTGACCGGCCTGGAGGCGGGGACGACCTACTACTTCAGCGCCTTCGCCGTCAACGATGGCGGCATCAATTGGGGGGCCTCGCGGAGCTTCACCGCCCTGGGCGGCGACCCGGTCCTCACCGAGCTGATGGCCGACAACGACGCGACGCTGGCCGACGAGGACGGCGACTACTCCGACTGGTTCGAGATCCACAATCCCCTGGACGTGCCGATCAGCCTGGGCGGCTGGTTCGTCACCGACGACCTGGACGAGCTTGACCAGTGGGAGCTGCCCAGCGTGGTCATTCCCGCCGGCGGGTACCTGGTGGTCTTCGCCTCGGGCAAGAACCGCACCGGCCAGGAGCTGCACACGAACTTCAAGCTCTCGGCCTCGGGCGAGACGCTCGCCCTGATCCGCCCCAACCGCACGATCGCGGCCGAGCTGGAATTCGGCGAGCAGTACGAGGACGTTTCCTATGGCCTGACGCCGGGCCTGGACGACACCCGCTTCTTCGCCACGCCCACCCCCGGGGCGCCCAACACCACGGACTACTACAACCGCTCGGAGTCCGTGAGCTTCAGCGCGCCCCACGGCTTCTACGACGAGGCGTTCGACCTGTACCTCTCGTGCACCACCCCGGGCGTGACGATCCGCTACACGCTCGACGGCAGCGCCCCGACGGCGACGAGCGGGCTGGTCTACGTCCCCAGCCAGGGCGTCCGCGTCAGCACCACCACCATCATCCGCGCCGGCGCCTTCCGCGATGCGTACGAGCCGGGCCCCATCTCCGCCGGCACGTACATCTTCCTGGCCGACGTGCTCAACCAGGCCCAGGACCAGAGCGATCGGGGCCTGCCCGACACCTGGGCGGGCTACAACGCCGACTACGAGATGGACCCCGACATCGTCAACAACCCCACCTACCGCACCCAACTGCTTGAGGGCCTGGTGGCGATCCCGACGATGTCGCTGGTGATGGACGGCAACGACCTGTTCGACCCCGAGACGGGCATCTACGTCAACACGATGCAGCGGGGCGACGCGTGGGAACGGCCCACCTCGGTCGAGTTCATCGAGCCGTCCACCGGCATCAACTGGCAGGTCAACGCCGGCATCCGCATCCACGGCGACATCGCCCGCCATCCGGACAAGAACCCCAAGTTCCCGCTTCGGCTGCTGTTCAAGAGCCAGTACGGGCCCAGCAAGCTCACCGAGCCGCTGTTCCCCGGCAGCGACGTCACCGAGTTCGACACCATCGTCCTGCGGGCGCAGTTCGGCGGCTCGTGGATCGCCGGCGCCACCAACGCCGACTACATCCGCGATGCCCTGATGCACCGGATCTACGCCGGCACCGGCCAGGTCGCCCCGGAGGCCCGCCTGGTGCACCTGTACATCAACGGCCTGTACTGGGGCATCTACGAGCCCCAGGAGAGGCCGGACGACTCCTTCGCCGCCGAGCACTTCGGCGGCGAGAAGGAGGACTGGGACGTCATCCAGGGCCAGATGGGCTGGGACCCCCAGCTCCAGAAGAACGCCTGGACCGGCACGCTCAAGGAGGGCTCCAAGGCCTCCTACGACCACATGATGGGCCTGGTGCCGCGCTTCAGCGGCTCGGCCACGCCCGCCTACACCCTCAGCGACGAAGCCTATGCCGAGCTGCAGCAATACCTCGACATCGACAACTTCATCGACTACCTTATCGTCAACATGTACGCCCAGAACTGGGACTGGCCCCAGAAGAACTGGTACGCCGTCGCCCAGCGCAACCCCGACGACCCGGCCGGGCCGCCCCTGCAGAAGTTCCGCTACTTCACCTGGGACATGGAGTCGGTGCTGGGCTGGCACGAGCAGAACCGCACGACCGTCGGCGACAACGACAGCGACGCGATGGGCCCCGGGCAGATCCACAAGGCCCTGCGCCTTCGGCCGGACTATCAGCGGCTCTTCGCCGACCGCCTCCACAAACACTTCTACAACGACGGCGGCCTGACGACCGACAAGAACCTCGCCCGCGCCCGCGAGCTGCGGGACGAGATGGACTTCGCCATCGTCGGCGAGAGCGCCCGCTGGGGCGACTGGAGGAACCCCACCAGCCCGCGCACCCGCGAGAGCTGGCTCAGCCGGATGGATTACCTCTGCGGCACCGGCTGGTACGGCAGCAGCTTCATCGGCGTGCGGAACAACATCATCCTGAGCCAGTTCCGCCAGATCGGCCTGTACCCGACCGTCAACGCGCCCACCTTCAGCCAGCACGGCGGCTACGTGACGCCGGGCTTCGCCCTGAGCATCACCGGCCCGGGCACCGTCAAGTACACCCTCGACGGCAGCGACCCGCGGGACTCCGAGACGGCCCTGACCTACGCCGGACCGGTCCTGATCTCCGGCGGCACGCTGCTGCGGGCAGCGAGCTACTCTAACGGCAAGTGGAGCGCCGCCACCGAGGCGCTGTTTGCCGTGGACCTCTCGGCCCTGCGCGTGGCCGAGATGATGTACCACCCGATGGGCAACGATCACGACCTGGAGTTCGTCGAGCTGCTCAACACGGCCGACACGTCGCTGGACATCTCGGCGGCGCGCTTCACCGACGGCATCGACTTCACCGTGCCCGCCGGCACGGTGCTGGCCGCCGGCGAGCGGGTGGTGGTCGTCTGCTTCGACCCGACCAGCCCCGACCCGGCCGAGGTCGCCCGCAAGCAGGCCTTCCTGAACCACTACGGCCTGGACGCCGGCGCCCGGCTGATCGGCCCGTACTCAGGCCGGCTGAGCAACAGCGGCGAGCTGATCCGCCTGGCCGACGCGATGGACTCCACGATCGAGCAGTTCGACTACAGCGACAGCGGCGCCTGGCCAGGCCGACCCGACGGCGCCGGCAGCAGCCTGGAACGCGCCGACTTCGACGCCGACCCCGACGACGCGGCCGCCTGGCGCGCCAGTAGCGAGATGCACGGCTCGCCCGGCTCGGCCGGGGCCGGGCCCGCCGCCTCGGTCGTGATCAACGAGATCCTCACGCACACCGACTGGCCTCTGAGCGACACGATTGAGCTGCACAACCCGACCGCAGGGGCGATCGACATCTCGGGCTGGTTCCTCACCGACTCCAACAATTCCCTGGCCGACTACATGCAGTTCCGCATCCCCGACGGCACGATCATCCCCGCCGGCGGCTACGCGGTCTTCACCGAGGCGGACTCCTGGGGCTTCGCCCTCAGTTCGCTGGGCGAGAGCCTCTGGCTGCTGGAGGGTGAGAACGGCCTGCCGGTGCGGTTCATCGACCACGTGAAGTTCGGCGCCGCCGCCAACGGCGAGTCCTTCGGGCGATCGCCCAACGGCACCGGCGAGCTGGTGCCGATGCAGACCCGCACCTTCGGCCAGGCCAACAGCGCCGCCCGCGTCGGGCCGGTCATCATCAGCGAGCTGATGTACCACCCCGACGGCCCCGACGAGACGCTGGAGTTCATCGAGCTGTTCAACACCACCGCCCAGGCCATCGACCTGACCGGCTGGGCCATGGTCAGCGGCGTGGACTACGTCTTCCCGGCCGGCACGAGCATCGCACCGCACGCGACGCTGCTGCTGGTGCCCTTCACACCCTCGGACCTGACGGCGCGGGCGGCGTTCGTGTCGGCCTATCCCGACCTGCCTGCCGGCGCGGCGATGGCGGGGCCCTACCGGGGCCGGCTCGACAACAGCGGCGAAATGGTCCGCCTGGCCTGGCCCGACGAGCCGCCGGCCCACGCACCGTGGATCACGCCGTACATCCAGTCCGACGCGGTGCGCTATGACGAGCTGGCCCCCTGGCCCGTCGAGGCCGACGGGACGGGATTCTCGCTGGTCCGTCTGATGCCGCAGACCGACGGGAACTGGCCCGCCAGTTGGCAGGCCCAGACGCCCAGCCCCGGCCTCGTCAGCGGTATCGTGCCCGCCCTGCCCGGCGATGCCAACGGCGACGGCATCGTCGACGACCGCGATCTCAGCATCCTCCTGGGCCACTGGGGCGACCCCGGCGGCTGGGCCGAGGGCGACTTCGACGCCAACGGCATCGTCGACGACCGCGACCTCAACATCCTGCTGGGCCGCTGGGGCAACCAGGCCGCCGCCGCCCCGGCCGAGCTGGCCGCCCCGCCCGCCGAGATGACGCTGGCCGGCGGGTCGCTGACGGAGCCCGCCGCGGCCCCGCTGGCGACAGAGCCGGCACCGATCGACCATGCCTTGGCCGGCGAACCCGATTCAGCCGACCCGTCGCCCTCGGCTGCTGCGCCGGCCGGCGAGGCGGCCCCGCTGGCCCTGGAGGCCTGGACCGCCGACCTGCTGGCCGGGCCGGCCGAACTGGACCCCGACCCGGCCCCCGCCCAGTCCCAGGCCGAGGAGGCGCCCATCGACCTGCTGGCCGAGTCGCCCCTGGCGCCGCTGCTGTGAAGTAGGCCGGGGCGAGCGCAGCGAGGCCCGGCAGCGGGGCCGCGTTCGG
>JAWLCG010000145.1:0-11284 GCA_041687295.1 Phycisphaerae bacterium | reverse complement strand
AGTGGACACACTTATTACGTCCGCGGCGACGTCCTGGTGCAGCCAAACCGGCGCAACCTTCGCCGCCCCCGTAGGCTGGGGCGCAGCGTAGCGAAGCCCCACCTTCGACGCTCACTCCGTCGCCAGCGGGCCGCCGGCGTCGACGACGGCCTGGTGGGCGGCGGTCTGGAGAATCGCCACCTCGCCCGGCGTCAGCGGCTCGGGGCGGTAGGGGTTCTCGGCGATGCGTCGGCCGGTGAGCATCTCGAACCACACGGCCGCTCCGAGATAGAGCCCCAGGACCGAGCAGTGGCCGGGGTCGATGCCGAAGTGGGCGTTTCCGTCGGGCGTGTTGCCGGTCTGCCATCGGCCCCCGACGTGCAGCGAGCCGCTCTCGCGCGGCCGGGCGCCGGGCGGCGGGTCGAGGTAGTCGAAGTCCGGATCGGGCGAGAAGCCCAGCTCCGGCCGCGCCAGCGCAAAGGCCTGCCCGCAGGGGATCATCCGCAGGCCGTAGGTCTCCTCCATGGCCCGGTAGGCCCGCACGAGCCCCTCGTGCATGGCCCGCTGATCGATGCCGGCCTCGGCGAACCACGGCGCATCGACCCGGTGCGCCCAGGTCTGGTGGATCACCGGCTGGGCCTGCGGCGCCAGCTTGCGGACCAGCGCCAGCAGCTGGCCGAAGAAGGGCTCATACGTCTCCGGCTGCCAGCTGAGCCGCGAGACCTGCTGAAGCGTCACGTAGCCCCACGGCTCGGCCGCCAGCGCCTCGCGCAGCGTCGCCGGGACGCTCTCCCGGCCAGTGCGGGCGAACTCGTACGGCCTGACGTCGGGGAACAGCTCGCACTGCCGCACCACGTTGACGTGCTTCTCCAGCGAACAGCCGCCCAGGTTCGTCTTGCCGATCATCACCTCCACGGTGCCGTCGGCCTCGACGATCTCCGGCAGCAGCTTGGTGGCGTTCTCGGCGAAACTGTTGCCGATGGTCAGAACTCGGATCATGGTGCTCCTCGCAGCTTGTAGGTCGGGGATACTTCCCCGACATCGAACGCGGAAGGCCCCGGCCGTGTCGGGGAGGTATCCCCGACCTACTGGCTTTCTCGCCAATCCCCTGCAGCTATCACAGGTGGGACGGCGCGGCTTTGCCGCTCTGTCCCAGCCTACGGGCCAGCCAAAGCGGCGACTTTCTCGCCGCACTCCATATTGCCCAGGGGGCCCGCGTGGGGGCTCGCGTACGGCCCCCATGCGGGCCACTGGGTCCGGGCCACGGGCTACTGGCTACTGGATTGCCGGGCCTCGCTGGCGCTCGACCCGGCCTACGGGCTCGACATGGGCTGCGCCTGGCGCCATCGGCGGCGGGCGGTGCCCGCCCTACTGGACCCGGTCCTCGGGCACGGCCATGAAGCTGCGGTGGCCGCAGGCGTCGGTGCGTTGGGTGGCGGCGGGGTCGGTGCGGGCGATCTCGGTGCGGAGCTCGTCGAGGTAGCCGCGGGTCTTGTGCAGCTCGCGCTCGACCCACTCGACGTTGAACGGGCAGGTTCGGCCGGGGGGCGGGGGCCAGCGGCCGTCGCTGTTCTCGGCGTTGGTCAGGTGGAACCAGACGCGCTCGGTGAGCTCCTTGGCCTTGGGGCCCTTGGCGGCGGGGGCCAGGGCGAGCAGCTCCTGGCGGAGGACGGCGACGATGGGGTCGAAGCGCTTGGACTCGGGCGTGTTGGCCCAGACGTCGGCGTACGTGCGGTGCCAGGCGAAGCGGTCCTCGACGAAGTAGCGCTCCTTCACCGGCGGCAGCTGGCAGGCGTCCTTGAAGGTGATCATCGGCCCGACCTGCGTGACGGCCTTCACCAGCCGCTCGAGCTTCTCGCCGGCGGTCGGATCGACCGAAAAGCTCTTGTCGTACTCGTTGAAGTGCTTGACGTAGAAGTAGGCCGTCGTGCCGGTGTACTCGGCGTCGTCGGCCAGGATGATCAGGGCGCCCTCGTCGCGGTCGCCGCTCCAGGTCTGCATGTTCTCGATGTAGTCCTCGAGGCTCAGCCGGCCCAGGAAGTAGCCGATGCTCTTGCCGGCCAGGCGGTCCGAGCGGGCGAAGCCGTCCAGCCCCGGCACGACGTCCTTGAAGGGAAAGTGCAGGGCCGGCTCGTTGGGGTCGAGCTGCTTGTAGTGCGGCAGGTTGCCGCCCCAGCTCATATCGCGTCGGCGGTTGCGCTCGACCCACCCATACTCGGGCCGATTGCAGATCATGAAGCTCTCGAAGTCCAGCGTGAGGTACTTGAACCCCGCGTCGGCGTAGACCTGCGGGACGTACTGCATCCAGGAGCACTCGGGGTTCCACGCGCTCTCGGGGCGGAAGCCCAGGTGCTTCTCGTAGGAGCGCATGGCGAACTCGCAGGCCCACCAGCCGTCCTCGGGCGGGAAGTTGGCGACCATGGGGTGGGCGTACGGCGAGCCCATGAACTCGCACTGGCCGGCCTTGATGGCGTCGTTGAGCTTGGCCAGCACGTCGGGGGTCAGCTCGGCCATGGTGTCCAGGGTGAAGCCCGAGGCCTCGAAGGTGTACTTCGCGTCGGGGCACTTGTCGCGGAAGGTGTCGATGATCGCCTCGTAGCTCGAGCGGATCACCTGCTCGTACTTGTAGGGCTCGAGAAAGGCGTAGTTGAGGTTCGCGTGAAAGATCATCACGTAGTCCATGGGCTCTCCTCGCATCTGGGGGCCTGTCGGGCCCGGCTGCCCGCCTGCGTCACGGGCCGGCGGGGCGACGCTATAGATGTACCGCCGGCCGGTCCGCCCGTCCAGGCGCAACTGCCGGCGCCGGGCCGGGTGGATCGGCATAAGGGGGACGGCATAAAATAGGGGTGTCCCTCGGTTCCGCCCGGCGGGCCGGACGGTCGGGGGGTGTGGTGCCGCTGTAGCGACCGGGGGTGCAGTCATGGAGTCGTACCGTGCAGGCCGGGCCGAGGGCGATTTGTTCGAGCCGCTGGAGCCGCGGGTGCTGCTCAGTGCGGTGCTCTACGTGGACGCCGACCCGCAGGACGGCACCTGGGCGGGGGCGTACGCTGACCTGACCGACGCCCTGGTTGCAGCGGCCGCCGGCGACCAGGTGTGGATCGCCCGGGGCACGTACGTGTCCTCGTCGCGGACGGACGTGGCCGAGCCGCTCGCCCTGCCGGCGGGCGTGGCGCTGTACGGTGGCGTTGTCGGCGGCGAGACGAGCCTGGCCCAGGCCGACCCGGCCGGCAACGTCACCGAGCTGCTCGCCAACCCGGTCGCCGGCGTCTACGTGGGCGACAACCACACCATCGTCGGCGCCGACGGGGCGAGCCTGACGGGCCTGGTCATCGCCGGGGCGGGCGATGCGTTCGGTGCCACCGGCGGGGCGGGCCTCTACCTCGACGGCGGGGCCATGCAGATCGAGGCGTGCACCTTCCGCGACAACTACGGCACCGAGACCGGCGGGGGCATCCACGCCGTCGGGGCCGATCTGGCGATCGCCGGTAGCACCTTTCTGGACAACGTCTCGGCCGACTGGGGCGGCGGGGGGCTGTACGCGTCCGGCGGGACGGTGGCGGTCTCCGCCAGCCGCTTCGAGGGCAACGAGGCGGACTACGCCTCCGGCGGCGGCCTGCGGGTGGACGGGTCGGCCCTGACGGTGGCGGGCACGACCTTCGTCGCCAACCGCGCCCACGACTACGGCGCGGGTCTGGCCGCCTTCGACGCGGCGGTGGCCGTCGTCGACAGCGAGTTTGGCACCGGCGGGGGCGCGTTCACCCTCGGCGGCGGCCTGGCCGTGCAGGACTCCCAGCTGTCGCTGGAGAATGTCCGCGTGGTGGACAACGTTTCGTACGGCCACGGGGCGGGCCTGTGGGCGCGGCGGGCGGACGTGACGGTGGCGGGGGGGCTGTTCCAGAACAACCGCACCGGCGATGAATCGGCCAGCGGGGCCGGCGCGTTCCTCGACGGCGGGGTGCTGGAGGTCCGCGACAGCGAGTTTCGCCTGAATCGCGCCGACGGCGAGGGCGGCGCCATCGCCGTGCGCAACGGCACGCTGCGGATGGCGCGGTCGCAGCTGGTGGGCAACGAGACGACGGCGTTTCCCTTCGGCACCTGGGGCGGCGGGGCGGTGGCCCTGACCGACAGCGGCGGCACGATCGTGGCCTCGACGCTCACGGACAACGCAGCCCCGCTGGAGTTCATGCACGGCGGGGCGGTGCTGGTCGAGGGCGGCACGGGGCTGACGATCGTCAACAGCGTGCTGGCGGGCAACCTCGCTGGCCGGGGCGGGGCGGTAGCGGCGATGGGGCCCGTCACGCTGGTCAACAGCACCGTCGTGGCCAACGAGGCGCTGTCCGGCGGGGCCTTCGAGGTGGGCACCGGCGGGGCGCTGGCGGTGACCAACAGCATCGTCTGGGCCAACACGGCCGAGGCGGGCGGCGACGTGGCGAGCTTCGCGGCCGGGACGGGCCCGATCTTCCGCCACAGCCTCGTGCAGGGCAGCTCGGCCGGCTGGGCCGGCATCGGCACCGACGCCGGGGGCAACCTCGACGCCGATCCGCGTTTCTACGACCCCGCCGGCGGCGACTGGCGGCTGCTGCCGCACTCGCCGGCCCTAGACGCGGGCCACAATGGCTGGCTGCCGCCCGATACGATGGACCTCGACGCCGACGGCGACACCGCCGAGCCGCTGCCGCTGGACCTGATCGGCCGGCCACGACGCCAGGACGCCCCCGTGCCCGATACCGGCATCGGCACCGCGCCGGTGGTGGACATGGGCGCCTACGAGGGCTCGATCCTCTGGGGCGACGCCAACGGTGACGGCGCCGTCGACGACCGCGACCTGAGCATCCTCCTGGGCCACTGGGGCGACGCGGGCGTCAGCTGGCGCGACGGCGACTTCACCGGCGATGGCCAAGTCGACGACCGCGACCTCAACGTCCTGCTGGGCCACTGGGGCGACACGACCCTCGCCAGCGAATCCGCCGAGCCCGCCGAGTCGGCCCTCGCCGCCGAGTCGACCGTTACCCGCCGCGCCCGGCCCAGCCGGCGGCGCCTGTAGCGCCATCCATCCGCGGTGCCTGGGCAATATGGAGTGCGGCGGCCTTGACGCCGCTTTAGCTCGAACGTCCAGACACCTTCCGCACGAGTACCATGGCCGCTTGCGGAATCGGACGTGCGTGTGCGTTGTGCCGCGCCCGGAGCAGCCCCACCCAGATGCCCACGGAAGGCATCCCGTGGGCTTGGGCCGAGCCGTGGCACCTGCGCACTGTGTTCCAGGAAGGTTCACTTCCACGGCCGAGTGAGCCAAAGCGGCGTCAAGCCGCCGCACTCCATACTGCGCCCGAGCGCTGGGCCGGGGGTGAAAGGGCCTTGGTGGCGCTGGGGGCGGGCTGCTAGAATGGCCGGCCCCATGGCGAGCCCCCGAACGAGCATGCTGCTGGCCCCTGCGTTATGTCTGCTGTCGGCCCTGCTGGGCGGCTGCGGGGGCGGCGAGTCTGCGCTGCGGACCTGGTCGGCCAGCGACATGGCCCAGCTGACCGAGCGAGGCCCAGCCGCCGCCGAGCCCTGGGCCGTCGACCCGCTGCACGGCACGGTCAAGCTCTTCGGGGCGGGCAACGAGACGGTCGCCTTCCAGCTGGTCCTGGACGCCGAGGCCGACTCGCCCCTGCAGGACATCCGCGTATCGGTGGGTCCGCTGACGGGCCCCGGGCGGATCGAGCCGACGCAGGTGGACCTCTTCCGCCAGTGGCCCGTGGCCGTGCGCGACTACCCCGGCTGGTACCTCCGCACCGCCGATAGGCCGGCCGAGCCGGCGAGCTTCTACGATGCCCTGATCCCCGCCGACGCCCCGCGCCACGGCATGCCCTGGTCGCTGCCGCCGACGGGGCGGCTGGCCCTGTGGCTCGACGTGCGGATCCCCCGCGACGCGCTGGCGGGCACGTATCGCGGCGTGGTGACGGTGTCGGCCGGGGGCGGGCGGGTCAGCCGGGTGCCCGTCGAGCTGGAGGTGTACGACTTCGTTCTGCCCGATACCCGCCCGCTGCGGGCGGTGGGCGGCTTCGACCAGGCGGTGCTGTTCCGCTACTTCCTCCGCCGCGACGGCCGACCCTTCGAGCCGGTCTGGATGGACCGTCAGGACCCGCTGGTCCGCCAGGGGCTGGTGGTGCTGCGGCAGTTCATGACGCTGGCCCACGAGCACCGCCTCGACCTGGTCGACCGGGGCCTGCGCCCCGTGCTCAAGCGCGACCTCGACGGGCAGGTGCAGCTGGACTGGAGCGACTACGACGCCATCGCTACGCCCTACCTGGACGGCACGGCCTATGCCGACCGCGTGGGCCAGTCCGTCTGGCCCGTGCCGGTGCACGCCGGCTGGCCCGACCCGGCCACGTACGACGGGCCCGACGGCGAGGTGTACCGCCAGACCGTTCGGGCCGTGCTGACCGAGACGGCCCGCCACTTCGCCCAGCTGGGCTTCGCCGATCGGCTGGTGTACTGGCCCGTCGACGCCCCGGCCGGGGCGGACCCGTATGCGCGTTTCGCCGATCTGGCCCGGCTGGGCCGACTGGCCGAGGTGGGCTGCCCGATCCTCTGCCCGCTGCCGCTGGACCCGCCCGCCCTGACCGGCTGGGCCGTGCCGCAGGACCTGCCCGAGCTGGCCGACTGGCTCGCCCCGCCCGGCGAGCTGCTGGACCCCTCGGCCGAGGCCGGCGGGCCCCGTGCGCAGTACCTCGTGCCCGGCACGCCGCCGTATGCGCCGAGCCTGGCGCTGTTCGCCGACCCCGCCGACGCGCGGGCCCTGGCCTGGCTGGCCGACCGATACGCCCTGGCCGGCCTGTGGCTGGGCGAGGTGCTCGACTGGCAGGCCAACCCCTTCCGCACCGGCGGCCAAGCCCATGGCGGGCTTTTTTACCCCGGCCCCTTCGTGGGCCTGCAAGAGGTCCTGCCCAGCGCCCGGCTCAAGCGGCTGCGACGCGGGCTGCAGGACGCCGCCTACCTCGACCTGCTCCGCCGCCGGGGCCGACCCGCTCTGGCCGACGGCCTGGCCCGCACCATGGCCCGCTACGTCGGGCTCGACGCCGCCGGCGACCACTACCTCGACGCCCGCCTCGATGGCTGGGTCCGCCCCGCCCAGAGCTGGGCGCTGGCCCGAAGGCTGCTGGCTGAGGAGGTCCTGGCCACCGTCCGCCCCGAGGCCGTCGACGGCCAGCGGCTCATGGCCCAGCGGATCGAGTGGCGACGGCTCACCCAGGCCGCCGGCGAGCCCGGCGTGGCCCGCTGCCGCGCCCGCGCCGCCGACGCCGGCGACGGCGCCCTCCGCCTGCATCTCGAGGTGGACCTGCACAACCCGCTGCCCCGGCCCGTGGCGGCTGTGCTGGGCGTCGGCACGCTGCCGGAGTCCATGACGCTGATCGATCGGCCCAGTCCGCTGGTCGTGCCCGAGGGCGGCTCGGCCCGGGCCGTCCTGACGTTGGAGCTGGCCGACCCCCAGCCGGCCGGCTACGGTCGGCTGTCGGTGCCGCTGGAGCTGGCCCTGGCCGGCGAGGCCGCCCAGCCCGCCCCCCAGACGTTGCCGCTGCTGCGGGCGGCCCGGGCGCCGGCCGGCGGCATCACCGTCGATGGCGACCTGACCGACTGGCCGGTCCGCTCGGGCAACACCGCCGGCGAGTTCCGCCTGGCCGGCCGACGGGGGCAGCGCGACCCCGGCCTGGCCCGCCTGGGGACGCTGGTGTTCGTCCTGCGCGACGAGCGGACGCTCTACGTCGCCTTCCGCTGCGAGGCCGCCGGCCAGGCCGGGCCCGTCGCCCAGCCCGACAACCGCGTCCGCTACGACCACCTGCTGGCCATCGGCGAGGACCTGCTGGAGGTCATCCTCGACCCCGGCGCCGACGCCGACACGCCGGCCGACCTGTTCCACCTCGTCCTCAAGGCCAACGGCACCGTCCGCGCCACCCGCGGCATCCGCGCCGATTGGCCCCTGGGCGAGACCGCCCCCTGGCCCGCCGACGTCCGTGCCGCCATCCGCGTCGCCGACGGCGTCTGGTTCGCCGAGTTGGCCATCCCGCTGGCCGCCTTCGGCGACGCCGCCGACGCCCGCGTCTGGGCCGTCAACTTCGCCCGCCACGACCGCTCCGCCGGCGAGAGCTCCGACTGGGCCGGCGCCACCCGAGGCCTCTACAGCCCCCAGAGCCTCGGCATCCTCCTGATGCCCTGACCCACCGTGTGCAGGTGTACAGACCCCATGCCATCTGCGCCTGCGGTTCCGCAGGGCAGGCTCGGCCCAAGCCCATGGAATGCCTTCCGTGGGCATCTCGGACGGGCCGTCCCCGTAACGGCCCAACGCACCCACACGTCCGATAGGCAAACGCTCTGGGTGCCCCGGGCAAGCCGCAGGCTCGCCCGGCCGGGGCGGGCTGGGGCCTCCTGGCTGGGCCGCCTCCGCCCTCGACCGGGCGAGCGGTGCTGCTGCCCCGCTTGCCCGGGGCACCCGCCCGCACGTCCAGGGGCGCCCTGCCGTCACCGTCCCGTGTGCAGGACCTGGCCTCCGCTGCGATTCGCCCAGAACCTGCACACCCGTCGGCTCTGCCGCCCTGCGGAGTTGGCCGGCCGGGCCCGCGGGGGTATACTGTAATGCTGGTCGCCGGACGGCTCGTCCGGGCCGGCGAGGAGGTGGACCATGGCCCGCAACGCCCATAATCCGCAGCCCGAGCCGCTCTACCCGGTGATGCTGCACGTGCAGGACCGCCTGGCCGTGGTCGTCGGCGGCGGGGCGGTGGGGCGGCGCAAAGTCGAGGGCCTGCTCCAGGCGGGCGCCCGCATCCGCGTGGTCGACCCGAACGGCTCGGACTGGCCCGAGGGCGTCGAACGGCTGGCCGAGAGCTACCAGCCCCGCCACCTCGGCGGCGCCGAGCTGGTCTTCGCCTGCACCGACAGCCCCGCCCTCAACGCCCAGGTGGCCGAGGACGCCCGCGCCCTCAACGCCTGGGTCAGCCGGGCGGATAACCCCGCCGACAGCGACTTCACGCTGCCGGCCGTCCATCGCGGGCCCGGCGTGGTGCTGGCGGTCGCGACCACTGGCGGGGCCCCGACGGCGGCGGCCGCCCTCCGCGACGCGCTGGCCCAGGCCATGCCCGCCGGCGCCCAGGAGTTCGCCCTCGCCCTGGCCCAGCTGCGGGCCGAGCTCAAGGAGCGAATGCCCAACGCCCGCAAACGGGCCGCCCTGCTCCGCCGACTCGGCGGCGCCAAGGGCCTGGCCCGTTTCCAGCAGGGCGGCCTGGAGGCCCTGCGCGACTGGGCTGAACAGGAGATGGCGACAGGGCGTTAATGCGTCAATGCGTCGCTGCGTCAACGCCTCGGCGCGACGATGCGGGAACGCTCCGCTGCCCAGTCAGGCCTGCAGAAGCAGGGCTCTGCTCGGGCGGAGTTCTGGCCTGGAACTCCGGGTACAATGCGCCTTGAGCCGCCTGGCGTCAGCGGAGCGACGCAGTGACGCATTGACGCGTTGACGAAGAATGCCCGACCCGGTCCCTGGGTGAACGAGCCCCGCGACCTCCGACCACCCCCCATGCGTATCCTCTGCACTGGCGTGAACCATAAGACGGCCGGCCTGGCCCTGCGGGAAAGGCTGGCCTTTGACGACTCGGCCGCCCGGTCGGCCCTGGGGGCGTTGCGCGAGCAGTTTGCCGACGCCGAGTGGCTCATCCTGAGCACCTGCAACCGCACGGAGATCTACTGCGCCCGGCCCGTGCACGGCCACCCGCGCGAGGGCGAGCTCACCGAGTGGCTCGGGCGGTTCCATGGCCTGCCCGCCAGCGCGTACATCGACAGCGTCTACAGCTTCACCGACGCCGGGGCGGTGCGACACCTGCTGGAGGTGGCGGCCGGCCTGGACAGCCTGGTCCTCGGCGAGGCCCAGGTGCTCGGGCAGGTCCGCGCCGCCTACCAGCGGGCCAGCGAGGCCGGCACCGTCGGGCCCGCCTTCAACCAGCTGTTCCAGCTGGCCCTCCGCTCAGCCAAGCGGGTGCGGACGCAGACGGCCCTGGACAGCGCCCGGCTGAGCGTGGCTGGGGCGGCCGTCGACTTCGCCGCCCACACCCTCGGCTCGCTGGCGGGCCTGACGGTCGTGGGCGTCGGGGCCGGCAAGGTCGCCCGCCAGGCCCTGGCCGACCTCGCCCGCCGCGGGGCCTGCCCCCTGGTCGTGCTCAACCGCTCGCCCGCACCGGCCGCCGCCCTGGCCGGCGCCGTCGGGGGCCAGGCCGGCCCGCTGAGCGACCTGCCCGCCTGGCTGGCCCGGGCCGACGTCGTCCTGGCCAGCACCGGCGCCGACGCGCCGGTCCTGACCGCCGCCGCCGTCACCCGCGCGATGGCCACGCGTCCCGATCGGCCCCTGCTGGTGCTCGACCTGGCCGTGCCGCGCGACGCCGAGCCCGCCGTCGGGGACCTGCCCGGCGTGACGCTGGCCAACCTCGACGACCTGCAGCGCTTCATGCAGACCGCCGCCGGGCCGGCCCTGGATGAGCTGGCCCGCTGCCACGCCCTGCTCGACGCCCACGCCGCCGAGTGGGCCGACTGGCTGGCCGCCCGCGAGGTCACGCCCACCATCGCCGCCCTGCGTCGCCACGTGCGGGCCATCGCCGAGCAGGAGGTCCGCACCGCCCTGAACAAGTTCGCCGACCACGACGACGCCGAGCTCGACGAGCGGATCCTCCGCCGGGCCGTCCATCGCGTCGTTCAGCGCGTTCTGCACCAGCCCATCACCGCCCTGCGCGACACCACCAGCCAGGACGCCGCCCGCGCCCACGCCGCCGCCCTCCGCCGCCTGTTCGACCTGGACCCCAACCACACCGACGAGTCCTGACCCCTCGCCGGCCGCCCGTAGGCCGGGTCGAGCGAAGCGAGGCCCGGCAGCGATGTCGTCATACCGTCCGGGTACTGCCATACCGTCCGGGTGCCGTGGCTGTGCTTTGTGCAGCCACGTCTTCAGCGCCCCCTGGACTCCCCCTCCCGGTACGGGTGATCGACACGAACTGCACGAATGGAAGAGGATTGCACGAATAGAAGATTCCGTAGTGGCTGTGTCTTGTCCTCCATTCGTGGACTTCGCCCTTCCGACCCCGGGCGAGCCCCCCTGGGTGGCCGGCCCCGATGAACGGATCGCCCCCTTTGGAGTGCGGCGAGGAACTCGCCGCTTTGGCTGGCTCCAAGAACTCCCGGAGTTCCCCCTGAGTGTACAGCCACGATGGACGGACGGCTCCTTTGGAGTGCGGCGGCAACGACGTCGCTTTGACTGCTGCCCGCCCGCGATCCAAAGCGGCGTCGTTGC
>JAWLCG010000144.1:0-11343 GCA_041687295.1 Phycisphaerae bacterium | reverse complement strand
CCCCACCTTCGTCCGGGCCAGGGCTGCCCGCAGATTCGGTGGCAAACGGTATAGACCCTTTGCCTGGACGTGCGGGCTCAGCGGCATCCGAGAAGGTGGGGCTTCGCTTCGCTGCGCCCCAGCCTACAGCGCGGGCCACGTGCGGGTGCGTTGGGCCGCGATGCGGACGGCCCGGGGTCAGCCGGTGGCGATGAGGCCCATGCGGCCCTGGTAGGCCTTGAGCAGCGCCGCGCGGAGGCTCTGGTGGTGCGGGGCGGTCAGGGAGGGGTCCTCACGGATCAGGGCGAAGGCGTCGCGGCGGGCCATGCGGAGCAGCTCGAAGTCTTCGGTCAGGTCGGCGACGCGCAGCTCGGGCAGGCCGTGCTGGCGGGTGCCGAAGAACTCGCCGGGCCCGCGGATCTTGAGGTCTTCCTCGGCGATGCGGAAGCCGTCGTCGGTCTGGCAGAGCACCCCGAGCCGCTGGACGGCCTGGGGGTTGGTCGAGTCGGCGACCAGAACGCAGTGGGCGTCCTCCTGTCCACGCCCGATGCGCCCGCGGAGTTGGTGCAGCTGGGCCAGGCCGTAGCGGTCGGCGTGCTCGATGACCATGATGTTGGCGTTGGCCACGTCGATGCCGACCTCGATGACGACGCTGGCGACGAGGGCCTGGATCTCGCCGGCGGCGAAGGCCTGCATCACCCGGTCCTTCTCGGCGCCGGGCATCTGGCCGTGGATCAGGCCGACGCGGAAGTCCTTGAGCCCGTCGGCGCGGAACTGCTGGGCGGCCTCGGTGGCGGCCCGAAGGTCGGTGGCGGCCGAGGCGTTGACGGCCGGGTAGACGAAGTACGCCTGCTGGCCGCGCGCCAGGCGGCGGCGGACGAAATCGAGCACCTTGTCCATCTGGTCGGAGCCCACCAGTTGGGTGTGCGTGGTGCCCCGCCCCGGCGGGCGCTCGTCGAGGGTCGTGGTCTCCAGGTCGCCGAAGACCGTCAGGGCCAGCGTCCTCGGGATGGGCGTGGCCGTCATCACCAGGTAGTGCGGGGCGTGGCCCTTGCCGCGGATGCCCCCCCGCTGCTCGACGCCGAACTTGTGCTGCTCGTCGACGACCACCAGGCCCAGGCGGGCGAACTGCACCTTCTCGCCCAGCAGCGCGTGCGTGCCGACGACGACGTCGATCTCGCCGTGCTCGAGCCGGTAGAGCGTCCGCTGCCGCTGCAGCGGCGTCTGGCTGCCGGTGAGCATGGCGACGCGGACCCGCGAGCCCTCAAGGTAGCCGTGGACCTTGCGGAAGTGCTGCTCGGCGAGGATCTCGGTCGGGGCCATGATGGCCACCTGCGTCTTGTGCGCCACAGCCGTCAGGGCGGCGTAGAGGGCGACCACGGTCTTGCCCGAGCCCACGTCGCCCTGGAGCATGCGGTTCATGGGCCGGGCACGGGCCATGTCGGCGGCGATCTCGGCGATGGCGGCGTCCTGGGCGGCCGTCAGGGCGAAGGGGAAGCGGGCGCGGATGCGGCGGTCGATCTCCGGGTTCACCGCCAGCGGGTGCGCCGGCCGACTGACGGCCCGCAGGCGTTGGATCGCCAGCGCCAGTTGCATCAGCAGGACCTCGTCGTAGGCCAGCCGACGGCGGGCCTGGGCCCACTGGTCACGGTCCTCGGGCTTGTGCATGGCCGCGATGGCCTCCGGGCGCGGCACCAGGGCCCGCGCGTCGCGGAACTCGGCGCCGAGGGTCTCGCTCACCAGCGGGATGATCTGCGGCAGGGCCTTGCGGATGACGTTGGCGATGACGTTGCTGCTGAGCTTGGCCCCGGCCGGGTAGACCGGCAGCAGCTCGTCGCTGGACAGGTCCACGCCGCTGACGTCGGCGAGCACGTGGAAGCGGGGGTTGATCAGCTGGATCGTCTCGCGGAAGACCTTCACCGGCCCGCTGGCCGCCAGCGTCAGGCCCGGGCGGATCTGGCCCTGCAGGTAGCCGCCGTGGAACCACTTCAGTACGACGGTGGCCGTGCCGTCGTCGAGGCTGCACTCGAAGAAGGGCCGGGGGTAGCGCGGCACGAAGCGGCACTCGAGGACCTCGCCGGCGACGGTGGCGGCCGACTCGTCGCCCCGCAGCGTGTTGATGGGCTGGGCCTGGTGGCGCAGGTCGAACCGCCGGGGGAAGTACAGCAGCAGGTCTTCCACTGTGGCGATGCCCAGCTCGGCGAGCTGCTCGCCCCGCCGGGGGCCCACGCCCTTGACGTACTGCACGGGCGTGTCGAGTTGGAGGGTCGTCGTCGGCATAGCACCGTCAGGATACGAAATCGCCGGGCCGGGCGAAAGGCCTTGCCGGCCCGGCTATTGCACGACCGACAAGGGCCCGCAGTTCGGTTCGACAGGGATCCGGGTGCCGTGGGCGCGCAGCAAAGCGGGCGAGCCGGAGGGGCTCGCCCGCTGCGTGCGTTGCTGAGGCCAGGGCTACCGCCGGCGGCGGAGCAGCGTGGCCAGGCCACCCACGGCCAGCAGGGCCAGGCTGGCCGGCTCGGGCACGACCGTGCCATCGACGTACAGGGCGGTGTCCGCCCCGGCGTCGCCGCCGAGGCCGACGTTCTCCCAGAAGTTGGGGCGATTGGCGACGGTCTCGCCCTTGTCGTATTTGCTGTGGTAGACCAGGCGGAACTCGACCTCGCTGCTCACGCCCTGCAGGGCGGCCACGCCCGACAGGTCAAAGCTCCGCGGGCCGAAGGTGCGGGAGTTCTCCGGCGTGCCGTCGATGTCCAACTGGCCGAGGAAGTCGCCCTCGGCGAAGCCCGTCGCGCTGGAGTAGAACGTGACGATCGGGTTCCAGAAGACCGTTCCACTCGACACCCGTTCGGGCACGAACAGATAGAAGCTCAGGGCGTCGAAGCTGACGCTGTAGCCGGCCTCGGGGGTGACGGTGAAGCTGAAGTGGCAGTTGTCGTTGACGGCCTCGGTGAGCGTGGTCGTCACGTCGCCCTTCAGACTCGAGCCGAAGGCGTTGACCGAGTGGCCCTGGCTGGCGCCCAAGCCGCTGCCGCGGACCATCGGCGAGACGCCGATACCGGGGGCCTCCATCGAGACCGGCATGCTTGCCGCGTTGCCGATCCCCGTGGCATCGAAGTTCAGAATCGCCCCCTGGGCCGTCAGGGCCACCAGGCCCACTGCGGCACAGACCAGAAGTTGCCTCACCATGCACTCCCTCCTTTCAGATGCTCGATTGGCTCGATGACAGGCTGCCGCGCAGTTCGCCCGCGGACAGATAGTCAACAGCTTAAACCGGTTCGCCGAATCCGTCAAGGCGGATTCCGGGCGGCGAATCGCCGAAACCGCCCTACCGCCGCCCGGTGCCGACGGCGTTGTGGACCTCGACGCGGAGCGGGTCGGTGTAGACGGTGAACCGCTCAGCCGCCGTGCTGGTGCTCTGGCCGCGGGCGGGGTCCTCCTGGTACAGCCGGGCCGACTGGCCGGGCACCGGCTCGGCCAGCTGCAACGGGAACGCGGCGAACCGCTCGCCCAGCCCCGCCGGGGCCGAACCGTACACCTCCGCCCGCCGCAGCCGGGGGTCGTAGGCGGCGTACTGGCCGTGGATCTCGACGGGCCCGTCCGAGACGATCAGTCGAACGTCCCCCACCGCCGCCACCGTCTCGACGGTGCCCAGGTCCGTCTGGAGCGGATCGGCCGGCCCCTCCGCCCCCGCGGCCCCCGCCTCATCCGCCCCAAAGAACATCGCCAGGTTCTGGCAGGCCAGGGTGACCTTTCGGCCCTCCTTCAGCTCGGCCAGGTCCAGGGGGATCGGCTCGCCCGTGCTCACGCCGGTCAGGATGCGATTGCCGCTCAGGCGGACCATGCTGACGGCGCCGGCGACCTCGACCCGGCCCGCCCGGTCCGCCCGCGCCGGCTGGAGCACCAGCCCCTCGCGCCAGGCCAGGACCGTCTGACTGGGCCCGTCCTGGGCGTCCAGGCCGGTGGGCTCGGGCGCGTCGGCCCCGTCGGGCGAGCCCAGGCGGTAGTCCACCGTCAACAGCCGACCCGTGCCGTCGACGCGGGCCTCGGTCAACTCCATCGACTCATCGAGCGTGCAAACCATCCCGGGCCCGGCCACGTAGGTGCCGCGAATCAGCCGACCGGCCGGATCGAGCTGGCGGCTATCGAGGCGGACCGGCTGGGGCGGCTGGCCCTCGGCCCGCACCTGGCGGACGCGAAGGTCCTCCAGACCGGGCGACCCCTCCCCAGACCGCTCCAACTCCACCACCATCCGCTGGGCGTGGAGCGTTTCGTCGCCGCTGGTCAGCCGCACGTCGCCGGTGAAGACGGCCTGGTCGTTGGCCCCGGCCGGGTCGAGCACCGTCGCCCCCTGCGTCCAGCCGATCGTCACGGGCCGAAGGTCGGCCGGGCCCTGCTGCTCCGACCGGACGGCGGAGAATTTCAGCTGCCCCCGGCCCTGCACCCACAGGCCCTGCAGGGCGTCGGCGCCCTCGCCGGGCCCTTGCACCAGACGGATGGCCTGACCGGTGAGCGACTCGAAGCCGCCCTGCTCGCTCCTGGCTGCCGCGGTGACCTCCGCGGGCCGATCGGCCGAGCCAGTCACGATTACTTCCATGGGCCTCTCGCCGTCGGCGCCGGCCGGGGCGTCCGCCAGCGGCCGGGCGGTGAGGGCCTGGCCGGTGATGGTCATCGGCGGCTGATCCGGACTGCGGACGGTGACGCGGACACCGCCGTCGGCGTCGATCTGGCGGGGCTCGACGTCGGTCTGCCCGCCCGCGCCCGGGGCGGCGGCGAACTGCACCGCCAGCCGTTGGGTGTCGATGGCGAAGTCGCTGAACTGGGCCGACAGGTCCGCCGCCGGCTCGGCCGAGGCCTCCGGCGTGGCCTGGGCGAAGGCCTCCACGTGCGTCAGCACGGGCCGACCTCCGGGCCCCGGCGCCATCGCCGCCACCACGCGCTGGGCCTGGAGCGAGTCGGGGCCCATGGTCACGGCCACGTCGCCGACGAAGGTCGCCTCGTCCAGCACCCGCCGCGACTGGCCGGGGGCCTCCGGGTCGGGCACCTGGGTGAAGGAGGCCTGCATCGACTCCGTCCAGGCGATGCGGTCGGCGGGCGCGGGCCCCGGCTGGGCCAGGGCGCCGTCGGCGGGCAGGAGGATCTCGCCGGGCCCGTCGCTCCAGGCCCGGCCCGCCTGCTGATCAAAGTGGATGGCCTGGCCCCGGAGGACCTGGCCCGACTCCAGCGCCAGCTCGGCCGGCGCGCCGTTCAGGCCGTACAGGTGCGCCTGGCGCTGCAGCCCGCCTGCCCCGGGCCGACGGTCGTAGACCAGTCGCCCGGCGGTGGCGGTAGTCTGGCGGTCAAGGATCGTCAGGGGCTTACCCGTCGCCTCGACCAGGACCTGCTCCTCGGCCAGGGCCTGCTCGCCCCGCAGCGGCAGCATCACCAGCGGGCCGTCCCAGGTAACGACGATGGGCCCGGCCGGGGCCTCGACCGGTGGCGTCTGGTCGGTCTGGGGGCCCGGGTCGGCGGAATCGGCCGGGGCGTCCGGGCGGGCGGCCTGGAGGGCTTCGGCGGGGTCGTCCTCGCCGGTGTCGTAGTAGAAGGCAATGGCCAACTCGTCGGCGTTCTCCAGCCGTTGGTCGGGCCCGTCGACGCAAACGTTCTGCCGCAGCGTCACCTGGTACGACCGGGGCCGCTCGGGCGCCGTCGTCGTCGCCGGCTGGGTACTTCCGGCGGGGGCCGGCTCGCCGCCATCGGGCCGGGGCTGGGCACGCTCGGGGACCAGTTCGGTCTGCGCCTGGCGGATCACCATCCGCCGGCCCTGCTCCATGCGGAGGCTGCGCAGCTCGTTGGGCCCGGTGTTCCACTGGATGGTGACGTCGGCGCCCTCGATGGTGGCCTCGCGGCTGACGACCTCGACCTCGCCGGGCGCCTGCAGCTCGAGCAACTCGTTGTCGAATCGCAGCTGCTGGGTCCGCACGTCGATGAAGTCATCGGGTCGGCCCTGGCGCGGGGTGCGGTGGATCAGGGGCACGTCGACCTGGCGGTCGATGGCGATGTGCACGTCGCCGGTAAAGGTGCCCCGGCGGGGGTTGAGCTGGCCGGCGGCCTCGTCGGCGGTGATGGTGCCCTCGCGGGCGGTGATGGTGACGGTCTCGCCGTTGGCGGGGTAGAGCTCGACCCGCACGTCCTGGCCGAAGAACTCCTCGCCGACCTTCTCGAACTCCGCGACGGTGAGCGTGCCCTCCCGCCGGCCGGTGTCGTCCATGAAGTAGAACGTCACGTCGCGGGCGGCCCCCATGCCCATGCCGCGCAGCTCGCCGGTGATCGGCTGGGGCTCAACGCCCGGGGCGGCGGGCCCGTCGGCTGGGTTGGCCGGGGCGGCGAAATGCCCGTACAGCAGCAGGCCGGCCAGGCCGAGCAGCAGACTGCCGGCCACGAGAAGGGCTTTTTTGATCATGGGGGGGCCTATTCGCGAGGCAGCGCCGCGCCCGCAGGGCCGGCGTCAGGCGTAGCGTTTGAGGATCGTGTCCCACAGGCCGCCGCTCTTGAGCAGCCATTCGATGGCCAGCCGAACCGCGCCCTCGCCGCCGCGGGCGTCCACGACGTGGTCGGCGATGGCCTTGACCTCCTCGACGCCGTTGGCCACCGTGATGGCCAGCCCCACCGCCCGCATGGGCGGGATGTCAGGCAGGTCGTCGCCGATGTAGGCCGTCCGCTCGGCCGGCACGCCGGCCTGGTCGAGGATCTCGCGAAGCACCGGCAGCTTGTCCAGGGCCCCCTGCCGCACGATGGGGATGCCCAGCTCCTTGGCGCGGATGTCGACCACGCCGCTGGCCCGGCCACTGAGGATGGCCGAGGTCTTGCCCGCGCGGTGCCAGTACTTGATGCCCGCCCCGTCGAGCACCGAAAAACTCTTGATCTCCCGGCCCGTCTGGTCGTAGACGATCCGCCCGTCGCTCAGCACGCCGTCGACGTCCAGCACCAGCAGGTCGATGTCGCGCGGGTCAGTCCTTGCCATCGTTCACCACCGTCCGCAGGCCTACCAGGTCCTGCACGTCGATCAGCCCCGCCGGTCGACCCTGCCCGTCCAGCACGGGCAACTCGTCGATGCGGTACTGGTTCATCAGGGCCAGGGCCTCGCTGGCCAGCGTGCCCACCGTGACGACCTTGGGCCCGCGCTTCATCACCTCGGCCACGGGCCTCGCCAGCAGCTGCCCGTCCGGCTCGGCCAGCAGGCGGCGGCGGAGGTCGGCGTCGGTCAGAATCCCGCTGAGCCGGCCCTGGCCGTCCACCAGCAGCACCGCGCCGGCCCGGCGGGCGATCCGCTCGGCCGCGGCCAGCACCTCGCGGACGCTCAGGCCGTCCTCGGCCACCGCCAGCCGATCGCCCATGCGGAAGGTCATCGCCTCCTCGACCTTCATCAGCCGTCGGCCCAGGCTGCCGCCGGGGTGGAAGGCGGCGAAATCCTCCGGCGAGAAGTCGCGCATCCGCATCACCGTCAGGGCCAGCGCATCGCCCAGGGCCAGCATGCACGTGGTGCTCACCGACGGCGCCAGCCCCAGTGAGCAGGCCTCGCTGACGGGCCCGTAGACAACGGCCACATCCGCCTCGCGGGCCAGCGGGCTGGCCGGCTGACCCGTGACGGCCACCAGTTGCGCCCCGCGGGCCTTGAGGTGGTCCAGCAGGGCCAGCAACTCCTCCGTCGCCCCGCTGTGCGAGAAGGCCAGCACCACGTCGCCCCGCCGCAGCCGACCCAGGTCGCCGTGCAGGGCCTCGGTCGGATGCAAAAACAGGCTCGGCGTGCCCGTCGAGGCCAGGGTGGCCGAAACCTTCTGGCCGATGATCCCCGCCTTGCCGATGCCCGTGACCACGACCTGCCCCGGGCAGCCATGGACCAGATGCACGGCCTCGGAAAAGCTCGGGCCGATGCAGTCGGCCAAGCGAGCCAGCGCGTCGGCCTCGCTGGTCAGCACCTGCCGGGCGAAGTCCAGGTCCAGTTCCGTCGGGGTCATCACAGCCTCGTCCGATCGGCCCGCCCCGCCGCCGGCGCACCCGCGCCGCCAGGGACAGGCCCAAACCGCGCATTATGCTTTTCCGCCCCCAAACGGTCAAGACAAACGCCCCCGCCCGCCGCCGGGCCCGCCTCCCCAACCTCTTTATATAGCCCCGGGCTGGCCCGGGGCCTTCCGTCTTCCATATAGCCCCCGGCATGCCGGGGGTTCTTCGAATGCGAAGACACGACGCCCACTGAGCACCCAGCGCCGCCCGCCGCCCCACCTCCAATTGGGTTCGTTTCGGAGCGGGAACGTGGCCTCAACTCGTGCAAAGCCAGGGTGCTGCACACCGAGCAATTGGGTTCGTTTCCTCAGAGCCCACCGCCCGGCCCGCCTGGAGAACGGCCGCCCTGACGTCGCCCTGGCCCCAACCGCCCCCCGCACACCACGGGCCAATTGGGTTCGTTTCCACCGCCCAAACTTCGCCGTAACTCCCTCCACGAGAACAGAATATGCAAAGACGAATTGGGTTCGTTTCAACAGAACCCCCGAGCGCCCCACCGGAGCGGGCCCCGCCATGGGCAGCAATAGTTATCATTATTTATGCAAGAGAGTATGGGCAGATTGCAGAGACTGGGTGGACTGTAAAACTAGGGAAAACCCAAGACAGGCAGCCATGTTCCACCTGTCCCCTCGGTTCCCTCCGGGGCCGACACACGGAGAAATGGGTGACTGTCCCAGTGGCTGGTGGCTGAGGCTGAGGGACAGGCCCACACCGTAGGGCACGTGGGTTTTCGCCGCAGCGGCAGCGCAGGCGAGGTTCCGCGTGCCGCCAGGCCGGACCGCCCGGCGAACCGCCCGGCGCCCGCGCGGTACGCAGAACCGCTCCGCAAACCTGCGTACCCTACCTGGCTGCAGCGCAAGACAACGCCCCGCCTGAATGCTGCGGGGCGTTGTGTCATGCTCTTTGGTGGGCAAACCGTCAGCGGTTCCGCCGCCGCATCGCCGTCAGGCCGCCCAGGGCCAGCAGCGTCAGCGTCGCCGGCTCGGGGATGACCGTGCCGTGGACCTGGATGTCGTCGAAGCAAACGCTGGCGTTGCGGAACTCCTCGACCAGAACCTGAAAGGTGCGCGTCTGGCCAGGCAGAAGCTCCATGCCCGCCAGACTCGTCAGGTCTACCACCACTGGTGCCGTCGCCGTGCCCGGTGTGCCGGTGGCGGAGTTGTACAGGATGCCCTGGGGCGAGTTGCCCGTCTGAAGGGCCGAGGCGTAGTCGTCGGCGTCGGTGTAGACGGCGTAGGGCGTGCTGCCGGCCACGTTGGTCTGGACGAAGAACTGGAACGTCTCCAGCCGCACCCCTGGCCCATCGGGCTGGGCGGTGATGGTGACTTGGACGTACCCGTCGCCACCCTCGGCGAGAGTGGCCCCGTCTTCGGTTCCGCCGGACACGAACTCCAGCTTCCACACCGGCGCGCCGCTGCCCCCGGCGGGGGCGCTGTCATAGTTGCGGAAGCTCCCTCGAGCCTCCAGCGCCCCCTGCCCCGCGTTGCCAACGGACAGGTCCAACGTGACGGCCGTCGCGAGCGAGCCGCTCACGGCCGAGTGCGAGAAGGTGGGGGCTCGGTTGGTGTCGAAGGCATAATCGAGCAGCAGGTCCGCTTGAGCGGCCCCGGTCAGCAAGCACAGCGCCATCGCACCGACCCACATCCTGATCGCCATGGTCATGCCCATTCCTCCCTTTGGGGGATCGGTTCCGGAAACGGTCGCACATCCCTTTACACCTAGCCTACGGCACATGGAGGATCCTGTCAATGTCTGAAGTTCCTGGGAGTTCGGGGAACCCCCTACCTGACTGGCGTCGATTGCAGTCGGTAGGGCCGGCAACTGGTTGCCGGGGCAACTCCTCGAGCCGCCATCCCGCCGGCAACGAGTTGCCGGCCCTCCGACTGCTGACACCAGCGGCCGCCCCACGCCGTACACGCCTATGACGTGAACATGTATCTTGTGCAGCAAGTGTTACTGAGTTCCGGGCACCGACGAGGAGGCTGGCGGCGGTCCCAGTACTGGCCCCCCTCGTAGCGCAGGGCCAGGCGGCCCGTTGAACGGCCCACTGGAATCCGATGACTCAACTGCAGTCTCCACCGTCAGACTGGGGCAGTCGATGACCGGCACATATTGGACTTGGCCGCTCGCATGCATAGCCACTCCGCCAAGGTCCTGGGCGGGTATGGGCAGCTCAACTACGGCGCCGGTCGTCTGAGGAGTTGCCTGGCCCGGCTCCACAAGCCACACATCGAGAAACCTCAGATCATTGGAGAAGAGCCCTAAACTCGGGACAGTCACCTATTATAGCACCCGTTAATAGGTGACTGTCCCGCCTTTTTCAACAACTCATCGAGTCTCTAATTGCTCGAACACGATGTCCGCAAGTCCATCGAGATTATCTGCAAGCTGCCACGCACGCTCAGCAAACAAACTTACATCCGAGTCGAGTAGACCGGAGCGTTCCAGTATGGTCTCCTCGGTCAGCCCCGAAAACAGGGCATGGATGTTGTGCGTCAAGTAGTTGCGTTGAGCTTTCAGATTCTCTAGAACGGGCACCATTTTCGTCAGAAGGTCATGCTTCTTGGCAAATTCTATCAGTCTCCCCAGGGTTGCCTTCGTGGTTGTTTCGCCTGGGGCATGCTTGTCAATATATAGTTTAAGAGCACTCTCCAGCCGTCCTGCTGCCAAGACGGCACGCCCGAGTTCCTTACAGAACTCCATATCACCACGAAGAAGCTCGTAGAACTCAAGCCCTTCAGTTGGCTCTCCCTTTCGCATACACATAGCGGTGATACCTCAGCAAGCACGATGGCGGTTTACCCCCCCTGCGCGGAGGCCATTTTCAAAGTAATTACAGCGTGAGTCGGTCATCCTTGGGCGTAAAGGGGTCGGGAACCTTTTCCCTCCTGAGGCCGGGGAAACTAGGGACGGACCCCGTTTTTGCTCGAACCCCATGCAGCGCTTGCGGTGAATGGTCCGGTCTGGCCCCATGGGCGAAAGGATACGCCAGACGGCATGCCCACGCAAGCGTGAGCATGGCACCTGGCAAGGGGATTCTCCCGCTTCACTTGCCCTGCGAGGCGGAAACGGTCCTGCCTTCTTGCCCCGCCCCCTTTCCACCCGACGGCGTACCCTTTGGCCCGGCCAGGCGCCGTCGAAGGTGGGGCTTCGCTCCGCTGCGCCCCAGCCTACGTTGGCCCCGGCCTGCGTGCGGCCCAGCCTGCGGCAGAAGTGGCGCAGGCGCCGCCGGGGGAGCGTTGTATAATGCGCCCGGCCGTCGCGCAAGGGGCGGCCGAGAGGGATGCGCGATGACCGATCAGCGGCGACAGTATGGTGCAG
>JAWLCG010000143.1:0-11355 GCA_041687295.1 Phycisphaerae bacterium | reverse complement strand
TTGGCTGGTGGGCGGCAAAGCCAAAGCGGCGATGACTCGCCGCAGTCCAAAGGGGCTTGGCGCCCATCGGGGCGGCGCACCTGGGGGGGCGGGGGGGGGCGTTGGGTTGCGTCAGCGACAGCCCGCCCCGATGCCCACGGAAGGCATCCCGTGGGCTTGGGTGGGAGGCGCGGGGAGGAACCTGGCGGCGCCATCGCCGGGCGTGCCAGACTGTGGCGAAGGCCAATGCCCTATTGACGTGGAAGGAGATACGGTATACTTCGGGGGTTATCGATGCGTGGAACCCTGGCTGGCCCGTCGGCTGTGTGATCTGGAGGCCCTCTTCGTGATCGACACGATCGGTCCGGAAAAACCCGATATCGCCATCGTGGGTGCCGGCGTGGTCGGCACGGCCATCGGTGTGCTGGCGGCGCGGGCGGGCTATCCAGTGGTGGCCCTGGCCAGCCGAACGCGGGCGTCGGCGGTCCGGGCGGCCGAGCGGATCGGGCCCGATGTGGCCGTGCGCGACCCCGTCGAGGCGGCCGGTGCGGGCCAACTGGTCCTGCTGACGGTGCCGGACGATGCGATCGAGCCGCTGGCAGCCGAGTTGGCCCGGGCGCGGGCCCTTCGGCCGGGGGCGGTGGTGGCGCACTGCTCGGGGGCGCTGGGCTCGGAGGTGCTGGCCGGCCTGGCCGAGGCCTGCGACGCCAGCGCCGCCAGTCTTCACCCGCTGCAGACCTTCCCGACTGTCGAGGCCGCCCTGGAAAGCCTGGTGGGCTGCTACGCCTTCTGCGAGGGCGAGCCGGAGGCCCTGGACACGATGCTGGCGCTGGCGCGGGCGATCGGGTGCGTGGCGATGCGGATCACCCCGCAGCGCAAGGCCCTGTACCACGCCTCGGCCTGCATGGCGAGCAACTACCTGGCGACGCTGCAGGAGGCGGCCATCGCGGCGGCGGTGCTGGCGGGCATCGGGCGCCAGCCGGCGCGGCAGGCGCTGGCGCCGCTGGTGGCGGCCACCGCGAAGAACATCAGCGCCCTGGGCCCGGGGGCGGCCCTGACCGGTCCGATCGCCCGGGGCGACGTGCGAACGGTGCAGCGGCACGTGGAGGCCCTGCGGATCGCCGACGATCGCCTGGCGGATCTCTACTGTCACCTGGGCCGGCGCACGGTCGACCTGGCCGAGGACGCCGGCCGACTGGACGGCCCGACCGCCCGGCGGCTGCGGGAGGTGCTGGCGTGACGGCGACCCTGCTCGACGGCGAGGCCCTGGCCCGTCAGATGCGCCTGGCGACGGCCGACCGCGTCCGCCACCTGCGGGCGGTGGGCATCACCCCGCACCTGGTGGCCGTGCAGCTGGGCGACCCGCCGGCCTCGCGGATCTACGTCCGCAAGCAGGCCCACAGCTGCCGCGAGGTCGGCATCGACTACGACCTGCTGCAACTGCCCCCCGAGACCAGCCAGAACACGCTGATCGGCGAGATCCACCGCCTCAACCAGGCGGTCGAGGTCACCGGCATCATCGTGCAGCTGCCCCTGCCGGCACACATCGACCCGCGGGCGGTGCAGAACGCCCTCTCGCCGGTCAAGGACGTCGAGGGCATCCACACGGCCAACTATGGCCGGCTGTTCGGCGGGACGGGCCACGTGGCGCCCTGCACGGCCATGGCGGCCGTCGAGCTGCTCCGCTCGACGGGCCAGGACCTCGCCGGGGCCGAGGCCATCGTCGTCGGCCATAGCGAGATCGTCGGCAAGCCCATCGCCATGCTGCTGCTGCAGTCGCCCGACCGGGCGCCTACCGTCACCGTCTGCCACGTCGCCACGCGCGACCTGAAGGCCCACACCCGCCGTGCCGACGTGCTGGTCGTGGCCACGGGCGTGCGCCAGAGCCGCTGGCAGCGGTGGAAGAGCCAGCGCGTCCACCGCGAGGCCCCGCCGGACCTGGCGCCGCTGATCTCGGCCGAGATGGTCAAGCCCGGCGCCATCGTCGTCGACGTGGCCATCAACCGCATTCCCGAATCGCTCGACGCCGCCGGCGAGCCCGCCCGCGACGCCGAGGGCAAGCCCCGCATGGTCACCGTGGGCGACG
Source organism: Phycisphaerae bacterium (assembly GCA_041687295.1). GTDB lineage: Bacteria > Planctomycetota > Phycisphaerae > SM23-33 > FEN-1343 > JAWLCG01. The sequence continues at coordinate 9,290 of JAWLCG010000143.1, read as the reverse complement.
TCGACTTCCAGGCCGTCCGCCAAGTGGCCGGCGCGATCACACCGGTGCCCGGCGGCGTCGGGCCCGTCACCGTCCAGATGCTTCTACGTAACACCGTGGCCTGCGCGCTGCAGGCCCAAGCCTAACCCCCCGGCAAAGGGCCGGGGCCTGAGGAGGTTTCATCCGTGGCACGTATCGCCTTCATCGGCGCCGGCAGCCTGGGGTTCACCCGCGGGCTGGTGCGCGACATCCTGACGTTCGAAACCCTGCGCGATGCCGAGCTGGTGCTCGTGGACATCGACCCCGAGCGGCTCGAGTTCGCCCGCCGGGCCGTCCAGAGCATCGTCGACCGCGGCGAGTACCCCGCCAAGGTCATCGCCACCGCCGACCGCGCCGTGGCCCTCAAGGGCGCCGACGCCGTCCTGTGCACCATCCTGGCCGGCGGGGTGGATGTCTGGCAGCACGACATCCTGATCCCCAAGAAGTTCGGCGTCGACACCAACGTCGGCGACACCCGCGGGCCCAGCGGCATCTTCCGCGCCCTGCGGACGATCCCCGTCATGCTCGACATCGTCGCCGACATGGAGAAGTACTGCCCCGACGCGATCCTGCTCAACTACACCAACCCCATGGCCATGCTCTGCCGCGCCATGCAGCGCCAGAGCACCGTCCAGGTCACCGGCCTGTGCCACAGCGTCCAGGGCACCGCGGGCATGCTCGCCAAGTGGATCGGCGCGCCGATGAGCGAGATCGACTACGTCTGCGCGGGCATCAACCACCAGGCCTTCTACGTCCAGTACAACTGGAAGGGCCAGGACGCCTACCCGCTGCTCCGCAAGGCCGTCGCCAAGAAGAAGATCTACAACGCCGAGATCGTCCGCAACGAGATGTTCCTGGCCCTGGGCTACTACGTCACCGAGTCCAGCGGGCATAACTCCGAGTACAATGCCTGGTTCCGCAAACGCCCCGAGCTGATCGAGAAGTACTGCATCAACGGCACCAACTGGAACCCCGGCGAGTACGCCTTCATCCTCAAGAGCTACCGCCGCCGCGAGAAGAAGTGGCGCAAGGACGTCCACGACTGGTTCGCCAAGGGCGCCCCGATGTCGCTGGAGCGCGGCCACGAGTACGCGGCCTCCATCATCAACGCCCGGATGGGCGGCGACCCCTTCGAGTTCAACGGCAACGTGCCCAACACCGGCCTGATCGACAACGTGCCCCAGGACGCCTGCGTCGAGGTGCCCGTCGTCGCCAACCGCCGCGGGTTCAACGCCATCCACGTCGGGCCCCTGCCCGCCCAGTGCGCCGCCCTGGTCAACACCAGCGTCGCCATCGAGGAGATGGCCGTCGAGGCCGCCCTCACCGGCGACCCGACCATGGTCTACCACGCCATCTGCTACGATCCGCTGACCTCGGCTGTGCTGGACCTCCGCGAGATCAAGAAGATGACCCAGCAGATGCTCCGAAAGAACCGCGACTACCTGCCGCAGTTCAAGAGCGTCGAGATCTAGGCAGAGCCCGCAGGCAACGCGGGTGGCGAGACGGGCGGCCGGGCTGACGGGTTAATTGGTTAATTGGCTGATCGGTTAACTCGTAACTGACGGCTCCACCTGCCGGTGGTAGATTCGACTCGCATAGCGGACGGTATTCCATTGGCAACCTCTGCCCGCAGGCCCGCGGACCAATGTCCAAAGGCCTGCGGGCGGTGCGGTGCCGGTAGCGCCAGGCTGCGGATCGTCGCGTGACTCTCCCTACGCCTCTGCCCAATTAACCGATTAACCGATTAACGAATTAACCTCCTCCCCCACAGCCGCAAATCGGTTCCTCCGTTACTAACCCAGGACCACCCCGTGACCCACCGCAAACGCCTCCTCACAACCCTCGCCGGCAACATCCCCGACTGCGTGCCGGTCGCGCCGGACTTCTCCAACATGATCCCCGCCCGGCGGACCGGCAAGCCATTCTGGGACCTCTACCTCTACAACAACCCGCCGATCTGGGAAGCCTACATCGACTGCGCGAAGCACTTCGACATCGACGCGGTGATGGACGGCTACTTCCCCTTCCGCTGGCCCAGCGACCCGGTGGACGAGAGGCCCTGGGAGCGATACATCGTCTTCCGCAGCGATCAGCGGATCGTCACGCAGCGTTGCCTCGTCGAGAACGGCCAGCGGCGATGGGAGCCGACCGTCGACGTCTACTACGTCGCCGACCCCCCCACCGCCGGCGTCGACCCGGCCAAGATCAACCTGCCGGCCGAGCCGCAGCGCTTCGAGCCCATCGAGGGCGTCAAGCCCGTCGACCTCGGCCTCCAGGGCCTGCGCCGCGTCAAGCAGCTCATGGGCGAGCAGGGCCTCGTCGGCCTGTTCATCACCGGCAGCCTGGTGGTGAACAACGAGGAGTCGATCCTCGACCTCTACGACAACCCCGCTACGTACGAACGGATCGCCGAGCAGCGCGTCGCCGTCGTCGAGCGACGCTTCAATGACCTGATGGCCCTGGCCCCCGCCGATCGGCCGGACTTCCTCTGCGTCGGCGGCTCGGGCACGCTGGTGTTCCAGACCGTCGAGATCTTCCGCAAGTACGCCTTCCCCGCCGTCAAGCGGGCCATCGACCTGGCCACCGCCGCGGGCATCCCCACGCAGATCCACTCCTGCGGACCCGAGACGAACCTTGTGAAGATCATGGCCGAGGAGACCAGCCTCACCGTCATCGACCCGCTCGAGGTGCCCCCCATGGGCGACTGCGACCTGGCCGAGTTGAAGCGCCGCTTCGGCCACCGCATCACACTCAAGGGCAACCTGCACACCACCAACGTCATGCTCCGCGGAAGCGTGGACGACGTGGTGGCCGCGTCGAAGAAGGCGATCGACGACGCCGCCGCCGGTGGGCGGTTCATCCTCTCCACCGGCGACCAGTGCGGGCGCGACACCCCCGATGCCAACCTCCACGCCATGGTCGAGACCGCCCGCACCTACGGTAAGTATTAACCGTAGGCCGGGTCGAGCACAGCGAGGCCCGGCACGCATCATAGACGAACCGCAGGAAGGACCGCCCCATGCCCACGGACTACGCCGCCCTGGTCGCCCGCCACCTCGCCCGCGTCATCGACACTGGCCAGGCCGTCGGCTACGGGCCCGATGACACCGCCATGTGGATGTCCTCGCTCGACACCCGCACGGGCCGATACCCCGCCGACGACGCTCGGCCGGCCCACATCCCCAAGCGCGTCTACCGCAACATCGACGCCCCGCGCGGTGTGAGCCTGTACTGGGACCAACCCTCCATCGTCGCCGCCCACGCCCTGAGCGGCCTGACGGGCGATACGACCTTCGCCGGCACTGCCGACGCCTACGTCCGAGACTTCCTCGCTCGCTGTGTCGCCCCCACCACCGGCCTGCTGCTGTGGGGCAACCACTACTACTGGGACGCCTTTCGTGGCTGCGTGGTCCGCTTCAGCGGCGAAGAGCCGCCCGTCCCCGTCGACCCGGCCAGCGAGACGGGCGTGGGGCACGAGGCCCGGCCCCTGCCGGTGGCGTGGGAAAGCTTCTGGCGCCTCGACCCAGCCGTCACCGACCGGGCCATCCGGGCCATGGGCGCGCACCACGTCTTCGACGCGCAGTCCGGCGGCTTCAACCGTCACGCCGACCGACGGCGCGAGTACGCCTTCATCGAGGCCGGCGGCATCCTGGCCGAGGCGCTGGCGTGGCTGACGGCCCGCACCGGCGACCGCGGCCCGGCCGAGTTGGCGGCCCGCATCGCCCGCTATAGCTGGGCCAACCGCGACGAAGCGACCGACCTGGTCCGCAACAGCCCCGACATGGAACGCTGGGACCGCTACGCCTGCACCACCGAGGTCGGCCTGTGGGCGGGCTGCCTGCTGCGCATGGGCGAGGCCGAGCTGGACGCCATCGCCCGCCGGGCGGTGCTCGCCTGGGTCAGCCGGGGCTTCGACGAGGCGACCGGCCTCTACTGGGGGCGACTCAACGTCAGCGACGGACAGCCCAACACCGACCCAACCACAACCCCCTACATGCCCGACCGCTACAGCGACCCCTGGCGCCCCCTGTTCCCCGCGCACGACTACCCCATGGCCATGGCCCAGACCTGCGTGGAGCTTCTCGCACAGCCGGGCCTAACTCCGACCGACGAGGCCGAATTGGAGCGGGCCGTGCGGCGATGGGCGGGCGTGCTGGATAAGACTTGGCCTGCCCCCGATCAGCCGGCGGTGTACGCAGAGCATCTCGGCCGGGCGGTGCATTTCCTCGCCTCGGCCGGGGATGCACTGAACGAGCCGGCCCTCGCCGACGCCGCCCACGCCCGGGCCGACTGGGCCATCACCGCCCTGCGTACCGACGGCATGTTCCGTGGCCACACCGGCGAGGATCGCTACGACGCCGTCGACGGCGTCGGCTGGCTGCTGCTGGCCCTGCTGCGCCTGCACGCCGGAGCCGCCGCCGTGCCCGACATGGGCCTGCACTTCTGACGCGGGGCGTGCAACGCCTCGCACGCGCAGCGCCGTAGGGCGGGCCCTGGCCCGCCGTCGATGGCGCCAGACGCCACCACGGCGGGCCCTGGCCCACCCTACGGCCTGCTCTCCGCCCGGCCCATTTCCAGCACTTCCTCCGTCGTCACCTCGCGGCCCAGCTCGACCGAGCGGTAGACGCCCTCGGCGATGAGGATCATGTTCAGCGCAATCCGGGCCGTCGGCAGCAGCTCGACCTTGCCCTGCTGCACCCGCACCCAGTGGTGCTGCGGCGAGTCGTAGGCATCGGCCAGGCCGGCCTCGGCCCAGCGGGCATTCGCAGCCTCCAGGTCCAGGGGCTCGGTCACCCACGGGTCCGCAACCGCCGAGAAAAACCGCGGCGGCAGGTCGTGGTCGTCCCGCCGCACCAGCGAGGGGAACATCACCCCACCCTTGGTGCCGGCGACCGCGCAGCCATTCTGCTCGTCGAGGTTCATCGCCCACGCAGCCAGCACGTCCAGCGTCGCGCCATTGTCGAAGTGGACGAAGCCGCAGCCCATCTCCTCGACGTCATATCGCGCCTCCGCCCGGCGGGCGGGGTCCATCGGGATCTTATCGTAGGTCTGACCCGTACTCCGGGTCGGCTTCGGGTTGCCCATCAGCCAGAGCACCTTGCACATAACGTAGATGCCCCAGTCGATCAGGGCCCCGCCGCCGGCGGTCTCCTTGCGGACGAACTGCGCAGTGTTCCTGCCGTCGACGAAGGGCCGGCTGTGGCGCAGGTTCACGTAGGCCCGGCCATGGTAGATCTCGCCGAGCCGCCCGGCGTCGACCATCTCGCGGGCGACGCGCACCGCCGGGCTGAAGATCGTCCCGATCTGGACGTGCAGCCGCTGCCCGGTGCGTTCGGCGGCCTGGACCATGGCCAGCCCGTCTGCGTAGGTCGCGGCGATGGGCTTCTCGCAGTAGACGTCCTTGCCGGCCTGCATGGCGTCGATGCTGACGGGCCGATGCAGCTGGTTGTGCAGGCAGACGTCGACCGCCTGGATGTCGGGGCGGGCGAGCATCTGGTGGTAGTCGGTATAGACGTCGGCGACGCCGTGCTCGCTGGCCGCGGCGCGGGCGGCGGCCTCATTGATATCGCACACTGCCACCACCCGGGCGCCGGGGATGTCGGCGTAACGCTTCAGGTGGCCGTTGCCGATCTTGCCGGTGCCGACCACCCCGATGCGTATTTCGTCATTTGTGGCGGTCATGCTGACTCTCCCGATTCTCGTGCCTTGGCAGTTACCGCGCCATTGGGGGCGGGGCTACTCGCCCGTGTAGCCGTTCTTCTTCCAGACGCGTTTGTAGAGCGCGTGGCCCTTGGGGTTGAGCACCGGCTCGCCGCGGGAGAGGAACGGCGGCGTGTCGGGCCCGTCCTGGCAATTCCAGGGCGACCAGCGGTCCTTGGCGACCTTTCGGCGGGCGCCCTCGCGGCGGAAGTCGGGCATCTCGAAGGGCGCGCCGCCGGCCAGGGCGCTCTTCCAGGCCAGCACCCCCACGCACGACATGGCCACGCCGCGGTAGACGTCGAGGAACGGCGGCTCACCGGTGCGGATGGCCTGGGCGAAGTAGTGGTTCGTGAAGAAGTCGCCGCCGCCGTGGCCGGCCTCGGCCGCGGCCCGGGCCCAGGCGGGGAACTGCGGCTCGATGACCCGCTCCCGCTGCTCGTTGCGCTTCAGGTCGTGGCCCTCGTGGGCCACGCGGACCGTGCCGGGCCCCCAGTAGCCGGGCCCGCGCGTGGTCTCCATCAGGCCGGAAACGCCGTGCAGGCGGTACCAGATGCTGTGCCCGGGCGTGCCTCCGTGGACCAGGCGGAAGACCGCCCCGTTGTCCATGCGGCACAGCGTGACCGAGCCGGCGTCGGTGTTGCCGTAGAGCCAGGGCCGCTTGTCGCTGGCGGGCCGGGGCATGACCAGGGCGTTGACCGCGACGGGCATCGTGTCGGTGATGGCCATCAGCGGCGCCAGGCTGTGGGTGCAGTAGTAAGTGCTCGGGCAGCGGTTGCGCCAGTGATTCAGGCCCGGCGAGATGCCCGCCCGCTGCTCGGGCGACATGGGGTGGATGTACTCGCCCTCGGCGTAGATGACCTCGCCGATCTCCCCCTTGCGGTACAGCCGGGCCATTTCCTGGTTGGCGGCGGTGTAGGGGTAGTTCTCGGCGAACATGTAGGTCAGGCCGGTCTTCTCGACGGTGCGGCAGAGCTCGACACCCTCGGCCAGCGTGTTGCAGGCGGCGCACTCGCTCATCACGTGCTTGCCGGCTTTAAGAGCTTTGACGGCGAAAGGGGCATGCTCGTGGAAGTAGTTGGCCAGGATTACGGCGTCCATGTCATGCGAGAGGAACTGCTCGTAGTCGGTATAGCCCTCGACGGACCACTGCTTGGCGCTGGCTCGGAGTCTGTCCTCCCACGTATCGCAGACGGCCACGAGTTGCAAGCCGGCGGCCGGGGCCTGACGCATGAAGGTTCCGCCGCGTCCGACGCCGACAACGCCAACGCGGATGGGCTTTCGGCTTCGCTTGCTCTGCGCCATGGTGCTCTCCTTCAGGTCGAGATGTGTCAGGAGCCCCGGGACTCTACCCGCGGGCCCGGAAATGTTGGTGCACGCCGCGGAAACGCTCCGCGCCGCCCCCCCCCGGATTGCATCCGTGGGCTTGGGCAGGAGCAAACTACTACCGCCGGGTGTTCGCGCGGTCGGGTCGCGGTCAGATATACTCGGCGAGCAGCTCGGGCCGGGGGCGGGGGATGACCTGCTCGCTGACGAGCAGGCCCCGCTGACGGACGACGCCGGCCGCCGCCTGCACGGCCGAGCGCACCTGGCCGAGCGAGCCGGCCATCAGGCAGAAGCCCTTGCCGCCCAGCGCCATGGCGATGTGGACGCGGAAGAGGGTGACGCGGGCGGCCTTGCAGGCGGCGTCGGCGGCCTCGAGGATGCTGGTGCCGGAAAAGCTTTCGACCACGCCGAGCGCCTCGGCCGGCTCTGAGCCCAGCGTGACCGACTGGCCCAGGGCGGGGAAGACCTGCTCGTCGACGTTGGGGATGACCAACTCATCGACCAGGGCGTCGGCGGCGAGGTCGGCACCGGTGGCGATGGCGGTGCGGACGTCGCTGACCGATCCGCCGACGACGATGAAGTACTTGCCCGAGCAGATGGTGCGGGCGATGAGGATCTCCACGTCGGCGGACTTGAGCAGCGTGTCCTGCACGAGGTAGCCCACGCCGATGCTCGAGAACTCCAGGGCGCCAATCGCATTGGGAACGGCCATTTCGATTCCTTCTTCGCTGTCCGCAGGGACGGGGACTCTTAACCGGGTGTTCGCAGTTACGCCTGGATCCAGACGATGCCGTCGGCGACGGCCTCGACCGTGCCGTCGATGCTGGCGTGGACCGGGGCGCCCAGGGCGGGCTTGCCGTCGGCGAGGCCCACCGAGCCGACGAGGTCGCCGCGGCGGACCCGCTGGCCGGGCTGCACGGTCGGCTGGCACGGGGCGCCGATGTGCTGGCGCAGGGGGATGCCGACGCGGCCGATGCGGGCCGGGCCGGGCCGCATGGGCCCGACGTTGTCGAAGCCGTGCAGGTCGAGCCGGCGGATGAGCTTGCTCATCGGGGCCTTGCGGTTGGGCAGCATCGTCTCGGCGCGGCGGGGGCTGAAGGGCGGGTCCTGCCATCGGACCTTATCGGCGGCAAGGCGGCGCTTGTTCTGGGCGCAGACGTTCTTGGGGTCGAGCCACTCGGGGCAGCTGTAGACGCTGCAGAGGTTGCACTCGCAGCAGAACTGCGTGCCGATGACGTTGGCCTGGCCGACCTCGTTGAAGCCCAGGCTCCGCATGGCCCGGTGGGGCTCGATGGGATGGCCCAGCAGGTAGCGCGGGCACAGCTCGGTGCAGAAGCTGCACTGGTCGCAGGCGGCCCGGCCCACGCGCTGGATGGTGCTCCAGGTGCCGGCGAAGCGGCGGACCACGCTGTGGTCGCCCGGCAGGACGATGACCGCCCCGGTGGTCTTGGTGACCAGGGCGTCGGCGCTGGCCTCGAGTCGGCCCATCATCGCCCCGCCGACGACGTAGTGCGGGTCGGGGATGGTCGCCCCGCCGGCGGCCTCGATGCACTCGCCGAGCGTCACGCCGACGGGCACCTTGAGCGTACAGGGGTGGGCGACCGCGCCGGCGACGCTGATGAACTTGTCGACCACCGGCGTAGCGGGCGAGAGGGCGACGTTCAGGGCCGTCTCGACGTTCATCACCACTGCCCCGACGTGCAGCGGGATGCCGCCCGGCGGGATGACCCGCCCGAGCACCTCGTGGACGAGGAGGAACTCGTCGCCGGCCGGGTAGGCGTCCTGCAGCGGGGCGATCTCGATGCCCGCCGGCAGCATCGGCCGAAGGACGTCGATGACCTCGGTGTACTTCTCCTTGACGCCCACGTAGCCGCGTGAGGCCCCCACCAGGGCCATGCCGGCGGCCAGGCCGGCCAGCACGCCCTCGGCGTAGTCGCGGAGCACTTCCTTGTCCTTGTGCAGCAGCGGCTCGCACTCGGCCGCGTTGAGCAGCACCGAGTCGGCCTGGCCGCGAAGCTTCACGTGGGTGGGGAATCCCGCCCCGCCGGCGCCGACGACGCCGGCCTGGGCTACGGTTTCAACGGTGACTGCAGCCATACGTCCTCTCGCTTGCGCCGCTGTCGGCGTAGGTGAAACCCCCAGCATACCCGCCGAGGGGCCCCGGAGCAACAGGGACGTCGGGGCCGCAGGGCCGGCAATGCCGGCCGTCGAAGGCGCCAACGCGTAGGGCGAGCAACTGTGTTGCTCGC
>JAWLCG010000142.1:0-11455 GCA_041687295.1 Phycisphaerae bacterium | reverse complement strand
GGGTAGTTGAAGCTCTCCTCGACCAGCAGCGCCCCCTGGGCCAGTCCGGCGGTCAGGCCGATCACCAGAACCAGGCTCGCCACGAATCCCGTAATGCTCTTGTGCATAGACATGTTTCTCTCTCCTTGGGTGGTGTGTGCAGTGTCGTCTGTTGGTTGAATAAACCGCTTTGAGTCCTACCGCCGGCGAATCAGTGTCATCAGGGCGCCGGCACCCAGCAGGCTCATCGAGGCCGGCTCGGGGATGGTGACCTGGTGGAAGATCTCTCCGGTCTGGTAGTTGTAGGTGGTCACGATCACCTCATCCTCGAACACGTCCACGATGCCCACCAGGGGCAGGCCGCTCTCGCTCTGCCAGAACTCACTGAACCATGCGCCCTGGACGGCGCCATTGGAATTGATGCCCGCCGAGTTGTAGTAGAACGTGCCCTCGGCCCACGAATCGACCCGCTCGCCGTCGCGCATCGGGTGGGTGACCTCGAAGGAGTGGGTGTGTCCGCTGAAGACGGCCGTGGCGTGGTGGGCCTCCCAGGTCGGACGGTAGTCGCTGTTGAGGTTCTCTCCGCCGTGCCCGCCCGTCGACCAGGTCGGGGTGTGCAGAGATGCGAACTTCCACCGCGCGTCCGACTGGCTCATCTGCTGGTCCATCCACGCGGCCTGGGTGGCCCGGGCCTGTTCATTGCTGAGCGGCCCCCCCCCGGGGCTGTTGTTCAGGCCGATGAACTGCATGGGTCCAACCTCGATGGCCCACCAGTGGCCCTGATAGCCGGCGCTGCCGTTGTCGGGCAGGCGGAACTGGTCGAGGTAGTTCTGAGGCCAGCCGGTCGCGTAGCCGTATTCGTCGTGGTTGCCGATGATCGGCATGACCGGCACGGACTGGCTCAGGGCCTTGCAGCCACTCCAGAAGGCGTCGTACTCGGTCTGCGTGGCGCCGTTCTGCACCAGGTCGCCCAGGGGAACCCAGAACAGCAGGTCCTGCCCGGCCAGGAAGTTCGAGGCCGCCGTCCACTTGCCCGAAACCGACGAGTAGCCCTGCACGTCGCCGATGACGGCGAAGCGGAAGTGACTGTTGTCGGCCGGGGCGGTCTTGAACGTGCCCAGCGGGCCGCCGCCGGCGGGCTTATAGTAGTAGGTGGTGTTCGGCTGCAGGCCCGAGAGCGTGACGTGGTGCTGGAAACCGCCCGAGCTGAGAAACGCCGAGCCCGTGGCCGAGCTGCCCAGATCGCTCGTCAGACCATACTGCATGCTCGTGCCGCCGAACGGCGGCGTCCGCCAGCTGACAGTGACCTCCGAGGTCGGGTCGCCGGAGAAGGTGCTGTGGACATTGCTCACCTGTCCCCAGGCCCCGGCGGTGAAACTCAGCAGCCCGACGGCTGCCAGCACAAAAGCGAATCGCTTGCTCATGGTACGTCTCCCTATGAATGGTTGTGGGCTCATGCGGATCACTCGACACACTCGGTCACGTCAGCGCTTGCGGCCCAGCAGCAGCCCGGCCAGTCCCAGCAGACTCAGGCTCGCCGGCTCGGGCACCAGCAACACGTCCTGCAGCGTCGAGCCGATGCGGATGTCGTCAACCCGGCCGGCATAGTTGCGGCTTTGGGCGTGGACGCGCAGGGTATCGATGTTCAGGTCCATCGGGTCCACGCCCACCCAGACATCCCAGAGGGGGTCCTCTGTGGGCAGGGCGTCCGGCGCGCAGGTGTAGCTCAGCAGGGCGACGGTAACGTCCTCCATGAACACCAGCTTGACCAGCATGAAGTAGGGCACATTCAGCCCACCCGTCGATGAGGTGTGCCACGAGAACGGCTCGACCACCATGCTGCGGGTCTCGCCCAGGCTGAGATGAAAGTGCACACTGTAGGCCGAGCCGCCGGTGGGCTGCCCGTCCGGGCCAATAACCGGCGAGGACACACCGAGCCGCGAATGGCCGATCTCGAGCGACTGCCCGGGGCGGGCGCTATCGATCAGCTCCAGCACGCTCGAGCCGGTGCCCGCGCCGTACGCGCCGGTCTTCACGTAGGAAAAGCCCAGGTACAGCGTGTCATGCTCGGCCGAACTGAGCGACACGATCGGGCGGTCAGCCTGTCGCAGGTCGCCCGCGGACAGGCTGTTAGCCGAAGTGGTCTGCGTGCCGATCGCTCGGCCCAGGGCGTCGTAGCCCGGGTAGGCGATTGGATCGGCCTGCACGCGGAACTCCTGCCACGAACTGGTCGTCGGCTGACCGGCCGGCAGGTCGCCCTGCGCCTGCCAGGCGCCCGCAAAACCGATCCCGCCGTTCTGGCCGTGCAGGCAGCCAACGGGGTAGTCGAAGGTTTCCGACACCAGCAGTTCCGCCGACGCGACGGGAGCCGACAGGATCAGGCCCATGGCTAAGGCCACGCCTAGCCAGAGGCGCACAAAGGGGGCAACAGACAACATGGGGGTACTCCTTTCGGCGGCAGGCAGGCCGCCAACGTTAGGTCTTACCGTCGCCGCAGCAGCAGCCCGCCCAGGCCCAGCAGGCCCAGGCTCGCCGGCTCGGGCACCAGCAACACGTCGCCTACCTCGGTGCCGACGCGGACCTCGCTGATAACGCCCTTGCGACCCTCGCCCTCGGCCGGCAGGCGCAGGGTGTCGATGTTCAGACCCCAGGCCTCGGGAATCGAGACCCACGCGTCCCATACCGCCGGCTCCTCGGTGGGCAGGGCCTCGGGCGAGTAGCAAAAGCTCAGTAGCGCCAGCGTGTAGTCGGCGTCAAAGACGAACTTGGTCAGCACGAACAACGGCACGTTGTAGCCGATGGCGCTGGAGCTCTGCCAGGTGAAAGGCTCGCTCAGGCCGGCCGGCGAGTTGCGCAGGCTGCCCATCGACACCATGAAGTTGACCTCGTTGGCGGTCGTGCCGGTGGGCAGGCCGTCCGGGCCGATGACGTCCGACACCAGGCCGCGGTAATGGCACACCCGCAGGACCTTGTCCGGATCGCTGCTGTCGAACAGCTCGATCAGGCCGCTTCGGCCATCCGAGGAGTATACTTTGAGCTTCTGGTAGCTGAAGCCCATGAACAGCGTCGACTGCTGGGCCGTGTTGATCGGGACGATCGGGCGGTCGGCCTGCATCAGGTCGCCCTCGACCTGCGAGCCGTTGCTGCGCGTCGTGGTCAGCACCGAGTTACCCAGGGCCGCGTAGCCTTCATACGCCACCGCACCGGCCAGGACCGGGAACTCCTGCAGCGACTGGGGCTGGGGCTGACCGGCCGGCAGGTCGCCCTGCGCCTGCCAGGCCCCCGCAAAGCCGATCCCGCCGTTCTGGCCGTGCAGGCTGCCAACGGGGTAGTCGAAGGTTTCCGACACCAGCAGCTCCGCCGACGCGACGGGGGCCGACAGGATCAGGCCCATGGCTAAGACCGCGCCTAGCCACAGGCGCACAAAGGGGTCAACAGACAACATGGGCGTACTCCTTTCGGCGGCCAGGGGGCCCGCCTAGATTAGGCCTTACCGTCGCCGCCGCAGCAGCAGCCCGCCCAGGCCCAGCAGGCCCAGGCTCGCCGGCTCGGGCACCAGCAGGACGTCGCCTACCTCGGTGCCGACGCGGACCTCGCTGATGATGCCCTTGCGGTTCTCGCCCTCGGCCCGCAGGCGCAGGGTGTCGAGGTCGAGGTTCCAGGCCTCGGGAACCGAGACCCACGCGTCCCACACCGCCGGTTCCTCGGTGGGCAGGGCCTCGGGCGAGTAGTAGAAGCTCAGTAGCGCCAGCGTGTAGTCGGCATCGAAGACGAACTTGGTCAGCACGAACAGGGGCGTGTCGAAGCCGATGGCGCTGGAGCTCTGCCAAGTGAAGGGCTCGCTCAGACCGGCCGGCGAGTTGCGCAGGCCGCCCAGCGACACCATGAAGTTGACCTCGTTGGCGGTCGTGCCGGTGGGCTGACCGTCCGGGCCGATGACATCCGACACCAGGCCGCGGTAGTGGCACACGCGCAGGGACTTGTCCGGATCGCTGCTGTCGAACAGCTCGATCAGGCCGCTTCGGCCATCCGAGGAGTACACTTTGAGCTTCTGGTAGCTGAAGCCCATGAACAGCGTCGACTGCTGGGCCGTGCTGATCGGGACGATCGGGCGGTCGCCGTGCATCAGGTCGCCCTCGACCTGCGAGCCGCTGGTGCGGGTCGTGGTCAGCACCGAGTTACCCAGGGCCGCGTAGCCTTCATACGCCACCGGACCGGCCAGCACCGGGATCTCCTGGAGCGACTGGGGCTGGGGCTGGCCGGGCGGCAGGTCGCCCTGCGCCTGCCACGGTCCGGTGAAGCCCGTCCCGCCGTTGCCCCCATGCAGATTGCCCGCAGGGTAGTCAAAGGTCTCGCTGACCAGAACGGCCCCCGATGCGGATACCACGAGAGATGCGCACAAGGTCAGCACGAGAAGCGCGCAACAACGCATGATCCACCTCCTGCTTCAAGAGAGTTGTTGGCCGCCCGGAGGGCTCGGGTCCGGGCGGATGTGTCCCGCTATCTGCAAGGTTATAGTAGATCGGCGGTATGTCAAGACGAAATCTGCCTCCCTTTTTTCATTCCCCTCCATCATGTGAAGACTTTGGTCCTGTTCTCGCAGGCTCGATCGGTGTGCGCCCGGCTGACGCAGAGAACCCCTTGCGTAAACTGCAACGTTGTTGTAAACTACCGACGAGGCCCGTGTGATGCCGTGCGGGCCGTGGAGGTCGACCGACGATGCCGAATCTGTCTGACGTAGCCAAGCGTGCCCACGTGAGTATCAGCACCGTCAGCGCGGTGCTGCGCGGCAAGCACACGACCGTGGGAATTACCGAACTCTGCGCGATGCGGGTGCGCCAGGCCGCCCAGGAAGTCGGTTACGTCCCCAATTACCACGCCCGCTCGATGCGCCTCGGGCGGGCGCACGTGGTCGGCGTGGCCATGCAGCTGCCCGGGGTGTCCGAGACGGGCTCGCTGTACTTCAACGGCATCTGCGGCGGCGTGCATGCCGCCATTCAGGACGAGGGCTACAACCTCATGCTCATCCGCAACGCCGGCCGAACCGGGGCCGTGGATCGGGGCGTGATGGGCCTCCGCCAGCGGATGCTGGACGGCCTGATCATCCCCGGCCGGGCGAGTAACCTGCGAGATGGCCAGACGCTCGCCGAGCCCGACATGCGAGAGCTGCTGGTGGTGGTGCTGGACCCGCCCTTCCAGACGGACCTGCCTTCAGTGGCGCTGGACGAGGTGGCGGGCGTGGCCCTGGCGGTGCAGCACCTGGCCGAGCTGGGCCATCGCCGCGTGCTCTGGCTGGGGCCCGACCAGTGGGGCGACAGTCCCACCACCGGGCGCGAGCAGGCGTTCATCACCGCCGCCTGGGACGCCGCCCTGCAGGGCGCGTCGATCCGCTACGCCGACCGGCGCAGCAGCGATCGCCTGGCCAATGCCGCCCAGGCCGCCCAGGCCGCCCTGTCCGAACGGCTCACCCAGGACCCCGACTTCACCGCCATCGTCGGCTACAACGACGTCGTGGCCATCGGCGCCATGCAGGCCCTGCAGCAGGCCGGCCTGCAAGTACCCCAGGACGTCTCGGTCGTCGGCTTCGACGATGGGCCCCTCGCCCAGCTGATCGCCCCGCCGCTGACCACCGTCAGCCATCGCCTCTCCGACATCGGCCTGCAGGCCGGCCGACTGGTCCTCGAGCTGATCACCGACGCGCAGGCACGCCGCCGACCCCGGGGCCAGCGGCTCGTCGTGTCGCCCACGCTCAGCGTGCGTCACAGCACCGGCCCCGCCCGGCCACGCTAGACCGCATTGCGCCTGCGGGTGCGCGAGCCAGACGGTCTAACTCTTACCCCCCACCGGCACGACGCGGAGGACCTCGCTGAGGCTCGTCAGGCCCTGAGCCGCCTTGCGCACACCGTCGTGCAGCAACGTCCGCAGGCCGTCCTGGCCCGCCGCAGCGCGAAGCTCGGCCTCGTCGGCGCCGGCGGCGACGGCCTGGCGCAGGGCGGGGCCCGGCTCGAGGATTTCATGAATCGCCATCCGTCCCCGGTAGCCGTTGCCTGCCACGCACGTCTGGCAGCCGACGGGCTCGAAGAACCGCGGACCCTCCACCTCTGCCAGCCAGTCGCGGGCCTCGGGCGGCAGGGCCTGCCAGTCGGGCTCGACGGCTCGGCGGCACTCGGGGCAGAGCTTGCGGATCAGCCGTTGGGCGATGACGCCCCTGATGGCCGCGTTGAGCAGGAACGGCTCGATCCCCAGCTGCAAAAGCCGGACCAGGACGGCCGGCGCGTCGTCAGCGTGCATCTGCGTCAACAGCAGGTGGCCCGACAGGGCGACCTCCACCATCACGCGGGCCGTCTCGATGTCGCGGATCTCGCCGACCATGATCACGTCGGGGTCCTGCCGCATCTGGCTGCGGAGGATGCGGGCGAACGTCAGCCCCTGGGCCGGGGCGACCTGCACCTGGGCGACGCCGTCGAGCAGAAACTCGACCGGGTCCTCGACGCTCATCACGTTGGCGTGCTGGCGATCGACCTCCTTGAGCATGCCGTACAGCAGCGTGGTCTTGCCCGAGCCGGCCGGCCCAGCCGTGATGACCAGACCGCTGGGCAGATGGCACAGGCGGCGGACCCGCTCGACGTCGGCCGGCTCGCAGACCATGGCCGGCACGTTGAACATGACCGAGTCCTTCCGCAGCACCCGCACAGCCGCCCGCTCGCCGTAGAACGTCGGCAGGACGGAGATCCGCAGGTCGAAGGGCCTATCGTCGACGACGATCTCGGCCCGGCCGTCCTGGGGCTGGCGGCGGTCGGCGAGGTCGAGGTTGGCCATCCGCTTGAGGTCGTCCACTAGCGGCTGGGCCTTGCCGGTCGGCAGCGGCTCGTCGTGGTGGACCGCCGGCGCCTCCTGCAGGACGCCGTCGATGCGGTAGCGGACGCGGACGCCGCCATCGGTGCCCGGTTCGATGTGGACACCGCTGGCCCGGGCCTGGGTGGCCGCCAGCAGGATCATGCTGACGGTGCGGCGGGCGGCCCCCTCGGGCGAGGGCGGCGGCGGCTCGGCTCCGCCCAGCTCGTCTGCCAGGGCGAGCAGCTGCGCGTCGAGGTTGCCCTGGGCCTCGCCGTCGCTGACGCGGCGGATGGCCCGGGGGCCGCCGACGGCGTCCTCATGGCCGACGAGGCCCTCGGCGAAGGTTCGGCCCTCCATGGTGGCGCGGCGCATGGCCTGGGCGGCCTCGGCCAGCGGCGTGCCAGCGGCGCGCTCGGCGTGGGCGGTGTCCAGGGCCTGCAGGCTCGGCACGCCGCTGTGCAGCAGCCAGCCCAGCTCGCGCCAGAACGGAGCGGGCGCATCGCTCGTCGGCTCGCCCACCAGCGGCAGGGCCGACGCCAGCAGCCCGTCGAGCACGTGCCGGGGCCCATGCTCGGGCCGGCCCAGCACCTCGCCCACGCGGACGATCGCCCGCATGCCCCCGCTGAAGACCGCCGGCTGGCCGGCCAGCGCGTCTGAGAGCGTCATGCCCGCCATCACGTCGGTCCAGAGCCGCTCGGCCGGCACCTCCAGGTCCGTGCCCTGCATTCGCTGGCGGGCGGCGGCCAGCACCTCGCCGAGCCGCTCGCCCCGTTCGAGCCCCCGGGCCAGCATGTCCCAGAACGACGCTTGGTTGCCGCGCTCGCCCCGCGGCCAGTCTTGGGTCTCGGGACTGCTCATGACGCGTTCCTTTCGCTGTGCAGCCGAAGCGACCGGGCCACCCGGTGGCCCTCCGCCGCCGACTGGAACCGGCTCTCGCGCTGCTCGATCCACTCCGTCAGCTTCGCCCGCCGCACGCGGACCCGCCCGGCCAACTCGAAGGCGGGCAGCTCGCCGGCGACCTCGTCCATCTCGGCCGGGCCCAGGCGGAGCAGCTCGGCCACCTCCTCCAGCGTCAGCACCTCCGGCCCCGCAGTCCGCAGTTGCCCCGCCAGGGCCCGGCGGACGTTCAGCAGCCCCCCCGCCGCCGGCCGATGCGGCACGACGCGGGCCAGGGCCGCATCCACCCGCCGAAGGGCCTTGACCCGATGGCGGCAGGGGTCGCACTCGGCCAGGTGGGCCTCGACGGGTTGGGCGCCCTCGGCCGAGAGCTCCCCGGCGGCGTAGGCGGCCAGCGATTCGTCATCGAACGGGCAGTCCATGGCATCTACTCCTGGCCGTCCAGGCGCAGGGCCAGCTCGGCCCGGGCGCGGTGGATCAGCGTCTTGACGGTGTTGACCGGCACGTCGAGCACCTCGGCGATCTGCCGATACGCCAGCCGTTCGTACGCGAACAGCACCAGGGCCTCACGCTGGCGATCGGGCAGCTGGATCAGGGCCGCCTCCAGGGCGGCCTGGCACTCGGCGGTGACGGCCTGCTGGTCGGGCCGGCCACCCGCGGCGATGATCTCGACCCCCTCCAGCGGCCCCGCCCGCAGCAGCACCTGCCGCGCCCGGCGGGCGTCGAGGCGGTTGAGGCAGCGATTGCGGACGATCCGCAGCAGCCAGGTGCGGAACCGCCCCGGGCCGCGATAGCTGCCGGCCGAGCGGGCGACGGCCAGGAAGGTCTCCTGCAGCACGTCCTCGGCCTCGCCGGCGTCACCGAGCATCATCCGGGCGAAGCTGTACACCGCCCCATAGTGGCGGTCGAACAGGGCGTCGAAGGCGTCGATGTCGCCTTGGAGGTACAGCCCCACCAACTCGTCGTCGCCGTCGTCCACGTGCCATCCTCGCTCAGTGGCCCTCTGCCAGACCAGACAGCACGACAGGCCCGATGTTCCAGAAAACCCCCGAAAAGACGCCAGCCGTAGGGCACGCAGGTTCGCGGAGCGTAGCGGAGCGGTTCGCATGGCCAGACGCCATCGCGGCACGCGGAACCTCGCCCCCGCTGACGCGGCGGCGAGAACCCATGTGCCCTACCGGCCACGCGCAGGCTCCCTTCGAGCGCAGCGAGGCCCGTAGGGCGGGCAATTGCCCGCCGTCGATGGCGTCAGGCGCCGCGGTGGTGGCGGCAGTCGCCCTCGCGGCGGGCCGGGGCCCGCCCTACATCTCGATTTCGCCGCCCTGCTCGAAGCGGCGGGGCTCCTGGCCGGGCAGTTCGACGACGGTGGGCACGCCGGCGGGGGTCTGGGCCTTGAGACTTACCTGGCCGTTCTCGTCGCGGGTCCACTCGACACGGACCGTGCCGACAACGGTGGGCATCTGGCCGCGGGCGAAGGTGTAGGTCTCGGTGTGCGGACGGATGCGGATCTCGGCGAAGCCCGGTTTGGCCGGCTGGATGCCCAGCACGCAGGTGAGGAAGTCGACGGCCGGCCAGGCCGTCCAGGCGTGGCAATCGCTGCGGCCGGGCTCGCCGCCCTCGCGCCAGGTGGAGAGGTGTTTGTCGAGCATGTCACGCCACTGGGGCAGCAGGGCCGGGTCGAACAGGTCGTACCGGCCCGCCTTCTCCAGGGCGCGGGCGAAGTAGTAGCCCTCGACCGTGCCGCTCTTGCCGATCTTCGGGTCGCTCGCCAGCCGATCCATGATGCGGGCGGTCTGCTCGGCCGTGGCGGCGCCGGACAGGATCGCCATCGCCTGGGTCCGCTGGCCCAGCGTGCCGCCGACCAGGCCGGGCGCCTCGGTGAACAGGCCCTCGGCCTCGCTCCAGGCCTTCTCGCGCACGGCCCCGCGCAGGCGCTCGGCCAGGGGGCGCCAGCGCTCGGCGTCGACGGGATCGCCGGCCTGCTCGTGCAGCTCGGCGGCCGACTCCAGGGCCCAGGCGTACAGGCTGGTCATGAAGACCGAGCCGCCCTTGTGGGCGGCCTCGCCCATCGAGCCGGGCAGCGGGCTCCAGTGCGGCACCGGCCCGAGGAAGCCGTCCTCCCGCAGCAGGTTGCGGAACCACACCAGCACGCCGTCGGCGGCGAACAGACACGAGCGGACGAAGTCCCGCTCCTGTGGGCCCACCCAACGCCAGTAGTCGTGCAGCATCAGCACCCACGCCAGGGCGAAGAACGGCAGCCGATGCCGCCGCCGGCTCGGCACGCGGCAGTGTAGCAGGCCCGTCGGCTCGAGCGAGTCGCGGTAGAGTTTCAGCGACCGCTTGGGCATGGTCGTGTCGCCCGCCATCGCCAGGCCGCACAGCGCCTCGATCCGCGAGTCCCACAGGTAGTGCAGCTGCTCGTAGTAGGGGCAGTCCTCGTACGTCTCGTGCGTGCACAGCTGCAACGTCCGCCAGCTGACCTCGAGCATCTTCGCCGAATCGGGCGCGGATGACTCGTAGCTTGCGCCCAGCTCGACGGGGTAGGTCGTAAAGCGGTAGCGCACGTCGTCGAGGCTTACCGGCGCGTCGCCGGGGCCGATGACAATGCGGACGAACCAGAACGTCCGCCAGTGGAACGGCTCGTAGGTGAACGACCCGCCGGGCAGCGTCACGGTGTCGCGGTAGCCGTCGACCACCCCGGCGGACAGGTCGTCGCGGATGGCCTTGGTGTAGTGGCGCCCTCGGCGTTCGTGCTGGGTCCAGGTGCCGATGGCCTCGGCGTAGATGACCTGCACCTCGCGCCCCGCCCCGCCGGTGAAGTGCAGCTGCAGGTAGCCCGTCGTCAGGGCACCGGCGTCCAGGACGATCTCGCCGCCCTGGCCGGCCTCGAGCGACCAGCCGGTGGGCGCATCGCCGAAGCGGTGGGCCGCGGGCTTCATGTCTTCGATGGTGCGGGCGAACCGCCGGGGCTCCTCCGTCAGCGCCGGCACGGGCCGGGGGTGCAGGTCCCAGATGGGGGCCGTCTCGCCCCACGTGTCGGGCCAGTCGGCGGCGGCGAAGAACTGCGCCGGCTCCCAATCGCTGTCGTCGAAGTCCGGCTCCGTCCAGCCCGCGGGGATGAGCCGGGCGTCGACGCGCTCGGTGTGGTCGAGGAACTGGTGTGCGTTGGCGATGTACGGCGTGGTGTCCGGCTCGATGGCGCGGTCCACCTGCACCTTCCACTGGCCCGGCGTGTCCAGGCCGGCCCCGGCGGGGCCCTGCAGCAGGAAGCCTGCGAAGCCCGTGTGGATCTCGCTGTTGGGGGCGTTCAGGCCAAACCATCGCACCTCGGCCGATAGGACATTGAGTCCCGGCCGGAGGTGCTCGGCGATGTTGCAGGCCTCGTAGTGGTACTTCTCGATCTGGCCCTTGAGGGGCCCCCGCCCGGCCACCTGGCCGTTGACGCGGAGTACGTATCGGCTGTCGGCGCTGACGAAGACGACGAACGACTCGGGCACGCTGTCCAGCTCGAACGGTCGGCGGAAGCGGCGGACCGTCAGGTTCGGCCCGCCCCGCTCGGCACTCCAGCACCACGCCGCCGACCATCGGCCGGGGACGCTCTTGTTCACCAACAGGGTCATGTGCAATCCTTTCCTTGGACGACGCTTTGCGGTACGTCCTGTTTGTCGGACGCCTCCCCGCCGTCGTCGGCGGGCCGTGCCCGCCCGACAGCGTGAAGACGGCGACCCCCAGGCGGCCCCGT